>NZ_CAWQAF010000095.1:142664-166149 GCF_963892745.1 Yersinia sp. Marseille-Q3913 | reverse complement strand
ATAGGGAGTTCCTGACAGGCTGCAACCCCTAATGTGAAAAAACTTTTCAACCGCTCATTAATGCGGCAAAAACACCGAATGCGATTAAAAAGAAAACAAAAAGGGGGCGATTTCTCGCCCCCAAAGGATTAGCTATTACTGTTTGGCAATGATATGCCCATTTTCTACATCCAGAGTCACAGGTACTCCCGGTATTAATTTGCCAGAAAGTATCTGTTGTGACAGTGGGTTCTCGATCTCCTGCTGGATTGCACGTTTCAATGGACGTGCACCATAGACAGGGTCGAAACCAGCTTCGCCCAAGAACTCCAACGCAGGCTGAGTAATAGTGACTTGGTAGCCACGCTCTTCCAGACGTTTGTACAACCGCTCCAGTTGGATGCTGGCAATTGAAGCCAAGTGCGCTCGACCCAATGGATGGAAGACCACAACCTCATCTATACGGTTAATGAATTCAGGGCGGAAATGATGGCTAACAACTTCCATCACCATATTTTTCATTTCGGCATAACTTCTTTCGCCGAAACGCTCCTGAATCAGATCTGAGCCTAGGTTAGAGGTCATAATAACAACAGTGTTACGGAAATCGACCGTTCTACCCTGCCCGTCAGTCAAGCGCCCATCATCCAACACCTGCAAGAGTATGTTGAAGACATCTGGATGCGCTTTTTCTACCTCATCCAGCAGAATCACAGAATAAGGGCGACGGCGTACCGCTTCCGTCAGGTAACCCCCCTCTTCATAGCCAACGTAGCCCGGAGGCGCACCCACCAACCGAGATACAGAGTGTTTTTCCATAAACTCGGACATATCAATGCGCACCATGGCATCGTCGCTGTCGAACAAGAAAGTTGCCAGCGCTTTACACAGTTCGGTTTTACCCACCCCGGTTGGCCCTAAGAATAAGAAGGAGCCAATTGGGCGGTTTGGATCTGACAACCCAGCGCGACTACGACGGATAGCATTGGATACCGCTTCAACCGCTTCATCCTGCCCTATTACCCGCTTATGGAGATCTTGTTCCATGCGCAGCAACTTATCTCGCTCACTTTCCAACATGCGGGCTACCGGGATACCGGTCCAGCGGGCCAGCACATCCGCAATCTCTACCTCAGTGACGCGGTTACGTAGCAACTTCATGGTTTTCCCTTCCAGCGCAGTTGCCGCTGCCAGCTGTTTTTCCAGCTCAGGAATTTTACCGTACTGAAGTTCTGACATTCGCGCCAAATCACCTACACGACGCGCCTGCTCTAAGGTGATTTTGGCTTGTTCCAGCTCAGTTTTAATATTCTGAGTCCCGGTGAGTGAGGCTTTTTCAGCTTTCCACTCCTCTTCCAGCTCAGAGTATTCACGCTCTTTCTGCTCTAATTCAGTATTGAGCATCTCCAGCCGCTTTTTACTGGCATCATCAGACTCTTTCTTCAGCGCCTGTTGCTCCAGCTTCAACTGTATAATTCGGCGTTCCAATCGATCCAAAGATTCTGGTTTTGAATCCATCTGCATACGGATGCTGGAACCCGCTTCATCGATAAGGTCGATGGCTTTATCCGGTAACTGACGATCCGCAATATAGCGGTGCGACAGTGTGGCCGCTGCAACAATGGCCGGATCGGTGATCTGCACATGGTGATGCAGCTCATAGCGCTCCTTCAGCCCACGTAAAATAGCAATGGTGTCTTCTACGCTCGGCTCTGCAACGTAAACTTTCTGGAAGCGTCGCTCCAGCGCCGCATCCTTCTCTATATACTGACGATACTCATCGAGTGTTGTTGCACCCACGCAATGTAATTCACCGCGCGCTAACGCCGGTTTCAGCATGTTGCCGGCATCCATTGCCCCATCGCCTTTACCGGCACCGACCATGGTATGCAATTCATCAATGAACAAGATCACACTGCCTTCTTGTTTTGATAAATCGTTCAACACGCCTTTCAAGCGCTCTTCAAACTCACCACGATATTTAGCACCCGCAATCAGTGCGCCCATATCTAATGAGAGTACGCGCTTATGTTTCAAGCCTTCAGGCACTTCGCCATTCACGATACGTTGCGCCAGACCTTCCACGATGGCCGTTTTACCGACACCAGGCTCCCCGATTAGCACCGGATTATTTTTGGTACGACGCTGTAACACCTGAATAGTGCGGCGGATCTCTTCATCACGGCCAATAACCGGATCGAGCTTGCCTTGCTCCGCACGCTCAGTCAGGTCGATAGTGAATTTTTTCAATGCCTGGCGCTGGTCTTCAGCCCCCTGGTCATCGACTTTGTCACCACCACGCATATTTTCAATTGCCTTATCTATATTGTCAGTTGTTGCACCCGCGGCCTTTAACATGTCAGTTAAGGTGCCGCGATCCTCAAGCGCTGCCAGAACGAACAGCTCTGAAGAGATAAATTTATCTGAGCGCTTTTGCGCTAATTTGTCACAAAGATTGAGTACCCGGACCAGCTCATTTGATGGTTGAACATCACCGCCGGTGCCCTCAACTTGTGGAAGACGACCTAAAGCTTGCTCAATCTCGCTACGCAAAGTGGCGACATTAATACCCGCCGAGGTCAACAATGGGCGAACCGTTCCCCCATCCTGATTGAGCAGTGCGCTCATCAAATGTATTGGTTCAATGAATTGATTGTCGCGCCCAAGTGCTAAAGACTGGGCATCGGCGAGGGCAAGCTGGAATTTACTGGTAAGACGATCCAGACGCATAACACCTCCAATATTGGTCAAAATTGCTACTGGAGATTAGATGAGGTCATCCCTCAAATTTTCAAGGTTATTTTGACACTATATTTAAAGTAATACGTTATGCGTCAGCGGATCGTCCTAATTCAATAGGTTATATCAGCCAGACTAAACTTGCCATACGTCCAGTGATCCCATCGCGCCGATAAGAGAAAAATTGCTGTTTTTCACTCACAGTACAACGATCGCCGCCATAAATAGCATGAATACCCGCAGCCTGTAGCCGCAAGCGAGCCAATAAATAGATATCCGCAAGATATTTGGAGCCGGAGGGGGTAAAGGCAGTCGTGGATTGAACATCAAGGGCGCTAAACGCCTGTTTGACATCTTCTCCCACTTCGAACTGTTGTGGGCCAATCGCCGGGCCTAACCAGGCCATAATAGAGGAGGGGGGCGCCTTGAACTGCGCCAGCGTCTGTTCAAGGACGCCAGCACATAGACCACGCCAACCGGCATGGGCGGCGGCAACTTCATCACCCGCTAATGAGCAAAATAGCACGGGTAGGCAATCGGCAGTCATCACTGCACAAACTTGCCCGGCGACACGGCTATAGACCGCATCGGCCCGCACATCAGAGATTGCCTTGCCGTCCAGATGCAAGACACGAGTACCGTGCACCTGCTCTAACCAGACCGGCATTTGCGGCAAGTCCGCCTGTTCCACCAAACGTTGGCGATTGGCAACCACACTGGCAGTGATATCGCCCACATGAGTGCCAAGGTTTAATGAATCATAAGGCGAGGCGCTGATACCGCCATGACGAGTCGTGCTACATGCCTTGACACCAGCAGGCATCGGCCAGTCGGGGAGTATCAGCTTGCTCATTACCAATCCATCTGGTCTTTGAATTCCAGGGTATCGGCCTTCAGCGCATTAATCAGCTCAACCATATCTTCTGGTAATGCTGCATGCCATTCCATTTGAATGCCACTGATGGGGTGATACAAACGCAGCATGGTTGCATGCAGTGCCTGGCGATCAAAACCGCGTAAAATAGCGATAAAGGAGTCAGAAGCCCCTCTTGGTGGGCGCGGACGGCCACCATAAAGCTGATCACCCACCAGCGGATGGTTAATATGCGACATATGCACACGGATCTGATGCGTACGCCCCGTCTCTAAGCGCAGGCGCAGACGAGTATGGGCACGGAAATGCTCCATAATGCGGTAGTGAGTGGTTGCCGGTTTGCCCATGGGGTGCACCGCCATATGGGTGCGTTTGGTGGAGTGACGAGAAATCGGTTCGTCCACACGGCCACCCGCAGTCATATTGCCGATAGCAACGGCTTCATATTCACGTGTGATTTCACGCGCTTGCAGCGCTTCGACCAAACGAGTCTGTGCCGGAACCGTTTTTGCGACCACCATCAAGCCAGTGGTATCTTTATCCAGACGATGTACGATACCCGCCCGAGGGACATCAACGATTTCTGGATAATAATAGAGCAACGCATTCAGGACAGTACCATCCGGATTACCTGCGCCGGGGTGTACCACCAAACCGCGGGGTTTATTAATAACCAAAATATCGCTATCTTCGTAGACGATATCCAGTGGGATTTCTTGAGGCGCCCAGCGAGCATCTTCCTCAATTTGCGCGTCAATTGCGACGAGCTCACCACCCAACACTTTTTCTTTAGGCTTGTTAATTGTTTTACCGTCGACTGTGACCCTGTCTTCCAAAATCCACTCTTTTATGCGAGATCTTGAATAATCAGGGAACAATTCGGCCAAAGCCTGATCTAACCGTTGACCGAGTTGTGATTCGGCCACCGTTGCGCTGAGTTGTACTTGTTGTGCCATATGCAGCTTCTTGTTCGTTAACGTTGGGTTTTGACGGCGATGCCGTTTAATATAATGTGCTATTGTATCTAGATCTTTGTCGGGAGCTTAACGGACAGTCTCCCGGAATAACACTTCGAGGATAATCAAAACGTCATGACGCGTATGAAATATCTGGTGGCTGCCGCCACGTTGAGCCTGGTGCTGACCGGTTGCTCCAGTAACAAGGACGTGGTTCCCGATAACCCGCCTTCTGAGCTCTATGCTACCGCTCAGCAAAAACTGCAGGACGGTAACTTTAAGGGAGCCATTACGCAACTAGAAGCGTTAGATAACCGCTATCCTTTCGGGCCTTACTCCCAACAGGTTCAGCTTGATTTGATTTATGCCTATTATAAATCAGCTGATCTGCCGTTGGCACAAGCCTCAATTGATCGCTTTATGCGCCTTAATCCCACACATCCTAACATCGATTACGTATTATATATGCGTGGTTTGACTGACATGGCTCTGGATGACAGCGCATTGCAAGGCTTCTTCGGGATTGATCGCTCAGATCGCGATCCGCAACATGCTAAGGCCGCATTCCGCGATTTTAGCCAGTTGATTCAAAGCTATCCGAACAGCCAATATGCAACGGATGCGCAAAAACGCCTGATGTTCCTGAAAGATCGTCTGGCCAAGCATGAACTGGCCGTGGCGCAATATTACACTAAACGAGGCGCTTACGTCGCGGTAGTTAACCGCGTTGAGCAAATGTTGAGAGATTATCCTGATACTAAAGCAACCCGTGATGCGTTGCCGTTGATGGAAAATGCTTACAAACAGCTGCAACTGAATGCTCAAGCAGACAAAGTTGCCAAGATAATTGCGGCGAACCCAGCCTGATATTATCTGAACCGCTAAAATACCAAACGGCAGCCTAGGCTGCCGTTTTCAATTCTGACTTTTATGAGCACAAACTCAGGAGTTTGGTGACTTCAGACTATTGCGCTGACATCGCATTTAAGACAAAAAAATAACGCTGTTTTTGACTATGTGTAGGCAATATAACTTATCGATAATGCGGCATTACAATCAATCATTCAAGCCCTCACCCCCTATTCCTGAGGCTAAATCACAGTTCCCATGACCTTTGCAAAAAGTGACAAAAAAAAGTGATCTTGATCATCCATTTTACGAAAAACCGAGGTATGCTGAAGTTATCCAAGACGGAGCAGACAGAGAGGTAAGTCATATGACAGTCAACATTACCAGTAAGCAAATGGATATCACCCCAGCAATTCGCAAGCATGTTGAAGACCGTCTCACCAAACTGGATAAATGGCAGGCCCAGTTGATAAACCCACATATTGTACTGTCCAAAGATCCGCAGGGATTTGTTGCCGATGCAACTATCAGTACGCCGATGGGCCCCTTGGTTGCCAGTGCTAAACATGACGATATGTATGCTGCAATTAACGAACTAATCACCAAACTAGAACGTCAATTAAATAAAGTTCAACACAAAGGTGAAGCTCGTCGCGCAGCAAGCAGTGTTAAAGAGACCAATCTGGAGCCAGTAGATGTAGAGGAAGAAGAGTCCGAGCAGCAACAATAGCCGGGTAAATCCATCTCATTTCGGATCTAACGCGCTTTCGGGCGCGTTTTTTATTGACAGCAATTCAGGCTCGCGGTTAGTTTAGAGGCTACTTACTTTTTACCCGTAACTTTATCCGTACAAAAAACAGGCCACAGTAACGATGATCAATAAAGTGTTTTTCTTCGCATTCTTTTTTACCTTCCCCTGATTGGGAGGCGTTTCGTCGTGTGATAAAGAATGCGAAGACGAAC
This sequence comes from Yersinia sp. Marseille-Q3913, assembly GCF_963892745.1. Classification (NCBI taxonomy): domain Bacteria; kingdom Pseudomonadati; phylum Pseudomonadota; class Gammaproteobacteria; order Enterobacterales; family Yersiniaceae; genus Yersinia; species Yersinia sp. Marseille-Q3913. Next base: position 159,789 of record NZ_CAWQAF010000095.1, on the reverse strand, counting down.
AATAAAGCCTCCCCAACGGGAGGCTTTTTTTATGCATAAATACCCGTCATACCTCAAGTTGCATATGCGTTGACCGCCCTCCTGCAACTCGAATTATTTAGGGTGTAATCATTCAGAATGATAATTAAGGCAGATCCCTATGAGCGATAATCCATTACTGGTGCTACGTGAACGCATCAGCGCACTAGACTTAAAACTACTGGCATTACTGGCAGAACGGCGTGAATTAGCGGTGGATGTTGCTAAGGCGAAGCAACTTCATCATCGTCCGATTCGCGATAAAGAGCGTGAACGTGACTTGCTGGATGCGCTAGTTGCAGCGGCTAAGCCGTATGACCTCGATGGATTCTATGTCACGCGCCTGTTCCAACTGATTATCGAAGATTCTGTACTGACGCAGCAGGCGCTGTTGCAGCATCAACTGAATCAAACCACGCTGCATTCTGCCCGCATCGCCTTCCTCGGCCCGAAAGGTTCCTATTCACATCTTGCCGCTCGCCAATATGCCGCCCGTCATTTTGAGCAGTTGATTGAATGTGGTTGCCAGAAATTCCAGGATATCTTCACTCAAGTAGAAACCGGCCAGGCTGATTACGCCGTGTTACCGATAGAGAATACCAGTTCCGGCTCGATTAATGATGTGTATGATTTGCTGCAACACACTAGTTTGTCTATTGTCGGCGAAATCACCAATCCGATTGACCATTGCGTCTTGGTGGCAACCGAGACTGACCTGAATCGAATTGAAACCGTGTATAGCCACCCACAGCCTTTCCAGCAATGTAGCCAATTCATTAATCGCTTCCCCCACTGGAAAATCGAGTATTGCGAAAGTACCGCTGCGGCAATGGAAAAAGTCGCGCAAATGAACTCACCGACAGCCGCTGCATTAGGCAGTGAGGCCGGTGGTGCACTGTATAATTTACAGGTGCTGGAACATAATCTGGCCAATCAGCAGCAAAACATTACCCGTTTCATTGTCCTTGCTCGCAAAGCCATTGATGTCTCTGAGCAGATCCCCGCAAAAACCACCTTAATTATGGCAACAGGCCAGCAGTCTGGGGCATTGGTTGAGGCACTCTTAGTGCTGAGAGACCAGGGTATCATCATGACGAAACTTGAATCTCGGCCAATTAATGGCAATCCGTGGGAGGAGATGTTTTATATTGATGTGCAGGCGAATTTACGTTCTGAAGCGATGCAAAAGGCGTTGGCAAACCTGACGCCAATTACCCGCTCACTAAAAGTATTAGGCTGCTACCCTAGCGAAAATGTGGTGCCAGTCAACCCAAGCTAAAACGAAAAAAGTCATCCCAATGCTACTGGGATGACTTTTTAATCAAGCCAATGACTGACTCAGATTACTGGCGGTTATCGTTGGCCTGACGCAGTAATGAGCGGCTCTCGACCAAGAAGCGCTCCGCATAGTCGCCAAACCAATGTTCGACTTTCTGGAAACTTTGGACAAAAGCTTTTTTATCACTCTGCTCCAGCAGTGTAATCGCCTCGCCGAAACGTTTGTAGTAACGTTTAATCAGCGCCAAATTATCTTCTGATGACATAATAATATCGGCATAAAGCTGCGGATCCTGCGCGAACAGCCGCCCTACCATCGCCAGCTCCAAGCGGTAAATCGGCGAAGAGAGTGCCAGCAATTGCTCTAATTGCACATTTTCCTCAGCCAGATGCAAGCCATATGCGAAGGTCGCAAAGTGGCGCAACGCCTGAATAAAGGCCATGTTTTGATCATGCTCGACAGCACTCGTCCGGTGCAATCTTGCGCCCCAAACCTGTAACTGCTCCAGTAACCACTGGTAGGCTTGTGGATCGCGGCCATCGCAATAGACTACAACTTGCTTAGCCAGACTACCCACGTCAGGGCCAAACATCGGATGCAGGCCAACAACCGGGCCGTCATGGGCTGCCAGCATGGCTTGCAGTGGCTTATTCTTCACTGAAGCCAAATCCAACAAAATGCAATCTGACGGCAATTTAGGCAACCGGCCAATCACCTCTTCCGTGATATGAATTGGCACACTGACAATCACCATCCCAGCATCCGCCAGAATAGATTCAGCCTGCGGCCACTCCTCTTGTTCCAGCGTTTTCACCTGATAGCCAGACAGATTCAGCATCCGTGTAAATAGACGCCCCATCTGCCCCTGCCCGCCAATGATGACCACTGGGCGCAAGTTCGGGCACAAGGTTTTGAAACCTTTGTCATTTTCGCTGGTATAAGACTCTCGCATTATCCGACGCAGTACGTCTTCAATCAAATCCGGCGGTACGCCTAAAGCCTCGGCTTCTTGTCGACGTGAGGCCAGCATTAAAGCCTCACGGTCTGGAACATAAATAGGCAAGCCATAGCGGCTTTTAACCTCACCTACTTCGGCCACCAAATGCAGGCGTTTAGCCAGCAAATCCAATAGTGCTTTATCGACTTCATCAATTTGATCGCGCAAAGCGGTCAGTTCAGCCACCATACTTACTTTTCCTCTGCAGTCCGGGCCGCCAGCGCTGAACGCAACTCCTCGTGCATGTTACGTAACAGGGTCTCAGTGCTTTCCCAGTTAATGCAGGCATCGGTTACTGAAACACCGTAGCGCATATCAGCACGCGGTTGCTCAGATGATTGATTGCCTTCATGGATGTTACTTTCCAGCATTACACCCGTGATCGAGCGATTGCCAGCCTTGATCTGTTCAACCACAGATTCAGCGACTGCAACCTGGCGGCGGTAGTCTTTATTAGAATTACCATGGCTGCAATCTATCATTAAGGATGGAATGAGTCCCGCATCCTGCATCTGTTTTTCACACTGAGCGACATCTTGCGCACTGTAGTTCGGTGTTTTACCGCCACGTAAAATCACATGACCGTGCGGATTACCTTGAGTTTGCAGTAAGCAAACCTGACCCGATTGGTTAATCCCCATAAAGCGATGTGGCATGGCCGCTGCACGCATTGCATTGATTGCCGTGCCTAAGCTGCCATCCGTCCCATTCTTGAACCCGACCGGCATGGACAAACCTGAAGCCATTTCACGGTGAGTTTGTGATTCTGTGGTGCGAGCACCAATGGCCGACCAGCTGAATAGGTCACCCAAGTATTGCGGGCTGTTAGGATCCAGAGCTTCCGTTGCCAGCGGCAGCCCCATGCCAACTAAATCGAGCAGTAACCGACGGGCAATATGTAGCCCAGCTTCCACATCAAAAGAGCCGTCCATTGCCGGATCATTGATAAGCCCCTTCCAACCAACTGTAGTTCTCGGTTTTTCAAAATAGACGCGCATAACGATATACAGGCTATCACTCAACTCGGCAGAGAGTTTTTGCAAACTACGCGCATAATCCAGAGCAGCATCCACATCGTGGATCGAACATGGGCCACACACAACTAATAAGCGTGGGTCTCGTCCCTGAACAATATCAGCAATGGTTTTGCGGGCGTTGGCAATCGCATACTGATCATTGTCGCTCAAAGGAAACTGATTTTTCAGTTCTTCCGGGGTTATCAGTATTTGTTCGGCACTGATATGGACATTATTGAGCGCATCTTTTTGCATGATCATATTCTTTACCTGTCTCTGTTTAGCGGATGTCGTTTGAGCATGTTTATCGTTTGAGGGTTCCACAATACCATGCCATGTAAAGTTTTCAATCCATATGTGTAAATAAATAATTACCACTAACTTTACAGGCACATTTCAGTCGGACTTTTGCGGTGAGTCGCAGTTTCTGCAGATGGTCCTAACCTCCCTTTGAGGCCATGATAAGATGCGGGACATTTGTGGAGGCCGTATGTTAAGAGTCATCATCGTCGACGATGAACAACCCGCGCGCGAAGATTTGCGCGAAAGACTGAGTAAAGAACAAGATATTGAGATCGTCGCCGAATGCAGCAATGCATTGGAAGCCATCCCCGCCATCCAGCGCCTGCAACCTGATGTGGTGTTTCTCGACATCCAGATGCCTAGAATTAATGGGCTGGAACTGGCCTCAATGCTGAATCCAGAAAGTATGCCGCATATCGTTTTCGTCACGGCTTACGATGAATACGCCATCCGTGCTTTTGAAGAACACGCCTTTGACTATCTGCTAAAACCGCTCGACCATCAACGGTTAGCAAAAACGCTGATTCGCTTAAGACGCGGCACTAATGTAAATAATAATTTACATAAAATCACCGAGCCCATGTTGCGGCATATCCCCTGTTCTGGTCATAACCGGATTTTTTTGCTGAAAATTGAGGAAGTAGAATATCTCAGTTCTGAGCTTAGCGGGGTACATGTTGTCGGGACAATACAATCAGGCTATACCCAGTTATCACTCAAAATATTGGAAGAAAAAACCCCTTTTATCCGCTGCCATCGCCAATATATGGTGAATACCGAACAGTTAGGGGAAATTCAGCTTATGGATAATGGTTCAGCTGAAGTTATTACCCGCAGTGGTAAACATATCCCCGTGAGTCGCCGTTACTTGAAATCTCTAAAAGAGAAATTAGGGATTAACTGAATCAGCTTCTGCACCCAAATAGCTAAAATAGAGATATCCAAGTTAATAGACGTTATCGGCGGATTAATTAATTCATCAATTGAAAAACAATATTAATACATTTTTTTTACAACTAATCCTTGTATTCTATTCCTCCCTTCCAGCGCCACTTTAATTAATTAGAAAAGTCTGAGCTGATATAAAAATAGAGACAGATCTCAGATTTATTTAATTACATAACTAAACAATGCTCCCTTGATATTAGCCAAGTTTTAATCAATGCGATCTGTGCTCTGATAGAGAAAATCAAGTAAGAGCCATGCTCATTGCTTAAAACCAGCGAATACATAACCGAATTTTATTCATGTTGGAAGCAAGGTAATATTATGATAACACTACAATTTATAATTATAATTCTATGTTTATTAGCCGGTACACGCTACGGAGGGATGGGGCTGGGATTAATAAGTGGTATTGGCTTATTTATTTTGACCTTTATCTTTGGCCTCGAACCCGGTAAACCACCCGTTGATGTTATGCTGACAATTTTAGCCGTCATTGGTTGTGCGTCTGTATTACAAACTGCCGGTGGATTAAATGTCATGATGCAATTTGCTGAGCGATTATTACGTCGACACCCTCAGCATATTACACTACTGGCTCCATTCACTACGTGGTCATTAACCTTTTTATGTGGTACTGGACATGTTGTTTATACCATGTTCCCTATTATTTCAGATATTGCGATTAAAAAAGGAATTCGCCCAGAAAGACCAATGGCAGTGGCATCTGTCGCGTCACAAATGGCGATTACCGCATCTCCAGTTTCAGTAGCTGTAGTCTCCCTGGTATCAATTATTGGTGCCAATCACGGCATTGGTCATGCGTATAGCATTTTGGAAATTCTGGCGGTTTCAGTCCCAGCCTCTTTAGTTGGGGTGCTGATGGCAGCATTGTGGAGCCTGCGTCGCGGTAAAGATCTGGATAAAGACCCTGATTTCCAAGAGAAGATCAAAGATCCAGAGCAACGCTCCTTTATCTATGGCTCAACAGATACATTATTAAATCAAGTTTTTCCGAAACAAGCTTACTGGTCTACCTGGATATTCTTCGCCGCTATTGTCATCGTGGTATTACTCGGTGCCTTTGCTGACCTGCGCCCTGCTTTTGAGGTTAAAGGTAAGATGCAATCGCTGTCGATGAATCTGGTTATTCAGATGATGATGCTAATTGCCGGTGCAGTTATTCTTATTGGCTGTAAAGTTAAACCTAGTGATATCTCTAACGGTGCTGTATTCAAAGCTGGCATGGTCGCCATCTTCTCAGTATTCGGCGTTGCCTGGATGAGTGACACCTTCTTCCAAGCCCATATGGGCGATTTGAAACTGGTATTGGAAGATGTCGTGAAAAGTCAGCCATGGACGTATGCCATTGTTCTATTTCTGGTTTCTAAGCTGGTTAACAGCCAGGCAGCTGCATTGGCCGCAATCGCACCAATGGGCTTGCAGCTCGGTGTTGATCCGAAAATGCTAATTGCATTCTTCCCGGCCGCTTATGGCTATTTTGTTCTGCCGACCTATCCAAGTGATCTGGCTTGTATCGGTTTTGACCGTTCCGGTACAACGAAGATTGGTAAATTCATTATTAACCACAGCTTTATCATTCCGGGGCTTATCGGTGTCATCTGCTCTTGTATCACCGGTTATCTGTTGGTAACGACTTTTATGTAATCGCAGGGTGAAGCTGTCACGGATGACTTGCAGAGAGACCAGCTTATATTTCTGGTCTCTCTATTTATGACACGTCAACATTTTAATCTGCCGACAAGACCTCTTTTTTATTAGCTTTTAAGAATGAACTCTTCGCTAAAATCCTCTTATTATAATTAATTATTCAATCTGAAATATCTTCTGAATAAGTTAGATCACAACTGCTACAATGCGAGCCGCATCACAATCATCATTTTTTTCACCATGGACCTATTATGTTTTCTTTGCGTCATACCAGGGCGTTGCCGTTTCAAATCAGCACACTCGCTTTATCCCTAGTCAGCCTTTCAGTTCTTGCTGATGCCACTGTTTTTACTGCCTTAGACGATCCAGCCACAGCCAAAAAGAGCTTCGAGGGTACAGTTGAGGCAGGTTATACCGCCCAGTCAGGTAATACGACCAACTCAACATTGACCGCTAACTCAACGTTAACTTGGTTCCAACCCAATACTGCTTACAGTTTGTGGGGCGCTGCACGCAATACCAGTGCTAACGATCAGCGCTCCTCCGAACGTTATCAGTTAGGTGGGCGTACTCGTTATAATCTGACTGATCGTAACTATCTGTTTGGACAAGCCAGTTGGTTGAATGACCGTTACAACGGTTTTGATTCCCGCTCGGTATTAACCACGGGCTATGGTCGCCAGATTATGACTACGCCGCTGCATAACCTGCGGGTGGAATTTGGTCCAGGTGTTCGCCATGATGAGTTTTATGAGGGTGGCCGTGCGACAAAAGCATTGGCTTATGGTGGCGCAAACTATACTTATCAGTTAACGGATAACACCGTATTCAGTGAAGGGGTTTCGGCATTAGCGAACGAAGAAACTACACTGAACTCAGAAACTGCGTTGAACGTCGCCATCAATAAAAGCTTCGCGCTGCGCTTAGCCTATGTTGTGACCTATAACACCAAGCCACCGGCCAGTGCACCAAAAAACACGGATACCACAACGTCAGTCACCCTGGTTTACGGCCTGTAATTATTCATGAGTCTCTTTAGCGTGGTGACATGCCACGCTAGTTCCCTCCGAACTCTCCCTCTTCCCGCAACTATTCCCAAACTCACTATTTATACTGAAATACTGAAATACTGAAATATCTATCGCCATTTTATAGTCACAAAAAAAGGGGCTAGCACATGGCTAACCCCTTCATAACTATTAACTTTTGGATGAAGCCTGAGCTGTATCTTAGTTAATACGGTTAAGACGCTCTTTAATACGAGCAGACTTACCAGTACGCTCACGCAGATAGTACAGTTTCGCTTGACGAACGGCACCACGACGTTTCACAGTAATGCTGTCGATTACTGGGGAGTGAGTTTGGAATACACGCTCAACACCTTCGCCGTTGGAAATTTTACGAACGGTGAACGCAGAATGCAGACCGCGGTTACGAATAGCGATAACCACGCCCTCGAATGCCTGCAGACGCTTTTTAGCACCTTCAACAACCCATACCTTAACTTCCACGGAATCACCCGGACGGAATGCAGGTACGTCCTGTTTCATCTGCTCTTGTTCGATTTGCTTGATAATATTGCTCATAATAAGTCTCTTACCCTAGGTAAACTGATATATCAGGATCATTGGCACGTAGTGCAATGTTCCTTTCATAGTTCTGTTGCTCAGGGCTTATGTTCCCGTTGGAACTCAGCCAGCAACACCATTTGCTCGTCAGTCAGAGCTAGGCTTTCTAGAAGTTCAGGTCTTCTAAGCCAGGTACGGCCCAGCGACTGCTTTAAGCGCCAGCGACGAATCTCGGCATGGTTACCCGACAGTAATACTGGCGGAACCTCCATCCCTTCTAACACCTCAGGACGAGTGTAGTGTGGGCAATCCAGCAACCCATCAGCAAAAGAATCTTCCTCAGCTGAAGCTTGATGACCCAGCACTCCCGGAATAAAGCGGGATACTGAATCGATCAATGTCATTGCCGGCAGCTCGCCACCGCTGAGAACGTAATCACCAATTGACCACTCTTCATCAATTTCGGTTTTGATTACGCGCTCATCAACTCCTTCGTACCGACCACAAACCAGAATAATTTTCGGGTTCATAGCTAGTTCGCAAACACCCTGTTGGTCCAGTTTGCGCCCTTGAGGTGACAGATAGATCACCTTTGCTCCCTCGCCTGCCGCTGCTTTTGCTGCATGAATGGCTTCCCTCAGTGGTTGCACCATCATCAACATTCCCGGGCCACCGCCATATGGGCGATCATCCACGGTACGATGCCGATCGTAGGTAAAGTCACGAGGACTCCAACACTGCACGCTCAGCAGGCCATTTTTTACTGCCCGGCCAGTTACCCCGTAATCGGTTATTGCGCGGAACATCTCTGGAAACAGGCTAATAACACCGATCCACATTGTTTTGTTCCACTCAGCTTTGCCGTTTAATTCGGAGGTCAAAAACCAGGATCCCAATCTACTTCAACACGTTGAGCAGTGAGATCGACACTCTTGATAACCTGCCCATGAAGAAACGGGACCAACCGCTCCTTCATACCGAATGCATCTTTCAGGTTTGCTTTCACTACCATCACATCGTTAGAGCCGGTTTCCATCATATCGATGATTTTACCCAGTTCGTAACCCGTGGTTGTTACTACCTGACAGCCCATAAGGTCTTTCCAGTAGTAATCATCCTCTTCCAGTGTGGGTAGCTGCTTAGAATCTACGATAATTTCGCAATTAGTCAGTAAATTCGCGGCATCCCGATCATCAACACCTTTAACTTTGATAATCAGATCCTGACTGTGGCGCTTCCAGTCTTCCAACTCGACATGCTGCCACTTACCGGCCTGCTGGATAAACCACGGCTGGTAATCGAAAATGCTTTCGGCGTTCTCGGTGGATGAAAATACTCTGAGCCAACCGCGAATGCCGTAAGTCGAACCCATTTTACCGAGAACAATCGGCTGGTCGGGAACCACAGGATTGAGTTGCTTGCTCATAATAACCACCACCGCGACAGATTAAGCTGCTTTCTTAGCGTCTTTGATCAGCGCAGATACGCGATCAGAAACGGTAGCACCCAGGCCGATCCAATGTTCGATACGGTCCAGGTCTAAACGCAGAGCTTCAGCCTGACCAGATGCGATCGGGTTAAAGAAGCCTACACGTTCGATGAAACGACCGTCACGAGCATTACGGCTGTCGGTCACTACTACTTGATAGAACGGACGCTTTTTAGCGCCGCCACGAGCCAAACGAATTGTTACCATAACATCCTCTTTAGTTAATAAAACAACTGGACCCCATCGGGGAACGGGGTCCAGTTGCAATATAAAAAGCCCGAAAATTTTACTCATTTTGGCGCAAAAAGCAATCTAAAGCGTAGATTCCTGTGCGCTAGTTTTGGAATGAGTGCAATTTCCTTCGTTTACCGCCGTTTTCAGCGGGAAATCTTTACTCATCTCACACTGGCGACCCCCACAGCGTGAAATGACGTTTAGCGGCCTGGGAAACCCGGTGGCATCATGCCTTTCATGCCACGCATCATCTTGGCCAACCCGCCATTTTTCATTTTCTTCATCATGCGCTGCATTTCATCAAACTGCTTAAGCAAGCGGTTAACGTCCTGCACCTGCACACCAGAACCGGTAGCAATGCGGCGCTTACGTGAACCTTTGATGATTTCTGGTTTAGCGCGCTCTTTCAGCGTCATCGAGTTGATAATCGCCTCCATGCGCACTGTCACTTTGTCATCCATCTGTGATTTCACGTTTTCTGGCAACTGACCAGCACCCGGCATTTTACTTAACATGCTAGCCATGCCGCCCATGTTACGCATCTGCTTAAGCTGATCGAGGAAATCATTCAGATCGAAGCCATCGCCTTTTTTCAGCTTGGTTGCCAGTTTTTCCGCCTGTGCGCGGTCAACTTTGCTCTCAATGTCTTCAATCAGGGAGAGAACGTCGCCCATCCCCAGAATACGTGAAGCTACGCGATCTGGATGGAACGGCTCAAGCGCTTCGGTTTTCTCACCGACACCGAGGAATTTAATCGGCTTCCCGGTGATATGGCGGATAGACAACGCAGCACCGCCACGAGCATCACCATCAACTTTGGTCAGTACCACCCCCGTGAGGGGTAGTGCTTCGTTAAAGGCTTTTGCCGTATTCGCGGCATCCTGACCGGTCATGGCATCGACGACAAACAGTGTTTCGACCGGATTGATCGCGGCATGAATCTGTTTGATCTCATCCATCATCGCTTCGTCGACGTGTAAACGACCGGCGGTATCGACAATCAGAACATCATAAAACTTAAGCTTCGCCTGTTGCAGAGCACGATTAACGATATCAATCGGTTTTTCTTGCACATCAGACGGGAAAAAATCAATGCTAACCTGTTGTGCCAACGTTTCTAGCTGCTTGATCGCCGCAGGACGATAAACGTCGGCAGAGACTACCAGCACTTTTTTCTTATGTTTTTCTTTAAGGAACTTACCCAGCTTGGCCACACTGGTGGTTTTACCCGCACCTTGCAGGCCAGCCATTAACACCACTGCTGGCGGTTGCGCGGCTAGGTTCAGTTCGTTATTGACCTCGCCCATCGCGGCAATAAGTTCATTTTTAACTATTTTGACGAATTCCTGCCCTGGCGTGAGGCTTTTATTCACCTCATGCCCGACAGCGCGCTCTTTAACCCGGTTGATAAAGTCACGAACAACCGGCAGAGCAACGTCAGCTTCCAGTAACGCCATGCGAACTTCACGCAGCGTCTCTTTAATATTTTCTTCGGTCAGCCGGCCACGGCCGCTGATATTGCGCAGTGTGCGCGACAATCGATCAGTTAAGTTCTCAAACATTGTCTCATACTCAACGTGGAAACAGGCCGCTCTGGCGACACAATGGGGGGATTATAACACGAAGCGTAAACGATCTCTGCCTTCACGTCGGAGAACGGTTGGAGCAGGACGCGCTCAACGCTATACTGGCAATCTAATTCACTTAGCCGATGCTTATATAACGCTATGCCCGTGTTCTCCATTTTGGCTTTGATCGCTTATTCGCTCAGCCTGGGCTTGATTGTCCCAAGCCTGGTGCAAAAAAATAGTGCTTACCGGCGGCTAGCGCTGATTTCTGCCGTCGTAGCGCTAGTGTGCCACGCTATTGCGCTGAAGCATCAGATATTTGACGTTGGTGGTGGCCAAAACCTCACTTTATTGAATATCGGCTCCATCGTCGGGCTGATGATCTGTACAATCATGACTATCGTCGCCTCACAAGGGCGAGGCTGGTTTTTACTGCCTATCGTCTATAGTTTTGCCATGATCAATCTGGCCCTTGCCAGCTTGCTACCCGGCGAGTTTATTACCCATTTAGAAGCCAGCCCGGCAATATTCGTTCACATTGGGCTGGCGCTTTTTGCTTACGCGACACTGATCATCGCGGCACTCTATGCGCTACAGCTGGCTTGGCTCGATTATCAGCTAAAAAATAAGAAAGTGACCTTTAATGCCGATATGCCGCCATTGATGAGCATTGAGCGCAAAATGTTCCATATCACTCAGATTGGCGTGGTATTGCTCACACTGACGCTGTGCACTGGTTTGCTTTATATGGACAACATATTTAGTAAAGAAAATGTCCATAAAGCGGTGTTATCGATCATGGCCTGGTTTGTCTATATTGTTTTATTGTGGGGCCATTACCATGAAGGCTGGCGCGGGCGCAGAGTGATTTGGTTCAGTTTTGCTGGCGCATTTCTGCTTACGCTGGCTTATTTTGGTAGCCGATTGGTTCAGGAAATCATGGTTCCTTAGTTACTCCTCAGCCATTCGCACATGGCCCTGTTGAACTAACGGGGTCCTCATCGCAATTAAGGAATACTGCGTTGGATCATGTATCAACTAGCACGCTGATCATTATTCTGGTCATTATGGTCGTGGTTTCCGCTTATTTTTCGGCTTCCGAAACCGGCATGATGACACTTAATCGCTATCGTCTACGCCACTTGTCCAAGCAAGGAAATCGCGCCGCACGCCGGGTTGAGAAGCTGCTACGTCGCCCCGATCGACTAATAAGTTTGGTCCTGATTGGCAATAATCTGGTGAATATTCTGGCTTCAGCACTTGCGACTATCGTTGGTATCCGGTTATACGGAAATGCCGGGGTCGCCATCGCAACTGGGGTGCTTACCTTTGTGGTACTGATTTTTGCTGAAGTGATGCCGAAAACTATCGCCGCCCTTTATCCTGAACGTGTTGCATTCCCCAGCAGTGTGTTACTGGCTCCTTTGCAGAAAATCATGTTACCACTGGTATGGTTGCTCAATACCATCACTCGTGGGTTGATGCGCATATGCGGCATACGTGGGAATGTGCATAGCAGTGATGCTGTCAGCAAAGATGAATTACGCAGTATTGTGAATGAATCCCAATCACAAATTTCCCGCCGCAATCAAGATATGTTGATATCCGTGCTGGATCTGGAAAAGGTCACGGTCGGCGATATCATGGTGCCGCGCAATGAGGTGGTAGGAATTGATATCAATGATGATTGGAAGTCAATCATGCGCCAGCTCACCCACTCTCCCCATGGTCGTATCCTGTTGTATCGCCAGTCATTAGATGATGCTATTGGCATGTTACGGGTGCGGGAAGCCTACCGACTCATGACTGAAAAGAAAGAGTTTAATAAAGAGAATCTGCTACGGGCCGCCGATGAAATCTACTTTATCCCCGAGGGGACACCACTGAATGTGCAACTGGTGAAATTCCAGCGGAATAAAGAGAAAGTCGGGATAATTGTCGATGAATATGGCGATATCCAAGGGTTGGTGACGGTTGAAGATATTTTGGAAGAGATTGTTGGCGACTTCACCACTTCAATGTCCCCTACGCTCGCCGAAGAGGTCAATCCGCAAAGTGATGGTTCAGTACTGATTGATGGCAGCGCCAGCGTTCGTGAACTCAACAAAGCCTTTAATTGGTCGCTACCGGTCGATGCCCGCACGATCAATGGCATGTTACTGGAAGCACTGGAAGAGATCCCGCAGGTAGATGCTCAAGTCCGTATCGGTCATTATTTGATTGATGTGCTGGATGTGCAAGAAAATATGATTAAGCGGGTACGAGTTAAGCCAATCATAGCTCAGGATCATTCATCGCTATAAAGAACCGTTGTAAACGTGCAGCTCAGCTAACTCAGTAAAAATAAAAAAGACGCCTTTGCAGCGTCTTTTTTTTTGCATTTATCTATAAAAAACAAAAAGATGCAAACTGAAATTTAGATATGCAATTCAGTCAGTTTCTCTTTCGGCAATGCCAGCTCTTCGTTGTGGTTGATACGAACACCACGGTCAATGATACCTTTGGCAATTTCCTGTGCTTCTTCCAACGAGTGCATATGATAAGTCCCACACTGGTATTCATTCAGCTCAGGAATTTTCCGTTGATCTGTGACCTTCAGCACATCGGCCATTGCCGCTTGCCAGGCATCGGCTACTCGTTGCTCATCAGGCGTACCAATCAGACTCATATAGAAACCAGTACGGCATCCCATCGGGGAGATATCGATGATTTCAACACCGTTACCATTGAGGTGGTTACGCATGAAACCCGCAAACAGGTGTTCTAACGTATGAATCCCGCGCTCTGGCATCACTTCTTTGTTCGGCACACAGAAGCGTAAATCAAATACCGTTATCTCGTCGCCGTGAGGGGTTTTCATCGTCTTAGCAACACGTACTGCCGGTGCTTTCATAATGGTATGATCTACAGTAAAGCTATCCAGTAATGGCATTTAGTTACCTCCTCATAAAAAAAGTCATTTTTATTCGATCTTTTTTCGCAACCTGTGAAACTTTTTTCTATCCCACGCGTCTTAATATGTGAAAGACGCGCATTTGTTATCATCATCCCTGTTTTACCAGAGATGTTAATTTGGCCACAGAAGTTATGTGGCCTTTTCTTTTTACTGCCCGCCGTAAAGCACCAAGTACTCTTCAAAGCTTAGCTTATCTTTGAGTTCCAGCTCACGTTGGCGCAGCCATGACGCCTCGCCCTCGGTGGCCAACTGCTCTTCTGTCAGCAATTCCAATGGCTCACTTTGCAGCATTGTCCTGTAGCGCTCCGCTAACTCAAGACCGACACCACCAATACCACCATCTTTCATCGCTTGCAAAATACGCGCAGAGAATGTCAGGTTCGGGTCATCAAACGACGCGACCAATTCGTCACAAACCTGTTGGTACTCCGTGCTCTCTTTGCCATCTAATACTTCTGCTACGCGGCGTAAGTCTGCAAACAGATCTTTGCCGACCTTCTCTAGCGGCTCACGGGTATCGTTACATCCCATGCCGATCGTTTGCCCAGGTTTACGCCCTTCCAAAATGACCCGATTCCAGTTCTTACGGGTACACAGCAATTCGTCACTGCTCATTTCAGGCGCATCCGCCAGCACACACCAAATCAGGAACAGATCGAGGAAACGTGCCTGAACCGCATCAACACCAATTGGTGAGAATGGGTTAATGTCCAGCGAACGCACTTCGATATATTCAATGCCGCCACGCAGCAAGGCATCAGAAGGTGATTCACCGGCACGGGTAACCCGTTTAGGTCGGATCGGCGCATAGAGCTCATTTTCAATCTGCAACACATTGGTATTGAGTTGCAGGTGACGATCGCCCTCTTTAAGCCCCAGAGCTGCATACTCTTCTGATGGCGTTTGGATCGCGCGCTTCAGCCCAGCAACATAGGTGTCTAGATCATTAAACGTAATGCCCAAGTTGCTTTGCGATTTATTGGTATACCCCAGATCACTCAAGCGCAATGAGGTGGCATAAGGTAAATAGCACATCCCTTTCTCGTTGCGTTCAAACGGCAATGCGGTCTCACGCCCTTGCAGGAATGATGAGCAAATCGCCGGAGATGCCCCGAACAAGTAAGGAATAACCCAACCAAAGCGATAGTAATTGCGGATCAGGCGGAAATAACCCGCTGAAATCTCTTCTTTACCACTTTTTTCATCGGTGACACCTGCCCACGCCTGCCAGAACTCCAGCGGCAAAGAGAAGTTATAGTGCACACCTGAAATAGTTTGCATCAATGCACCATAACGGTTTTTTAAACCCTCACGGTAAAGTGTTTTGAAGCGACCAATATTAGAAGAGCCATATTTAGCCAGTTCAATATCCTGCTCAGCCCCGATAAAGCATGGCATGCTAAGTGGCCACATGCGCTCGTCACCCAATTTACGTGCGGTATAACGGTGAATATCACGTAAAAACGTCAGTAGATGGTCAATATCACCATCGACTGGCGTAATGAACTCCAGCAATGCCTCAGCAAAATCAGTGGTAATCCATTGATGTGTCAGTGCTGCACCCAATGATTCTGGATGGCCCGTCGAGGCTAATTGGCCATCGGCAGTCACTCTCAATGTTTCCCGCTCGATACCGCGACGGATCCCTTTCAGGGCTTTAGGGTGCGCTTCCAACCAAGTCAGCGCGTGTGATACATCCGGGATCAAATCGACCTCCCGCT
Source organism: Yersinia sp. Marseille-Q3913 (assembly GCF_963892745.1). Taxonomy (NCBI): domain Bacteria; kingdom Pseudomonadati; phylum Pseudomonadota; class Gammaproteobacteria; order Enterobacterales; family Yersiniaceae; genus Yersinia; species Yersinia sp. Marseille-Q3913. Next base: position 144,024 of record NZ_CAWQAF010000095.1, on the reverse strand, counting down.
CTTGAAAACCATAACTCGTCAGCATACTGAAACTGCATAGATGTGACTACGTAAGTTTGTCACACGCTTTACTGCCACCAGGCGACTCCTTGCAGCGTAATCACCGTTAACACGATGTAACGCACTGCTTTTCCCAGACACAGAAAAAAAGCGACAAGACCCCAGGGCATACGCAACCAGCCTGCCAACACACACATCAAATCGCCCACTATCGGTAGCCAGCTCAACAACAAAGCTGCCGGACCAAAACGTTGAAGCCAGCCGAGTGCTGTACTCATCCCACGTTGCGGCTTTAATTCCGGTAATAAACGCCCTATAACAACATTTGTTAGCCCCCCTAAGGTATTTCCGACGGTGGCAGACAACACCAGCATCATGGCGGGCGCACTGCCTGCCGTTAATAGGGTGACTAACAGAATTTCAGAATTTCCGGGTAAGAGCGTCGCGCTGAGAAAACTACTCCCAAACAATGAAGCAATGGCTAGCGTACTACTCACAGTAGACGTACATCAACTATTGCCATATTCGCCCTTTTCGCGGCCTCGACACCAAAGTCAGCATCTTCAAAGACCACGCATTGATCTGGGCGCACGCCGAGTAGCTCTGCGCAACGCAAGAATGTCTCAGGCTCTGGTTTGTGTTTGGTGACATAATCAGCACCAACAATCACATCGAAATAGCCTCGTAGGCCCAGATGCCGTAAAAGCATCTCTGCCATAGCGTGCTCGCTTCCAGTGCCTACAGCCATAGGTTTACGCCCATAGTAGGCTTTAACCACCTCTATGAGCGGCAGAGGCTTCACATTATCCAGCAGCATCGTTTTCACCAGCGCGGTTTTTTCCGCAGCCAGTAAATTAGGGTCCAGATCCGATTGGTGATTAGCGATGATTACGTGGGCAATTTGCCAGGTAGGCGAACCATTCAAAGCGACCATGGCTTGCTCGTCAAAATGCATCCCGTAAGGTGTGAGCACCTGACGCCATGCCTGACGATGCGTGGACTCTGTGTCCAGGATGGTGCCATCCATATCAAAGATCAGGCCATCATAATGATCGTACATCGTGACCCCACGACCAGGCAGAAAATGAAAAGCTACTTTATCGCAAACTAACTAAATTGTCGCTGACTGTATAATCAATTGAATTTAATCAAGAAAAATTACCCCAACCGAAATAAGGTCGTATTTACCATAAGGGGAACAAGTGGGTTTGGCCGTAAATAGTGAGATAGGAGAGTTAAAAGATTTCAAGCAGTTGAGTGGCGCAAAGCCAAAAAGCAGAAAACCTCGCCATAGCGAGGTTTCTTAATATGGTGCACCCAGGAAGATTCGAACTTCCGACCGCTCGGTTCGTAGCCGAGT
>NZ_CAWQAF010000095.1:0-142564 GCF_963892745.1 Yersinia sp. Marseille-Q3913 | reverse complement strand
CTTCCGACCGCTCGGTTCGTAGCCGAGTACTCTATCCAGCTGAGCTATGGGTGCATAGTAAATGGCGGTGAGGGAGGGATTCGAACCCTCGATACAGCTTTTGACCGTATACTCCCTTAGCAGGGGAGCGCCTTCAGCCTCTCGGCCACCTCACCATACGCTTCTTTCGAATTGTGCCTAACTTGCTTTTGAAGAAGCTCATCGGCACTGCGTGGCGCACATATTACTTTCCCGCACTTATAAGTCAAACAATTTTTCCCAACTCGCGTTCATTTGCACAATTCACACGCAACATGACTAGTTTGACGTCGAAAAGAGTGTTTTATCAACAGGCAAGATAGTGCTTGTTGATACGTAACCGGCATGGGGACAAAAAAGAAATTATTCCGATAGCTCGTTAAATAGGCCGAAAACAGGAGTGAGAACTGAGGAGAAAACGCAAAAAGGGAATAAAGTGGCATAATAGGGGTAATGAACAGCAGTAGCAGTAGCGCCTCGTGTGACACGAGACGCTGCTTCAAAATCAGTAAGTCGTCGGTTGAGACTTTTCTGCTTGGATGCGCTGGTAGATTTCTTCACGGTGAACAGAAACCTCTTTCGGAGCATTTACACCAATTCGAACCTGGTTGCCTTTAACTCCTAATACCGTAACCGTAACCTCATCGCCAATCATGAGTGTTTCACCAACTCGACGAGTCAGAATAAGCATTCTTTGCTCCTTGAAAAATTAAAAGAGTCGGGTCTCTCTGTTTCCCCGCCATTATCCATCATACACCGTGAAAACGTAAGCCATCACATTCACATAAAATGTAAGTAGCTTGGTCGAGTCTTTAACTAATACCTAAAACAAGTTTAGCTGAAGCAAACAACTTTGCGTTTAACTTTGTTATCGAACTATGACAGGAAAATTGAAAAACGCCATATCCAACACAGAGATATGACGTATTGATTTAATAGATCATTACTTGTTTATAGCCGAGATGCTACCCATGTCTCTACGCTTGCTAATGCCGATGGCAATGCCTGCACATCAGTACCGCCTGCTTGAGCCATATCAGGGCGTCCACCACCTTTACCGCCAACCTGTTGGGCAATATCAGCGATTAGCTCACCCGCTTTTACTTTACCCGTAAGATCTTTAGTTACGCCAACAATCAGGCTGACCTTATCATCTGCTGTCGTTGCCAGCACAATAATGGCCGAACCCAGTTGATTCTTAAGATCATCAACCATGGTACGCAACATTTTTGGCTCAACATTATCCAACTGGCTAACTAAAAGTTTCACGCCATTGACCAGTTTTGCACTGGATGACAAGGAGGCACTCTCCTGAGCTGCCTGCTGATCTTTTAGCTGCTGGAGTTCACGTTCAAGCATTTTGCTGCGATCGAGCACCACACGGACTTTATCTGCCAGATTATGGGTATCAGCCTTCACCAGGTGAGCAACATCCTGAAGCAAGTCACTTTGCTGATGCAACAGTGCAATCGCGCCCTCGCCTGTCACTGCTTCAATACGGCGAATACCCGCTGCAGTGCCTGACTCTGACAATATGCGGAACAAACCAATATCACCAGTACGGCTAGCGTGGATACCACCACACAGTTCGGTTGAGAAATCACCCATGCTCAAAACGCGCACTTGGTCGTCATATTTCTCGCCAAACAGAGCCATGGCACCTTTTTCTTTCGCTGCATCCAGTTCCATCACTTCAGTCTGAATTGGCAAGTTACGACGAATCTGCTCGTTAACTAAATCTTCTACTAAGCGAATTTGCTCTGGCTTCATTGCTTCAAAATGCGAAAAATCGAAACGCAGATATTTGTCATTCACCAGGGAGCCTTTCTGCGCCACATGCTCGCCCAACGTTTTACGCAATGCAGCATGCAGTAAATGAGTTGCAGAGTGGTTCAGACGAATACGGTCACGTCGTATGGCATCAACCTGAGCATCAATACTGTGGTTAACCCGTAACGTGCCATGAGTTAATTTCCCCAGATGCCCGATAGCCTGACCATATTTCTGAGTATCAGCGACAACAAAAGTTGCTGTCGCATTTTTCAGCTCACCTGTATCGCCAACCTGCCCGCCAGATTCACCGTAGAATGGCGTTTGATTCAGTACGACAACTGCTTCTTCACCTTCATGTATTTCATCAACGGCCTCGCCATTATGGAATAGCGCGGTAACTGTTGCTTGCTGATGAATATGGTCATAACCGGAGAACTGGCTCGCGCTATCAACACGGATTAAGCTGTTATAGTCTGCGCCAAAACCACTGGATTCACGGGCGCGGCGGCGCTGAGCTTCCATTGCTTGCTCAAAGCCAGCTTCATCTACTTTAAGATTGCGCTCACGGCAAACATCCGCAGTTAAATCAACCGGGAAGCCGTAGGTATCATACAAGCGGAAGGCGGTTTCCCCGTCGAGAGTGTCACCAGTCAGTTTGTTGAGCTCCTCATCCAGCAGTGCTAAACCGCGCTCTAATGTCCGTGCAAACTGCTCTTCTTCGGTTTTCAGAACTTGCTCAACCATGGCCTGTTGCTGTTTCAATTCATCAGCGGCGGAGCCCATTACGGCGATCAGCGGAGCAACCAATTTATAGAAGAAGGTATCTTTAGCTCCCAACATATTGCCATGACGAATTGCACGACGAATGATACGGCGTAAAACATAGCCACGGTTTTCATTTGATGGGATCACACCATCAGAGATCAGGAAGGCACAAGAACGGATATGGTCCGCGATAACACGCAGTGACTTACTTGAAAGATCCGTAGCACCCGTGACATCAGCCACCGCAGTAATCAAATCACGGAACAGGTCAATCTCGTAGTTAGAGTTAACGTGCTGCAGTACCGCTGCAATACGCTCAAGCCCCATACCAGTATCAACTGACGGCTTAGGCAGTGGCAACATTGTGCCATCAGACTGTCGGTTAAACTGCATGAAGACGATATTCCAGATCTCAATATAGCGGTCGCCGTCTTCTTCTGCCGAGCCTGGAGGGCCACCCCAGATATGATCACCATGATCAAAGAAAATCTCTGTACACGGGCCACAAGGGCCGGTATCACCCATTTGCCAAAAGTTATCTGAGGCAAAGGCACCGCCTTTGTTATCACCAATACGGATGATACGTTCATGAGGGATACCAACGTCGTTAGCCCAGATCTCATAGGCTTCGTCGTCAGTCTCATAAACAGTTACCCAAAGCTTTTCTTTAGGTAAATTGAACCACTGTTCGCTGGTTAATAATTCCCATGCGAAGCTGATAGCGTCATGTTTGAAGTAATCACCAAAGCTGAAGTTACCCAACATTTCAAAGAAGGTATGATGACGTGCAGTGTAGCCTACGTTTTCAAGGTCATTATGCTTACCACCCGCTCGCACACAGCGCTGAGAGGTCGTCGCACGGGAATAAGCCCGCTTATCCAAACCTAAGAATACGTCCTTAAACTGGTTCATCCCGGCATTGGTAAACAGCAGCGTAGGATCGTTATTAGGGACCAAAGAGCTGCTTGATACAACCTGATGTCCCTTGCTATGGAAGAAATCGAGAAACGCTTGGCGAATCTCAGCGGTGCTCTTACTCATAATTGTCCCGAAAACAAGCTAAAAGAATAGCCCGTGAGCATATCGCATACCTATAACTGGTAACACACTGGGTAAGCTCACGAGCAAAAAGTGGGAATAAGATAAATTTTCTTCGAGGGGAAGTAAAATCCCGCGTGCATTCATTCGGAAAAATCATTGTAAATCGACTGAATTTCTTCTTGGAAGAAGCCACGATAGAGGAGATAACGCTGAATTTTGGCCTTTTCCTTCCATTCAACAGGAAAAACTTCACTAAATTTACGCTGTGCAACCTCTTTTGCGAGGATACACCAGTCGATTTCACTGATTTCGAATGCCGCTTGAATTCTCTCTTTATCGACACCTTTTTGCATCAATTCTGAGCGGATACGTTGTGCGCCATATCCTTTGCGACTGCGGCTATTTATATAGCTGGTAGCAAACCGGGAATCGTCCAGCCAATCATGTTGGTAACAATACGCAATCACCTGATCGATAACTTTTGGATCGATATCGTCAGTGGTTTTGTCACCCTCACTATTAGTGCGCTTTCCCCAATTTCCTTTGGCCGAAAATGGCTGCGCCGCAAGTTTCCGGCGCAGTTCAGATTCGCTATGATCACGCTGGGAGAGCAGTCTCATGGCGCGACTTAGCAGGTCATTCATATACCCTTCTTACTTGAAGTGGCAGCTGTGTTAGCGGCTCTTTCTCCCCCGAATCACTGACTGATGTCAGCTCATCGGGGATTCATTCGTTTGCTGCCTTGCTGTCACTCCAATTACTTTGGGTAATACCCTTATTACTTGAAGTGGTAGCTGTGTTAGCGGCTCTTTCTCCCCCGAATCACTGACTGATGTCAGCTCATCGGGATTCATTCGTTTGCTGCCTTGCTGTCACTCCAATTACTTTGGGTAATACCCTTCTTACTTGAAGTGGCAGCTGTGTTAGCGGCTCTCACGGCCTCGCATTACTGACTGATGTCAGCTCAGCTCAACGGGATTCATTCTCGCGTGTGCCGCATCTCCAATAACGTTGGATATGGGTATAAATAATGGAAGGCTGCATACGAACCGCTATCTATTAAAATGGCCCACTCTCAGGGCCATTTGCTAACTAATTAACGTGCTAACACTATTGACGGTTAAATCTACGAATTAAAATTCTTCGCTGGTTTCATCAGTTTCGTCGGCAACGGTTGCGGTTGCTACTGGTTGCTCACCATTACCGCCATTGAGCAGCATTTCACGCAGTTTTTTATCCAACTCAGCAGCAACGGCTGGGTTTTCTTTTAAGTAGTTGCTGGCATTCGCTTTACCCTGACCAATCTTGTCACCGTTATAGCTATACCATGCGCCAGCTTTCTCGATCAGTTTGTGTTTAACACCCAAATCAACCAGTTCGCCGTTAATGTTAATGCCCTCGCCGTACAGAATCTGGAACTCAGCTTGCTTAAATGGCGCGGCAATTTTGTTTTTAACGACTTTAACGCGAGTCTCGCTACCAACAACCACGTCACCATCTTTTACTGCACCAATACGACGGATATCCAAACGTACAGACGCGTAAAATTTAAGCGCATTACCACCGGTGGTGGTTTCAGGGTTACCGAACATCACGCCGATTTTCATACGGATCTGGTTAATGAAGATCAGTAAGGTATTAGCGTTTTTCAGGTTACCAGCCAGTTTACGCATAGCCTGGCTCATCATTCGCGCCGCGAGGCCCATATGAGAGTCACCAATTTCGCCTTCAATTTCAGCTTTTGGTGTCAATGCTGCCACGGAGTCAACAATGATTACGTCAACAGCACCGGAGCGGGTTAACGCATCACAGATTTCCAGAGCCTGCTCGCCCGTATCTGGCTGAGAACACAGCAAGTTATCAATATCTACACCTAATTTCTTGGCATAAATTGGGTCAAGCGCATGCTCTGCATCAATAAATGCACAGGTCTTGCCTTCACGCTGTGCGGCAGCAATAACCTGTAACGTTAGTGTTGTTTTACCTGATGATTCAGGACCATAAATCTCAACAATACGCCCCATTGGCAGGCCACCAGCCCCCAATGCGATATCAAGAGAAAGTGAACCGGTAGAGATGGTTTCAACATCCATTGAGCGGTCTTCGCCAAGACGCATGATAGAGCCTTTGCCGAACTGTTTTTCAATTTGGCCCAGTGCTGCTGCTAACGCCTTTTGTTTATTCTCATCAATAGCCATTTTTACTCCCTCTCTGGTATGCCGGGGTTACCCCTACCATCACCACTGAATGTTGTTTTGTACAGGAAATTACCGCTAATTATACTGTACAATCATACAGTATCAAGCCTATTTTTACAGAAAATCATCGAATAGTGTTTGTAGTGCGAAAACAGCCGCTTGCAGCCTCACGGTGTCACGATCGCCGGAGAAAAGCTGCTTGTGCGCCACGACTCGCCCTTCGCGCGCCGCAAAAGCGAACCACACAGTTCCAACCGGCTTATCCGCGCTACCACCATCAGGCCCTGCAATACCGCTGATAGCGATCGCAAAGTCGGCGTTGGCCGCCCCCAGAGCCCCAAGCGCCATATCTCGCACCACGGCCTCACTTACCGCACCATAATTTGCCAATGTGGTTTCATCGACGCCCAGTAAATCATGTTTTGCCGCATTGCTGTATGTCACGAAACCACGGTCAAAGTACGCGGAACTGCCTGCGATATCTGTCAGTGCTTTGGCAACCCAGCCACCAGTACAGGATTCAGCACAAGTCACCCAGGCACCATGCGCTTTCAATTTACTACCGACCGCAATACTGAGCTGACGTAATTGTTTCTCGCTCATTGTTGCCCCCACAGTCATTCAATTTTCTCCGCCGATAGTAGCACTTCTTTGGCTCGAATCGACAACAGCTGTCAGTTATGCGAAACAGTTCGCAAGGTGAAATGAAAAAAAGCACTTTCCCGTACAAAGCTTTACCTCAGAGACTCAGCTGTTAGTATCGAAACAAAGAGATCCAGTTGGCGACATCTGTGGTGCCGGCCATTTTTCCGGGATGATGAACAAAGGACGTGACAGTGAAAAAAATTCTTAACGCCTTCTTCCCGCTTTATAGCGCAACCGTTTTGATGTTACTTGGCTCTGGTTTACTGACCACCTATATCTCGCTGCGTTTGACCGCCATCCATGTATCAGGGGCATTAATCGGGGCAATCATTGCTGCCAACTATATTGGTTTGGTTATCGGCGGTAAGGTCGGCCACTTCCTGATTGCCCGCGTAGGGCATATTCGTGCTTATGTGGCTTGTGCCGGTATTATCACTGCCGCCGTGTTAAGTCATGGGCTAACTGAATATATCCCCGCATGGGTAGTTTTACGTTTGATTATCGGCCTCTGCATGATGTGCCAGTTCATGGTTCTGGAAAGCTGGCTGAATGATCAGGCTGAGTCTAATCAGCGCGGCACGGTATTTGGCTTTTATATGGCTGCGACCTATGCCGGTATGGCGTTAGGCCAAGTAGTGCTAATGTTCCAACCTGAGCTAGGTTTGAGCACTCTCATGATTATCGCGCTATTTTTTGCCCTCTGCCTGGTCCCTGTTGCACTAACCACACGCAGTAACGCCCAGCAGATGTCTCCGGCCCCTATGGAGCTAAAATTCTTTATCCACTCGATCCCCAAGATACTGGCATCAACCTTGGTCATTGGTATGATTGTCGGTTCGTTTTATGGGCTAGCGCCGGTCTATGCCAGTCTGCAATCGCTATCAACGCAAGAGACCGGGCTGTTTATGGCATTATCTATTTTTGCCGGTTTAGTGGCACAGTTGCCACTCAGTTGGTTGTCAGATCGCTATAACCGCACGCTATTGATCAGAATTAACGCCTTATTACTGGCATTAACGGCCCTGCCACTGGCACTGGTGCCCCATATTTCATTCCATTTCTTACTGGTTTTAGGCTTTATCGTCAGTATGTTGCAGTTCACCCTTTATCCACTCGTGGTTGCGTTGGCGAATGACCTGATTGCCCCCGAGCGACGAGTGTCACTGGCTGCCTGTTTACTGATGTCATTTGGTGTTGGTGCCAGTATCGGGCCACTTGCCGTGGGTGCGCTGATTGCGCCACTGGGTGGTAATATTCTGTATGCGTTTTTCTCGCTCTGTGGTTTGGGTTTGATAGCACTCAGCAGAACCGTTAAGCAGGATCAAGACGAATTTGTTAATGATGCACCGCTGCCACATATGGCGATACCCGATAGCCTGGTGAGTTCGCCGCTATCTCCTGCGTTAAACCCCAGCTTTGATGAACAGATGATTCACGACATCATGCCACCGCCTGATCAACCCGAAGTCGCCACTGCGCATAAAGAGCAGGAACCCGAGCCATAATGCGGATAACGGCCATCGCCATTATCCGGTATTGGTCGATGTAGAGCCTTAATGGTCATAGATACAAAAATAATAGTTATAAATGTAAAAACGTGAGAATTCGGTACTGCTTGTTATTTATTCGGCTTTGAATAAAAATACCAACTCAGGTATTTAGCGGGATGGAACCATGTCGAGACAAGATGAGCAACGGTTGTTGGTGAAAATAGCCACGCTGTATTACACCGAGGGTATGAAGCAATCTGAGATTGCTGACAGCCTGCATTTGTCTCAGTCATTTGTGTCCCGTGCGATAACCCGTTGCGTCAAGGAGGGGGTGGTTAAAATCAGCGTTATCCAGCCCGCCAATATGTTTATTGGCATCGAATCACGGATTCAAAAACACTATGGTATCGACCAGGCCATCGTGGTTGACGTTGCAGATGACGCCAGCCCAGCCCAGTTAAAGCAGGCTATCGGCTCTGCTGCTGCTCACTATATGCAAACCAGTATTCGCCCAAATGATATGGTCGGTATCTCCTCATGGAGTAGCACTATCCGTGCGATGGTGGATAATCTCCATCCGCTGAACATCAAAACCAGCGGTGTTATTCAGCTGTTGGGTGGTGTCGGCCCCAACGGTAACGTGCAAGCCACATTGTTAACTCAAGCTTTGGCGAATATTTTGAATTGCCCGGCCTACTTGTTGCCAGCACAAAGTATTGAGCGATCCACTGAAGATCGCGCCCGTTTGATATCCAGCGGTGAAGTCGCTGATGTGGTGAATAAATTTGCTGAAGTTGATTTGGCATTAGTGGGAGTTGGTGATTTGGAGCCATCGCAATTATTGAAAAACTCCGGCAACTATTACCATGAAGAGATGCTGAAGTTGCTGGCAGAACGTGGTGCTGTAGGCGATCTGTGTCTGCACTATTTTGATGCCGCTGGAAACGCCGTACTCAGTGATGAAGAAGATCCGGTAATTGGCATGTCACTGCCACAATTACGTGCTTGCCCACGGGTAGTGGCACTGGCGGGTGGCGTCGGAAAAAGTGCCGCTATTCGCGGTGCACTGACCGGTAACTATATTGATGTCTTGATTACCGACCGTTTAACCGCCGAGAGACTGCTGTAATTACCTCAATAGCCGCACCCTCTCGGGTGCGGAATGACTCAAACTTCGAATGTTGGTGGGTTGAGATACCTCTACTTCGCATGCCAGTAGCAATCAACACCCAGATATTTACTGAATGCTTCTTGCAGCACTTGAGCTGTGGCTGAATGGTTCATCGCCACATGGTGTTCAAAACCGTTGTTACAGATATGCGTGAGTAAACTTTCCAGTTGCGGAACCTCCACCACCGCGCGGCAGCCAACGGTATCCAACTCATCACTGACGGAGCGGCCTTCTCCCACGTACGCCCGCACTTGCCCGGTAAAATCATCGGAAGAGAGACGAAAATAGGTTAATGGCCCAGACTTCATGCGGCCATGGACGGCACCACATGTATTCTCACAGCCAACGGTTGTCCCGATAATATCCGCAGTACCCATTGTTGAGCTTTCCAGACTTTCGCTAGCAAAGTTACCGCAATGGAACAGTACGCATTTATCGCGTTCAGCGCCAAAGTTGTTATTCCAGTCGGCGATAGATGCGGGTGCCAGCGAACAACTGGCCAGCGCGTACATCGATAGCGCCCCCATCACATCCACTTCACAGGCGCTTGGCATCAGTTGCCCCGACATCACACTCATAATGGAGCAGACGTTGATCCCCAGATTCTGTTGCAGCGAGGTCCAGCACTGCATGGCGGTGGTATCAATATCATTGGCGATGATCCATTCACTGATAACCACAAATAGCTTCGCCATTTTATGCAGCTTATCTTGCGGGATAGCGCTGGTGTCGCCATTGGCTTTTAATAACGCCAGTTTTTCGCCCACGCGGATATCGTTATCACTGAGGTTAGCGACGCGGAAGAACACCTCAGATAAATCGAGGGTTTCAACCGTAACCCCCAAATTCTCTAATAATTTTTCACTGTAGCGCACAGTATTAAAGTTAGTCGGGCGAGCACCAATAGCCCCCACACGCACCCGTTTCATGGCGTGAACCACGCGGCACAATTGCACAAATTGCTCTACGTCATGGCTAAATATTTCGCTGTTGAGGCTACACACATGCTGTTTGGTCAAAGTGAACGGAATGCCATATTGACGCAGATTATTACACAGCGAGATTTTACCGCAGAAGCTGTCACGGCGGGTCGCCAGCCCCATTTTGTCCAGCGCATCTTCCTCGGCCTGCACCAGTACCGGCACTTTCAGGCCCGACAGGCGGATAGCATCGGAAACACTTTTTTCATCGCCAAAATTGGGCAGAATAACGACTACACCGTGGATCTCTTCGCTGTGTTTACGGAACAACTCGGCACACACTTTGGCATCACGCCAGTTCTCTACCCCACCCAGGGGCGTTTGCTCTTCATTGAGCATAATGATGTTGATGCCCAATCTATCGAACAGCGCCTGTGCATCACGGCGCGCGTCGGCGACCAGATAGCTTGGGAAGAAACCCCGGTTGCCGATAATCACCGCGAAAGTTAACTTACGAGGTATTGCTGACATATGCTTACTCCTAGTGTGGGTTATTTCGGCTGAAAACGCGCACGCGCGATGGCCGTTTGCCAGAGGCGATAGTTATCTTGCATCTCCGCACTTTGAGCGCGCGGTTCGATGTATTCCACTTCACGGGGTAGCGCCGCGAGTTGCTGGCTATCCTGCCACCAGCCAAGGGTTTTCCCGCCTAAATAAGCCGCCCCCAACGCCGACACTTCTGCGGTGTGATTGCGGATCAAAGTGCGCTGCAACAAGTCCGCTTGAAATTGCATCAGCCAGTGATTGCTGGTCGCGCCACCATCCACCCGTAGTCGTTCAAGGCGATGATCACCCGCCCGCTCCATGGCAAAAAAGACATCCGCGATTTGGTAAGCGATCGATTCCAATCCTGCGCGAGCCAGTACTGCCGGTGTCGTCGCATCGGTCAGACCGCAAAACAGCCCCCGCGCCTGACTGTCCCAGTAAGGTGCGCCTAATCCGGAGAGTGCGGGAACGAAATAGACCCCCTGGTTACCCGGTTGGCTCTGCGCCATTTCGGTCAGGCGAGTGAAATCGGTGATGCCCAACATGCGCGAAACCCACGCCACACCTGAGCCGGTATGGGTGATATTGCCTTCGAGGGCGTAACGTAATTCGCCGTCATGCCAGGCAATAGTGGTGCTCAAGCCATTGCTCTGTGTCACGGCCTGTTTCACAGTAGTCATTAGAGAGGAGCCGGTGCCGTAGGTGGCTTTGATTTCACCGGCGCGGTCACCGCCCTGCCCATAGAGCGCGGCATGTGAATCACCAATTTGCGCCACAATCGGCACCCCCGGCGGCAGGCCGATAATGCCGGTATGGCTGGTATGCCCGTGGATAGCCGCTGAGGGTAAGACCGCCGGTAGACAGAGACTAGGGATACCAAATAGCGCCAGCAGGTCAGGATCCCACTGCCCCGAATGGATATTAAACAGCTGAGTGCGCGCCGCATTGGAGAAATCGGTAGAGAAGCTTTGGCCGCCAGTGAGTTGCCAGCTTAACCAACAATCAATAGTGCCGACACACAACTCGCCGTGAGCCGCCCGTTCAACGCCTTGTGGAATGTCCGCTAACAGGCCGTGGACTTTGGCGGCGGGGAACAGGGGATCAATCTGCAATCCGGTACGTTCTGCAATCATGGCCGCTTCCGGCAACTGGCTCAGGGTCTGGCAGAAAGCCTCAGACCGCCGACACTGCCAACTAACCACTTGCGTCAGTGGGTTGCCGGTTGCTCGTTCCCAAATCAGCACCGATTCGCGCTGGTTGCTGATAGCAACACCCGCAACGCGCGCGCCAGCCAATTGCCTCAGGCAGCCTTCAATCGCCAGAGAAACCGCCTGCCAGATTGCTAGCGGATCTTGTTCCGCCCAGCCGGGCTTTGGGTGATCCAGCTGTAATGGCTGCGAGGACTTAGCCACAATCTGTCCTGCCATATCCACCGCAATAGCTTTAGCATTGGTGGTGCCTTCATCAATAGCCAAAATAATCGGCGTCGACACCGCCGGCCTGCTTGGCGTTAGCATAGTTACTCTCCTCGGCAAAACCGCAGAGCACGAGCCACAATGCCTGCCGTATCAAAGCCATGATAGGCACGCATCTCTGCTCTATCGGCAGCAATCGCATAACCGCCATCGGGAATACCGAGTCTGACCAGCGGAATAGCACAACCCGCTTCAGCCAGCACTTCAGCCACCAGACTGCCCACACCGCCATTAATATTGTGTTCTTCGATGGTAATTACCCGCTGGCTGTTTTTGAGGATGGCTAACAGTTGCTGAGTATCACACGGACGAATCGAAGAAACATTGACCACCGCAGCAGAAACCTTGTTATCTGCCAGCACTGCTGCCGCGCTCATAGCCTCATGCACTGTAGAACCCATCGCTACCAGAGCAATATCCTGCCCTTGCTGTAAAACATCAATCTGGCCGGGGACAAATTGGTAGTGTTCATCATGCAGCTGCGGCAAAGATTTACCATCGAGACGGATATAGACCGGCCCAATATGCGCCAGGGCATAATCGATTATCTGGCGGCACTCTTGTGGGTCTGAGGGCGCATAGATCTCGATATTGCCAAAGCCGCGCAAAATGGAGATATCGTCGATACAGTGGTGGGTACTGGCCAGCGGCCCATAGCTGGCACCTGAATTGAGGCCAAACAGTTTTACGTTGCTGTTGTTGTAGCAAACATCGATTTTGAGCTGCTCGTTGGAGCGCGAAATCAGGAATGGCGCGGCATTACAAGTCACCGCCACTTTGCCGCCCATGGATAGACCCACCGCCGTGCCGACCATCGCCTGCTCGGCAATACCGACATTCACCACCCGATCAGGAAATCGGTTCATAAACGGCCCGATTTTGGCCGTCGAGGTGGAGTCAGCCACTACCGGCACCAAATCCACGCCGTTATCCACCGCTTTAATAAACTGCTCAACCATCACTGAAGCCAAATGTTCTGCGTTACTCATCATTTAATTCCTCCAGTGCCAGATCAATTTCAGCACCTTTTGGCACCCGGTGGTGCCACTCCACACGCCCTTGAATAAAGGATATTCCGGCCCCTTTTTCGGTGTTAGCAATCACCACATTGGGTTTGCCGTTTTGTTGCAGTCCTTCCAGTGTTTCCACCACCGATTGCATATCATTACCACGACACTCAGTGACTTGCAGACCAAATGCCTGCCACTTATCCGCCAGAGGATCAGTGTTCATGATTGATTTAGTGGTTCCTGCCAGCTGGAGTTTATTTTTATCGTTAATGATTATCAGGTTATCTAATTGATAGTGAGCAGCCACTAGCGCGGCCTCCCAGTTGCTCCCCTCCGCCAGTTCACCATCACCAGTCAGGACAAAGACCCGACGTTTGCTGTTAGCGCGTTTTGCCGCCAGCGCAATCCCCACCGCGACCGGTAGGCCATGGCCCAAGGCACCGGTATTTAGCTCAATACCCGGCGTTTTGTGTTTTACCGGATGGCCCGGTAGATGGGAGTTTGCATGTTGATAGGTCGCCAACCAGGCTTCGGGAAAATAGCCGGCCTCGGCCAGGCAGCAGTAATAACCGCCCACCGCGTGACCTTTAGATTGCACATAGATATCGCGCTCAGGATCAGTGGTGCGATCTGGTGCACAATTAAGGAGGCGAAAATAGAGTGCGGTCAGAATCTCTACCTGCGAAAGATCAGCACCGGTATGCCCCCCTGCGGGGCTGTTCGCATTAAGCAGGACTATCCGGCGGCGGATAGCGCGCGCCTTTTTCACCAGCTCATCGACTGACAATGAATACGGATTCATGACGTTACCTCTCTTTAATTTTTATCCGTCAATGAATTTTTACTCATTGCCGAATATTTATTCCTGATGATGCTAAAAAATAGCTTTCATCAAGCCTGTCCGGAAAACGCCCTCCGGCATGACATCTTCAGTGTTCTGTGGCCCAACAGGTCGTGATATCGCCCATCGACCGGTGATAGGTGCTTCTATCTATTCACGCTATATCTATTCATCTTCTAGCTATTCGATTTCTGACTATTCGCTTTTTAGCTGCTCGCCTTTCCCCACTTGCGGCACCACGCTAGATTTTTGCGAGACTATCGCCGCTTTGTGCTGCATCCGGTTTTGCATTTGGTCGATAATAACCGCCACAATAATCACGATGCCTTTGATGACCATTTGCCAGAATTCACTGACCCCCATCATCACCAGCCCGTCAGCCAAAATACCGATAACAAATGCGCCAATTAATGTCCCAAGAATGGTGCCCCGGCCCCCGGCCAGAGAGGTTCCGCCCAATACCACAGCGGCGATGGCATTCATCTCAAAGCCACTGCCATTCGCTGGATGGCTCGCCACCAGTTGAGCAGAGACGATGATCCCGGCAATGGCGGCACAGAAACCAGAGATGGTGTAGACCCAGACTTTGACCTGCCGAACTTTGACACCGGAGAGCTCTGCGGCCCGTTCGTTATCACCAATGGCATAAACATGGCGGCCAAAAGGCAGGCGACGTGCCACATAAGCAATCACTAACGCCAGAATAAACATAATCCAGATGGCAATCGGCAACCCCAGTAGCGTGCCGGAACCCAGTAGGTCAAAGCCGGTATTCCCCAGTTGCGGGTTCCCTTGTAAACCAGGGAAGGTTTCGCCGCCGGAAATCAACATCGCCGCACCGCGTACCACATACATGGTGCCGAGGGTGCAGATAAATGGCGCGACGTTATAGCGGGTGATGATCCAGCCATTGACCGCACCTATCAGTGCACCAATAACCAATACCACCGGAACAACGACCCAAACACTGGGGAAGATGGCAATACCAAACATCGGTAAAACAATACCTTGGGTGATCATCCAGCCAGCAATCATGCCGCACAGGCCCAAAGTTGCACCGATGGAGAGGTCGATACCGGCGGTGATAATGACAAAGGTGATGCCCAAGGCGAGGAAGGCATTGATTGCAATGTGCTTCACCATAATGATCAAGCTACCGGTCGCCAAAAATCCCGGAACCATCACGGAGAAGAAACCCAGAATCAGGAACAGGGCAATAAAGGTGCGCATCTTGAGCAGAAGCAGCAGCATATTTTCCCGTGACCAGGACGCTCCACCGGGCTGGTGACTCGCCAACGCAGTGCCAGTTGTTGCTTTCATCATTCAAACCCTTGTGCGCTTGCCGTAACCAATGCCGATTCATTGGCCGACTGACGAGAGACGTTCGCGGTCAGTTTGCCGTTCGACATCACCAGAATGCGGTCAGATACCGCCATGATCTCTTTCAGATCTGAGGTGGAAAACAGAATGCCGATCCCCTGCTCAGAGAGTTTCACCATCATTTCAAACACATCTGCTTTTGCGCCGACATCAATACCCCGTGTCGGCTCATCCAGCAGCAAAATGTTCGGGCTGGTAAGTAACGAGCGACCAATCACCACTTTTTGCTGATTGCCACCACTGAGTGCCTGGATCTCCACCTGCGGCGAAGAGACTTTGATCGACAGGTCGCCAATCACCGTCGCCACCACCTGCGATTCACTCTCCTGCCAGATAGCAAAACGATGTTTTAGCCGACGCCATAAGCTGGAGATAGTCAGGTTATTCGCCACCGATGACACCGGGAAAATACCGGTTTTTTTACGATCTTCCGGCACTAAACTCATGCCCAGGCGGATGCGTTCTGCGGTAGAGGTTTTGCCACTGATCGCCGTGCCATTGAGCCGGATGGTGCCGAGGTAGTTCTGTTGCGTGCCCAGCAGACACTCAAACAGTTCGGTGCGCCCCGCCCCCATCAAACCGTAAATGCCGACAATTTCCCCCGCCCGCACTTGCAGTGAGACTTGGTTCACCACGGTGTTGCCGGATTCATTGATTAAAGTGACGTTATCCACTTCCATCATTGGCGCGCCGAAAGTCCGGTCCGGATGGAGGAAGCTGGATACCGGGTCACTGCCCAGCATTTCGCGCACAATCCACGGCACATCAATATCTTTGACCGCCGCTTCGGCCTGAAAACGACCGTCACGTAAGATGGTGATGTAGTCGCCAATCGCCATCAACTCCTCCAACCGATGGGAGATGTAGACGATAGAGACTCCCTGCCGCGTCAGCTCGCGGATCACCCGGAACAGAATATCGACTTCGGTTTTACTCAGCGCCGAGGTCGGCTCATCCAGAATCAAGATATCCGCCTGCTCAGCCAGCGCCTTGGCAATCTCAATCAATTGCTGCTGGCCCACTTTCAGGTTGGATACCATCTCTTTCGGCGAGATAGCCTGATCCAGACGCACCATCAATTGTTCGGCGATCAACTCCTGTGCAGCCTGATTAATCGGTTTCAAACCTTGCTGGATCTCACGCCCCAGAAAGATGTTCTCCGCGACGTTGAGGTTCTCCGATAAATTCAACTCCTGATGCACCATGCCAATACCCAGCGCTGCTGCCTCGCGAGTATTGGCAATCGTCACCGACTGCCCGTTCAGATAGATCTGCCCAGACGTCTGTTGCTGTACGCCGGCCAGGATCTTCATCAGCGTCGATTTACCCGCACCATTCTCACCGATGATCACATTCACTTTGCCGCGATAAACGTTATAACTGACGGCATCTAGCGCCAATGTGCCGGGAAAACGCATCGAAATGTCCTCAGCACGCATGACGGTGTCAGGTCTGTGGTCCATTAGTGGCTCTCCTTATTTAAGCTGAGCGGCACCGCATTACTGAAACCGGTAGCGGTGAGTGTCACCGCCATCAAGACTTCGACTGGCTGGCCGACCCAACTGGTATCGGGTTTTGTCACATCCTGTAAAGCACGTTTACTGAGCGCCTTAGAGAGCTGGGCGTATTGCACTTGATTTTTAAAATCTTCGAAGCGGATAAAGGTTGATGCATCACGAATGGCATTGCCTTTGACGATTGGCCCCAATTGCAGCACTTGCTCATCGCCATCGACCGCCAATTTAATCGCCCCTTCCCGCCCTTCTGTTTCTACCGCCACCACTTTGCCGCTGAAGCGGACAAAATAACTGCGGCTATTTTTCCCTGTTGCTGGCTGACTTTGCTGCTGTTTCACTTGCTGCCAACTGAGCGCATTGCTGTTGGCGAACGGCATCACTTTGCTCACCCAAATGGTGGAGGCGACTTTGTCCGATGGTTGGTTATAGTCACTGACTACCGCATTGGGATCGACGGGCAGAATAGGTTTGCCGTTTTCATCCAAATCCACCACGGTGCAAGCCACCAGCAGCGCGCTGATCACCAACAAACCGCCTGCTTTCGATAGAGCACTGAACCACATACTGCCTCCTGTCAGGAGGGGCTGTTACGCCCCTCATTGCCTTTTAATCGCGCGTTTTAGCAAATCTGCTCAAAGGGCTACTCTTTCAGCGCAAAGACATTCAGGTTTTTGGCATTGTTTTCATCAATCAATACGCAGTCCATCAGCTGCTTTTCTTCCTGCCCGGTAGAACCGGTTTTCAGGTATTTATCCGCCTGCACCACCGCCATCTGGGCTTGTGCCCAACCTGGTTGAAGTACAGTGGCTTTGATATTGCCTTTGTTGATGATGGAGTCGCGAACATAGTCGCTGCCGTCAAATCCAACCACCACGACATCATTGCGGCCTGCGGCTTTTAATGCGGCTTCAGCGCCTAATGCCATGGTGTCGTTACCGGAAATAACCCCAGTGATATCTGGGTTAGCCTGCAAAATGGACTCCATACGGTTGAAAGCTTCAGTCTGGCTCCAGTTTGCAGTCTGTTGGGCGACCATCTTCATGTCGCTATGTTCGTCGATCACGTCGTGATAGCCCTGTGAACGAACATGGGCGTTGGTATCAGATTCACGGCCTAGCAACTCAACATATTTACCTTTGCCGCCCATCAAGGTGACAAATTTCTCTGCGCCCAGCTGTGCGCCTTGGTAGTTATTGGAGACGATTTGCGAGACGGCAATGCCGGTTTCATTGATTTCACGATCAATCAGGAAGGTCGGGATCCCAGCGGCTTTGGCTTTTTTCAATGGCCCGATAGTGGCATCAGAGCCGGCGTTATCCAGAATGATCGCCTTGGCTTTACGGGCGATGGCGGTCTCCAGCAGTTGGTTCTGTTTGTTCACATCGTCATCATGAGAGGCCACCAGTACGGTGTATCCCAACTCCGTCGCTTTGGCTTTAGCACCTTCTGCCTCGGCTTTAAAAAAGGGGTTGTCGTGGGAGGGGGTGATGATGGCGATCAAGCCGTTACTGGCGGCACCAGCAACACCCGCCATGGAGATCAATGCTGCGGTAAGACAGGATTTCAGTAGGGTATTTTTCATTATTTTTCTCCGCATTGAATATATATTCACTATTAAATTTATATTCAATCTAATAATACAAACCCCTATCGGCTTGTCCAATATGAGAGCAAGGAAAGTAGAAGCCGGTCACAAATTGGTCGATATGCATGAGAAATGGAACGCCGGAGTAGCGCGACAAAAGAGGATATAGGGGGGCGAGCGGTAGATAGAGCTAAGCTTGGGGAAAACACGCTGTTATGACCACAGTGACAGACCATAAGATCTTCAGTGCGTGAGCGGCCGGAGTGCCCCTGATCGGGGTCACCCCTTGGCTCACGCAACCTTATTACTGTTTTTTTGTCGTGCTAGCGATATAACTCAACCACAGCCGATGTTACCTGTAATTCATCTTGCCAATGGATCAGTGTGAGGGCATGGATACTGATGGCATTTTGTGGGACTCGAACCCCTTTAACGCCGAATTCAAAACCATGCTGCTTAAGCGCGCCACACAATCCATTTTGTTGATTGATAAGAGTAAAATGTGCCGGACTGGGGAAGTGAAAATCGGCTCGCTGGAAGATGTGGAACAAGTTATCTCGAATGTGGATGCCGAGTAACTCACCGCAACTTGTGCTGCATTGAGGGCTTATTGCAGCGATATATCATGGCGGTCGGCCAGTTTCCCACTGTGATGCTGTCAGTGCCATCGATAAGTGCGGAAAATGAGATCCACCCTTTATAAAGAGGGTGGAGCCATCGCATCACCATCACCATCTATAGTAGGATCATGACCAAAGTCATAGTTAAAAATATATCGGCTTGGTTCTGCTAACGATTGTTTCTGTTATCGAACGCTTTCGCTAACTGATGTTGAATGTGAGAAAAATATGTCAAACAAACCGTTCCACTATCAGGATCCCTTCCCGCTAACGGAAGATGATACTGAGTATTACCTTGTCAGTAATAATCACGTCTCGGTTACACAGTTTGAAGGTCACGACATGCTGAAAGTCGAGCCAGAAGCCCTGACCCTCCTCGCCCAACATGCTTTCCACGACGCCTCCTTCTTACTTCGCCC
This sequence comes from Yersinia sp. Marseille-Q3913, assembly GCF_963892745.1. Taxonomy (NCBI): domain Bacteria; kingdom Pseudomonadati; phylum Pseudomonadota; class Gammaproteobacteria; order Enterobacterales; family Yersiniaceae; genus Yersinia; species Yersinia sp. Marseille-Q3913. Next base: position 123,150 of record NZ_CAWQAF010000095.1, on the reverse strand, counting down.
CGCTCACCAAAAACAGGTCGCCGCAATTTTGGATGACCCAGAAGCCAGCGAAAACGATAAATACGTAGCCCTACAATTCCTGCGCAACTCCGAAATCTCCGCCAAAGGGATTTTACCGACCTGTCAGGATACCGGCACCGCGATTATCGTGGGGAAAAAAGGCCAGCGCGTCTGGACTGGCGGCAATGATGCCGAAGCGCTATCTCGTGGCGTGTACAACACCTTTATCGAAGATAACCTGCGCTACTCGCAAAACGCAGCGCTGGATATGTATAAGGAAGTGAACACTGGCACCAACCTGCCAGCGCAGATCGACCTCTACAGCACCGAAGGGGAGGATTATAAGTTCCTGTTCGTCACCAAAGGCGGCGGTTCGGCGAACAAAACCTATCTGTATCAGGAGACCAAGGCACTGCTCTCACCGGGCAAGTTGAAAGAGTTTCTGGTTGAGAAAATGCGCACCTTGGGTACAGCAGCTTGCCCACCATACCATATCGCCTTTGTTATCGGCGGCACCTCCGCTGAAAGCACCCTCAAAACCGTCAAGCTGGCCTCAACCAAATATTATGATGGCCTGCCGACACAAGGGAATGAGCACGGGCAAGCTTTCCGTGATATCGCGCTGGAGCAAGAGCTGCTGGAAGCCGCCCAAGACTTGGGTCTGGGTGCGCAATTTGGCGGCAAATACTTTGCCCACGACGTGCGCGTAGTGCGCCTTCCTCGCCACGGTGCATCCTGCCCAGTCGGGATGGGGGTCTCTTGCTCTGCCGACCGTAATATCAAAGGCAAGATTAACCGCAAGGGCATCTGGCTGGAAAAACTGGAGCAAAATCCGGGGAAATATATCCCAGAACATCTGCGCCAGAGCAACGAAGGTAAAGTAGTTAAAATCGACCTTAACCGCCCGATGCCAGAAATATTAAAAGAGCTGTCGCAGTATCCGGTCTCAACCCGCCTGTCACTGAGCGGCACTATTATTGTTGGTCGTGACATTGCCCATGCCAAATTAAAAGAGCGGCTGGATAATGGCGAAGACTTGCCGCAATACATTAAAGATCATCCGATCTACTACGCCGGCCCGGCGAAAACACCGGAAGGTTATGCTTCGGGATCACTTGGGCCAACCACAGCGGGCCGTATGGACTCCTATGTGGACCTGCTGCAATCCCACGGTGGTAGCATGATCATGCTAGCAAAAGGTAACCGCAGCCAACAGGTTACCGACGCCTGCCATAAACATGGCGGCTTCTATCTGGGCAGTATCGGCGGCCCGGCAGCGGTATTGGCGCAAAACAGTATTAAGAGTCTGGAATGTGTGGAATATCCTGAACTGGGTATGGAAGCCATCTGGAAGATTGAAGTAGAAGAGTTCCCCGCCTTTATTTTGGTTGATGATAAAGGTAATGACTTCTTCCAGCAGATTCAGGCATCAAAATGTAATCGCTGCGGTTAAGATAACCATTCAGCCCCAGTGGTTTCACTGGGGTTAATTATTTCCCCCAGGGCAGTTCCTTATCCAACCAATATGATGCGTCGTAAAGATCTGGTCGCCATGCGCCAGCCTCAGATAAATATCGCTAGTGGTTGACTCTGCAATGCCATTATTTGCACAGATGTGCAAACCCCATCATGTCACGCAAAATAAAAATGTGATCACAATCGAAAATTTGTCCGGAATAATATCAGCCAACACAAAAAACACTTTTCTATTTATTTAATATAAATCAATCCATTAAGTGATTAGGCACATCTGTGCAATATCTACGATTTATTAAAGTCTTTGTCTTGGATTAATATGGCGAGATCTCTGCATGATTCGCTATTTCATGCTTTTGACTTAAAAAAAGGAAAGTGATTATATCAACTCATAGATAACCTAATGACATTTGCACAAATGTGCAAGAGGCTGAAATGGAAAAGAGCGATGATCTACGCCTGATGGTGAAAATTGCACAAATGTATTATGAGCAAGATTTCACGCAAGCTGAGATAGCGCGGGCGCTGGGGATTTACCGCACCAGTATCAGCCGGATGCTAAAGAGAGTGCGCGAACAAGGCATCGTGACTATTTCAATCAACTACAACTATAACGAGAATTTGTTGCTGGAACAGCAGTTGAAATCGCGCTTTAAATTACGTGAGGCGATTGTGGTCTCCTCAGAAGAGGATCAATCGCCAGAACATCAACTTATATTAATGGCAAAACATTGCGGTGCACTGCTGAACCGAATTATTGAAAATGGCGATATTCTGGGGTTCTCTTGGGGCAGTGCCATTGCCACACTGGTTGAGCAGATGGATACCTCGCCAGTCTCACGCCAATTAACCTGCATCCCGATGGTCGGTGGCCCTTCGGGTAAATTAGAGAGCCGTTTTCATGTGAATACGCTGGTTTACAGTGCGGCCATGAAGTTAAAAGGCGAATCTCTGCTGATCGATTTCCCGGCAATTCTGGAGAAAAGTGTTATCCGCGACGGCATTGTGCAGTCGCAGCATTATCAGGCTATTGCTGATTATTGGCAGCGGCTGGATATCGCAATATTCGGCATTGGTTCACCGAATATTTCCGGTAACTCGACCTGGCGGGCTTTTTACGGCAGTGATGTTATTGACCATTTTAATGATCGACAGGTCGCGGGGGATATCTGTTCGCGCTTTTATGACTTACAGGGTAATCCGGTTGAAACTTATATTTCGGATAAAACCATTACCATTGAATTAGACAAAATTAAGAAAGCGCGCTACTCCATTGGCATTGCTCACTCTCATGAAAAGATCAGTGGGATTATTGGAGCAATTAAAGGGAAGTATATTAACAGCCTGGTGACGACGAAAGAGACCGCCGAGGAGATACTCAAGCTAACGGCATAAATAACAGTTCGGTAAATATCTATTGGGGAGGTTTATTTCCATGAATTAAGCAACCTCAAAAATTATATAAAAACTCTGCAACTCGCGGCTTAGAGCGTGTGGCTGAGTATTAATAAAATTTCCGAATATGAATAAAATTCCGGATGCAAATAAAATCCTGAATGTAAATAAAATAAAAGTAGGTAAGGGATTCTGATGAACCATTTTCTTAATTCTAAATATGTGATGCGGGGAGAGTAGGATGGTGAATGTCATTTTTTGCGCTCATGGTGATTTGGCCGTTTCAATGCTGAACTCCGTCAATATGGTCTATGGCGAAACACAGCATATTACCCCGTTGTTATTTAATCGTGGTGAGAATGCCGAAGACTTAGTCAAGAAAATGCAGGCTGTCATGGCAAATAATGAAAATGCCCCTTGGCTGATTGCCGTCGATTTACAAGGTGGCAGCCCTTATAACGCCGCCGCGCGTTTGGCATTTGGTGAAAGCCATATTCAAGTTATCAGTGGGTTATCACTGCCACTGGCGCTGGAGATTGCCGATAACCAGCACACAATGGCGGCAGAAGAGCTGACAGATTATTTACTGGAGATCGGTGCGCAATGCGTACAGTCATTCCGCCACCAGCAGAATATTGCAGAAGAAGAGGCTGACTTTATATGAAAATCAATTTGGCAAGAATTGACGACCGGCTGATTCATGGTCAGGTCACCACAGTATGGGCAAAAGAGGCCAAAGCCGGGCGCATTATTATCTGTAGTGATGAAGTCTATAACGATGAAATTAGGAAAACATTATTAAAACAGGCAGCACCGCCGGGCATCAAAGTAAATGTGGTTAATATCGAAAAGGCCATTGCAGTTTATCACAACCCCAATTATCTCAATGATACCGTTTTTTATCTATTCACTAATCCTACCGATGTTTTGCGGTTAGTGGATCAAGGTGTAAAAATTGATGTCATTAATATTGGTGGTATGGCCTTTAAGCAGGGGAAAAGGCAATTAACCAAAGCCGTCTCAGTTGATCAGGATGATATTAATGCCTTTTATGCATTAGGTGAACGTGGCGTTCACTTAGATTTGCGGGTAGTCGCCTCCGATCCACAGGTGGATGTGATTAAAAAATTACGCGAACTGGAGTCCAAATAACACGAATAAACATAAGAGAAAAATAATCATTTATGCCTTATTAAACATTTAAATCCTATTACTTAACCTGGGCAATGAAACTATTTAATGATACCCCACGGCTATCTCAACCATGGGGAAATAGAAGCATATTGCCGAAAGGGGTCCACCATGGAAATAAGCTTAGTACAGATAATCTTAATCTTTATTTTCGCCTGTGTTGCTGGCATCGGCAGTGTGCTGGATGAATTCCAAACTCATCGGCCATTAATCGCCTGTACCATTACCGGCCTGATCCTCGGTGATATGACCACCGGCGTGATCCTCGGCGGTACCTTGGAATTAATCGCCCTTGGCTGGATGAACGTGGGCGCCGCACAATCCCCCGACTCCGCGCTAGCCAGCATTATTTCAACCATTCTGGTGATCGTCGGCCATCAAAACATTGCCACCGGGATAGCCATCGCCCTGCCAGTGGCGGCGGCGGGTCAGGTGCTCACCGTATTTGCCCGCACCATCACCGTGGTTTTCCAACATGCGGCGGACCGGGCGGCAGAGAAAGCCAATTTTGCGATGATTGACTTGATGCATGTCTCGGCCCTGCTCGTCCAGGCGCTGCGGGTCGCGATACCAGTGCTGATCGTCTCGATTTTTGTCAGCGCCGAGACCGTCAGCCATATGTTAAGTGCCATTCCCACCGTGGTGACCCATGGGTTACAAATCGCCGGTGGATTTATCGTGGTGGTCGGTTACGCCATGGTGCTCAATATGATGGGTGTAAAATACCTGATGCCCTTCTTTTTCCTCGGTTTTATTGTCGGCGGCTACCTCGGTTTCAGCCTGCTCGCGTTCGGTGGTATCGGCCTGATTATTGCTTTGCTGTACATCCAGTTAAATCCGCTTTATCAGAAACCGGCGGCTCCCGTAGCCCAAGCCAATCACGCCAAACTTGATGAATTAGAAGACTAGGAGACGCCGAAATGAGCACACCAAGCAAAAAACTAACCCGCTCTGATCTGTTTAAAATGTTCTTGCGCAGCAACTTGCAGCAGGCCTCTTTTAACTATGAGCGCATCCATGGTCTGGGCTTCTGCTACGACATGGTGCCCGCCATTAAGCGCTTGTATCCGCTGAAAGAAGATCAGATTGCCGCCTTAAAACGTCATTTAGTGTTTTTCAACACCACACCTGCCGTCTGCGGCCCGGTGATCGGCGTAACTGCCGCGATGGAAGAGGCACGCGCCAATGGTGCCGACATTGATGAGGGCGCGATCAATAGTCTGAAAGTGGGGCTGATGGGGCCACTGGCCGGTGTCGGCGACCCGCTGATTTGGGGAACTTTACGCCCAATCACTGCAGCTTTGGGGGCTTCGCTGGCACTGAATGGCAATGTCTTGGGGCCGATTCTGTTCTTCCTGTCGTTCAACTCGGTCCGTCTAGCCCTGAAGTGGTTTGGATTGCAATATGGCTTCGTCAAAGGGGTCAATATCGTAAAAGATCTTGGCGGCAACCTGCTGCAAAAACTGACCGAAGGCGCATCCATTCTGGGCCTGTTTATCATGGGGGTATTGGTCACCAAATGGACCAGTATCAATGTGCCACTGGTGATTTCGAAAACACCGGGACATGACGGCACCACCGTCACCATGACCGTGCAGAACATTCTGGATCAGCTCTGCCCCGGCCTGCTGGCGCTGGCGTTAACCCTGTTAATGATGCGTTTACTCAAGCGCAAAATTAACCCTATCTGGCTTATTTTCTCCCTGTTTGGCCTCGGAATTGTAGGCTCATGGCTTGGCATTCTTTCCTAATTAATGCCGGGGAGTTTTTTTATTCGCACTGCTGTTTTTATAATTAATTATCATTGAGGTGGTTCCACATGAAAACGAAAGCGTTACGTTTATATGGCAAAAATGACCTGCGTCTGGAGAGCTTCACCTTACCGGAAATAGGTGAAGATGAAATTCTGGCCACTGTCGTGACCGACAGTATTTGTCTCTCTTCGTGGAAAGAGGCCAATTTAGGCGCTGACCATAAAAAGGTGCCGGATAATGTGGCGGAAAACCCGATTATTATCGGCCATGAGTTTTGCGGCAATATTTTACAAGTGGGCAAGAAGTGGCAGCATAAATTCAAACCCGGCAGCCGCTATGTTATTCAGGCTAATTTGCAACTACCCGACCGCCCTGACTGCCCCGGTTACTCTTTCCCTTATATCGGCGGTGAAGCTACCCATGTGGTGATCCCCAATGAGGTGATGGAGCAAGATTGCTTGCTGCCCTATGAAGGTGAGAGCTATTTCGAAGGTTCGTTAGTCGAGCCACTCTCCTGTGTTATCGGCGCATTTAATGCCAATTACCATCTGGTTCCCGGCACTTATCAACATAAAATGGGTATCAAGCCCGGCGGCAATGTGCTGATCCTTGGCGGCACCGGCCCAATGGGATTATTGGCCATTGATTATGCTCTGCATGGCCCGGTGAATCCGAAATTATTGGTTATTACTGACCGCCACCAGCAAAAATTGGATTATGCCGCCCGCCTCTATCCGAGCGAGCCACAGACTCAGGTGCACTATCTCAATACCCAACAAACCGACGATCAATTCGAACGTCTAATGGCCCTGACCCAGGGCGAAGGTTATGACGATATTTTTGTTTTCGTGCCTTCAGCCGAATTAGTCACACTGGCATCTAGCTTGCTCGCTCCCGATGGCTGCTTTAATTTCTTTGCTGGCCCGCAGGATAAGAATTTTATGGCATCGGTTAATTTCTACGATATTCATTATTCGTTTACCCATTATGTCGGCACCTCTGGCGGTAATACCGACGATATGCGTGAAGCGGTGAAATTAATTGAAGCGAAGAGAGTCAATGCAGGGAAAGTGGTTTCCCATATTTTGGGGCTAAATGATGCAGCGGAAACCACACTGAATTTACCGAAAATTATCGGTGGCAAAAAATTGGTTTATACCGCTAAAAATATACCGCTAACCTCATTGAGTGAATTAATGAGCCAACCGCAAACATTGCCGCTATTGCAGGAGTTACAGGCTATTTTGCGCAAAACAGATGGGTTGTGGTCGAAAGAAGCGGAAGATTTTGTGTTGGCTTACGCCGAAGAGATTTAATGATTTTCGTCACGCCCTAAAATGAAACGAAGGGGAAACCTGCTGTCACGGCACTTCCCCTTTGTTAATTAAGCCCTGTTTTTATCAAATCCTGCTTTCATCTTCCGACAGATGTTTCGCCGTTGACTCATCCGTGGTCGCATCATTCTCGACTGCACTCAGCAAAACATCCAACAGACCAGGGAAACGGGCATCAATATCCTCACGTCGCAGCGATAATAAGCTCTCCCGCCCGCAAGGCCGCTGCCAGATAACGCCACTTTCACGCAACACACGCCAATGGTGCGTCAGGGTTGATTTAGATAGCCCCTGCACCAAGGTGCCACAAGCATATTCGCCCCCTGCTGCCAGCCGACGAACCACCGCTAACCGCAGCGGATTACCTAAAGCCGTCAGCACATTTTCCAAACGGATCTGCTCACGCTTAGGGTGATTTGCAATCATAGTGTTCCTATTGATAAACGACAGCCTTGGGTAAATACCCCCCATATGGCCTAATTCGGCCACATCGACTGGCCCTTGGCGGGCGGCAATATAGCCTATACTTCATCTCGACCCTACTCATAATTCTAGTGTCATGCTGAAAACCTCTCCAACCCTGACTCACCGCCATTATTGCACATTTTCAGAACAAACAATTAAATTGTACGTGTATATTAGTACAATGCGACTATACTGATCGCGATCATGTGATCATCAAGGGTCATGTGGCACATAACCAAACAACTTCCCGGCAGAGCATCAAACCGCTCGCCCCGAAATTGCCATTATCTACTAAGGACTTCATATGGCACGTAAAACTCCTATCGAGCGCTATCGCAACATCGGTATCTCAGCCCACATCGACGCCGGTAAAACCACCACCACTGAGCGTATTTTGTTCTACACCGGCGTTAGTCATAAGCTGGGTGAAGTGCATGATGGCGGCGCGACTACCGACTGGATGGCTCAGGAGCAGGAACGTGGCATTACCATTACATCGGCTGCCGTGACCTGCTTCTGGAAAGGGATGGACCATACCTTGCCGGAGCACCGCATTAATATTATCGACACCCCTGGGCATGTGGATTTCACCATTGAGGTGGAACGTTCCATGCGGGTACTCGACGGTGCAGTCATGGTGTATGACGCGGTCGGTGGCGTACAACCGCAATCAGAAACCGTCTGGCGTCAGGCCAATAAATACCGTGTGCCGCGTCTGGCGTTCGTCAACAAGATGGATCGTCCCGGTGCTGATTTCTTCCGCGTGCGGCAGATGATGATTGATCGCCTGAAAGCTAATCCGGTGCCGATCGTTATCCCGATCGGCAGTGAAGATCACTTCACTGGCGTGGTGGATCTGCGACTGATGCGCGCCATTATCTGGGATGAAGCTTCGCAGGGCATGACCTTCAGCTATGAGCCAATTCCAGAAAACTTGCTGGCGACTGCCAATGAGTGGCGCGAGAAGATGGTTGCTGAAGCGGCTGAAGCCTCTGAGGTGCTGATGACAGAGTATCTGGAGACCGGTGACCTGACCGTGGATGAGATAACCCTGGGTCTGCGTATCCGTACCATTGCCGGTGAAATCCAGCCGATGATGTGTGGCAGCGCCTTTAAAAACAAAGGGGTGCAGCGCATGTTGGATGCCGTGGTTGAACTGATGCCATCACCAGTGGATATTCCGCCGGTCAGTGGCACCGATGAAGATGGCAACGAAGTGAGCCGTCAGGCCGATGATAATGAAAAATTCTCGGCGCTGGCGTTCAAACTGATGACCGACCCCTATGTCGGCCAGCTGACTTTCGTGCGCGTCTACTCTGGTGTGCTGCGCAAAGGCGACAGCGTTTACAACCCAATTCGCGGCAAGAAAGAGCGTATTGGTCGTATCGTCCAGATGCATGCCAATACCCGGATCGAGGTGGACGAAATACGGGCTGGTGATATCGCCGCCTGCGTCGGTTTGAAAGATGTCACCACGGGTGAAACCCTGTGTGACCCGGATGCGGTGATTACACTGGTGCGCATGGAGTTTCCTGAGCCGGTGATTTCGCAGGCGATTGAGCCGAAGACCAAAGCGGATCAGGAGAAAATGGGCATCGCACTGCAACGACTGGCCTCGGAAGATCCGTCGTTCCGCATTCGTACTGACGAAGAGTCCGGCCAGACCATTATCTCCGGTATGGGTGAGTTGCATCTGGAGATCATTGTCGACCGCATGAAACGTGAGTTTGGTGTGGAAGCCAATATCGGTAAGCCGCAGGTGACCTACCGCGAGACAGTGCGCAAAACCGTGACCGATGTGGAGGGTAAATTTGTTCGCCAGTCCGGTGGTAAAGGGCAATATGGTCATGTGGTCTTTACCCTTGAGCCACAGCCGGCGGGCAGCGGCTTTGCCTTTGTCGATGCCACCAAAGGCGGCGTGGTTCCCCGTGAGTTTATCGGCGCAGTAGAAAAAGGGGTACTCGAAGCCACCAATACCGGGGTTTTAGCCGGTTATCCGGTGGTAGATGTGAAAGTGACCCTGACATTTGGCTCCTATCACGAGGTCGATTCATCTGAGCTGGCGTTCAAAATGGCGGCGATCTTTGGTTTCAAAGAGGCGGTCAAACGGGCATCACCGGTAATTCTGGAGCCGATTATGAGCGTCGAGGTGGAAACACCGGAAGAGTACGCCGGTAACGTGATGGGCGATCTCTCTTCACGCCGTGGGATGGTACAGGGCATGGAAGAGATGATTGGCGGCGGGAAGATTATCCGCGCAGAGGTGCCGCTATCCGAAATGTTCGGTTACTCCACCGTATTGCGCTCGATGTCACAAGGCCGTGCAACCTACACCATGGAGTTCAAGCACTACGCCGAAGCACCACGCAATGTTGCCGATGCCATTATTGCAGCACGAGGTAATAGAGGCTAATTGACGGTAAAGGTTAAATTGAGTTGAATTAAAGTAAAAACATGCCGCCGGCTAATTTTCACCGGCGGTATGTTGACGTCATGATCCACTATCCTGTCATAGTCTATTGACTCGAATAGTGCATTGCGAACGTCTATGTATGCAGAAAATCAAATATTCGCCATTGAGAGGTACTTCGCCATCTCTTGCGCAGGTACCATGCCTCCGCCGGTGGCCCACACCAGATGGGTCGCATTGTGCATTTTTTCTGGACTTAAGTGATTTTTTCTCAAATAGTCGGCACTGATACTCACCCGTGCCGGTCCTGGCATACCAGCCAATGCAGAAGGCTCCAGTTGCAGGCTCTCTTCGCGATTTAACAAGCCCAACAAGTCATACATTTCGCCATCACTTAAGGTATAAAAACCATCCAGTAAGCGTTCCATCGCGCGACCAACAAACCCGGATGCCCGCCCTACTGCCAAACCATCTGCGGCAGTAATATTATCTATGCCGATATCCTGCACAGAAATATCATCATGCAATCCGGTATAGACTCCCAGTAACATACATGGTGAATGAGTAGGTTCGGCAAAAATACAATGAACATGGTCACCAAATGCCAATTTCAAACCGAAAGCCACGCCACCGGGGCCACCACCTACACCACAGGGAAGATAAACAAACAGCGGGTGGTTTTCATCCACCAAGATCTGTTGCTCGGCAAACTGTTTTTTTAGCCGGTTGCCCGCGACCGAGTAACCCAGAAAGAGTGTTGGGGAATTCTCATCATCAATAAAAAAGCAATTAACATCAGATTCTGCCTGTTTACGCCCTTGCGCCACCGCCACGCCGTAGTCCTGCGCGTACTCCACCACATTGACTCCGTGCTCACGCAATTTACGTTTTTTCCATTCACGGGCATCCGCTGACATATGTACGCTGACACTGAATCCCAATTTGGCACTCATGATGCCAATCGACATTCCCAGATTACCGGTAGAACCCACTGCAATGCGGTATTGGCTGAAGAACTGCCGAAAGTCATCTGAAAACAGCTTGCTGTAATCATCGGTTTCAGCCAATAAACCAGCCTGTAGCGCCAGTTTTTCGGCGTGGGTTAACACTTCATAAATACCGCCACGGGCTTTAATTGAACCGGAAATCGGCAAGTGGCTATCTTGCTTTAAGAGCAGACGCCCAGATATCTCGCCCCCATAACGCTGTTGCAAGGCCTGCTGCATCGCCGGGATCGCCACAATGTCTGACTCAATAATCCCATGGGTCTTTTGTGTTTCAGGAAATGCCAAACACAGATATGGCGCAAAGCGTTGCAAGCGAGCCTCAGCATCAGCAACATCTTGTTTCGATAGCCCAACATAAGGCATCCCCTCTTCAACGGTAGTCGCCTGCGGGTTAAACCACGTCACTGCCTCTAAATTGATAAGCTTTTTAACCAAGGGGAAATCTGTGATTAATTTATCAATTTCAGTGTTTTTCATAAAATGTCTCTTTTCGATCATATGATGTAGGAAAGTAGGAAAGTAGTGCCTAGTGCAATCAGCGATGCGATAAAAGTCGCGGTGGTATAATATTTAAATGTCTCACTCAGAGTCGCACCGCAATACTGTTTTACTAACCAGAATAGCGAATCAGTCACAATGGTGAAACCAATTGCACCGGAGCCAATAGCAAGTGTGATAATTTCTGGGCTGACATTGGGGTACATTGGTAATATCGGAGAGACAATGGCGGTTGCCCCCATCATCGCAACTGTCGCCGAGCCGACTGCCGCATGCAGAATCAGCGCCACTAGCCATGCCAGTAATATTGGGTGCATATCCAGATTTGATAAAATTACCGCCAGCGTATCTGCCAGCCCACTGGCCTTTAATATTCCGTTAAACGCCCCACCCGCGCCGATGATCAACAGGATATTGGCAATAGAGGAAAAACTGTCTTCCGTTTTAGTCAGTAAGGTACTCATCCCCATGTTCTGCCTGATGCCTAATGTGTAATAGGCGACAAGCGCGGCAATAAACATGGCCGTTATTGGGTTACCCATAAACGTTAATATTAAATAGAGTGTGGTGCCCTTTTCCATATTTAGCTCTGCGGCGGTTTTCGCCAGCATCAGAATAATGGGCAGTAATACAGTAAATAAGGTCGAACTCAATGAAGGCAGTTCATCCTCATGGCGAACTTTAATTTCGGCAAACTCTTTCGGTACGGTTTTAAATGGCAGGCGATTACCGACCATGCGCAGGAAGAGTGGCCCGCCGATTAATGATGCTGCTAACCCGACGACTAACCCGTAGATAATCACAGTACCAATATCAGCCCCTAAGGTATTGGTGACATACATGGCTGCCGGATGTGGCGGCACCACACAATGAACTGCCATCAAGGCAGTACAAAGCGGAATAGCCAGCTTGAAGAGTGAAGTGTTGGTTTTTTTTGCAATAGAAAAAGCCAGTGGAATCAATAACACCACGCCCACTTCAACAAACAGTGTAATGCCGCATATTAACCCGACCAGCACCATGGTGACATCTGGTGATAACCAGCGGCAGCGCTGTAAAGTGATACCGATGCGCTCTGCTGCACCGGAGATTTCCATCATTTTACCTAAAATGGTGCCCAGCCCGATCACTGCGGCTAAAAAGCCCAGCGTTCCGCCAATCCCACCCTCAATGGAATTTACCATCTCCACTGGGTTCATGCCCATTAATAACCCGACATAAAAACTGGCTAATAATAGCGCCAGAAAAGGATGTATTTTCAGTTTTACGATGGTGAAAATAATAATGATGATACTCGTTAATAAAGTCCCCACTACCCATATCTGTGAGTCCATAGCCAACCTCATCTCATAATAAATTCTGCTCACATTGAATAAGAATTGGTTGGCACTGACAAATGATAAAAAACGCCTTTAAGATGAACCAGATTGAATCAAAAGCACCACATTGGTCAAACTTTAGTTATTAACTGTAATTAGCATCACACTAAGTAATCCTAAATCGCTTATTTACGGGTAAGCGCGTATGCTATTTAGCCAAAAAAGATTATCTGAGAAAACGTTATGTACCCGGAAAAAAGCTATATCACCCGCAACAAATTACTGAATGGCTATCAGCTATCTAAACTCTACACTTTCGAAATCGCGGCTCGACATAGCTCTTTTGCACTGGCAGCCGATGAGTTATCTATCAGCCCCAGCGCCGTTAGCCACAGGATTAATAGTCTGGAAGAGGAGTTGGGGTTCAAGCTATTCCAACGCTTTCACCGCAAAGTGGAGTTAACCAGTGAGGGGGAGCGGGTTTTTTGGGTACTTAAATCGTCACTGGAGTACCTGAATCAGGAAATCCTGGAAATAAAAAATCAGGAGCTGTCAGGCACACTGACTGTCTATTCTCGCCCCTCCATCGCCCAATGCTGGCTGGTACCTAAACTGGCTGATTTTGCCCATCGCTATCCTGCCATCAGCCTCAATATTTTGACTGGCAATGAGAATGTTAACTTTCAAGGGGGCGGTATTGATTTGGCTATTTATTTTGACGATAAAACGCCGGATAAACTGTCATATCAACACTTGATGGATGAATCGATGGTGCCGGTATGTAGCCCAGAATATGCCGAAAAACACCAACTTTATGGCAATCTGATCAACCTGCGCCAATGTACTTTGCTCCATGATCGGCAAGCCTGGAGCTATGACTCTGATATCAGTGAATGGAATGCCTGGAGTCAACAATCAGGCTTTGATATTGATCCCATGCAACGCAGCATGGGCTTTGACCGCTCCGACTTAGCGATTATTGCTGCCATGAACCATGTCGGTGTCGCCATGGGGCGCAAGAAGCTGGTGACCAAACGGTTGGAAAACCAAGAACTGATTATGCCGTTTCCCGGCATGGAAGTGAGCTGCGCACAGCGCTATTACGTCGCTACGCTATCAAACCGGCAATGGCCAAAAATTAATGTTTTTATTCAGTGGCTAAAGAAGATGACTGATGAGTCCTGATCCGCTGGTGCTTCCAATCAGAAGCGCCAGGGGTATTTGGTTGAGGGTTAACTGCACCGTCCAGTGGTAAATAGCCCCACCAGACATTTTAGCACCGTGGTTTTACCAAAACCGGGTTCGTCCACCAAACCAAAAATCTCGCCATTTTTTACTGCCAGATTGATATCAAATAGCACCTGATTCGGCTGGCTACCCTCGCCAAAGATCGGGTTAAGATTTAGGTTATTCCGCACTCAGGGTATGGGCCTTGATATAGTCAAAATTGATATCCTCACCCAGGCCAGGGCGTGTTGGCAGTGAGACATAACCTTCACTGTCCATTGGGTCGATGATGCTGTTGAGGTAAGCGGCTGGCTCGTCATAATCGAGGAACGGATGCAGTAACCCGCGCTCATACCAGCGGCAGTTACGGATAGCCCCGACCACCGCCAAATTAGGCGCGCCGTTACCGTGGATTTCGCAATCCATGCCGAAAGATTCCGCCAAATGCGCCACTTTCAAGCAAGGGGTAATGCCGCCCACGCCCTGAACACCGGCACGTAAAATATCGCAGGCGCCAGCCTTCACCCAATCAGCACGGCTAAAGTATTTACCCGCCAGACTTTCAGGCCCAATAATGTCAATCTGTAGGTTCTCCCTTAACCAGCAATAAGAGGCCATGCTCTGCTCCTCCATCGGCTCTTCAAACCAACTGAAATTCAGCTTTTGTAACTCACGGCCAATATAGAGCGCGTCGCTGCGGCTGTACCAGTGGTAGCCATCGAGCATCAGTGCGATATCCGGCCCCACGGCTTCGCGCACTGCGGCACAGGCACGGACGTCCATTTGTGGACTCGGCGCAAAGGAGACCGGCGGCATCCAAGTATGCAGCTTAATCCCCTTGTACCCTCTGGCGACCAGTTGCTCGGCAAAGCGCGCATACTCATCAGGCGTGGACAAGCCATCTGCCAACTCGTCACCACACATGGTGCTGCCGTAGGCCAACACTTTATCGCGATACCCGCCGAGTAACTTATAAACGGGCTGGCCCAGCTTGCGCCCCAGCAGATCCCAGATAGCTTGCTCAGCAATCGCCAGCGCCCGATCGGTTAATTGATTGGCGCTGCCCCGCTGCCAGTGCACTAAATCATTCCACAGCCGCTCGCGGTCAAAGGGGTTCTGCCCAATCAACACTTTTTTAAAGAAGCTATTGATGATGTGCGGGCGAATGACTTCTGGCGGAGCAAAGGCGTAGCCACAATCGCCTTCATCAGTGGTCAAGGTCAGCATCGCCATTTTGGCCTGCGACTCCTCACCGGGATGCGAATGCCCTGCGGTATCAGAAACTCGCCGGGTGGGATAAGAAAAAACAGTTACATCTACTGAGATTATTTTCACCTGATTACCTGCCTTTAAAGTTCATCTCGTTTTCAATCGAAACGGTGGCCGCTTCGCGAGTGTTTCCTGACTAAATGGCCGTCATCCCTCGGCGCGGGAAACACTAATCCCTTATTTTTAATAATGATTTGATTATTGCAAATAGTAGAACGTTAGATCTTTTTAAATGGAATCACATTTCACTTAATCAGTATTGAAGATAACTATCAAATAGTCATTAGGAAATTCGCTGCAAAAGCAGCAATAAAGGCGAGGTTTTTTAGGCAAATGCCCAGTTTATTGTGAGCAGTATCACGATGAAATCGAGGGAGGGTGTCATACATCACAAAACAGGGCATAACCCTAAGGTTCAGCCTTGTTTTTTAAATTAGTGGCGGGCCAATCCATGGCTAACCATTTCCACTGAATAGTTAGCCAAGATATATTAACGCCAAACTTAAGCCGTTAACCCGCCATCCAGCACCAGTGTCTGGCCAGTCATGTAGCGGCTATCATCGCCAATCATAAAGGCGCTGGCGCGGGCGACTTCCTGCACCTCACCCAAGCGCCGTAACGGTATCTGTTTGCGCAGCCCTTTTAAGGCATCGGCAGGCATCGCGCGCGTCATGTCGCTGTCGATGATCCCCGGCAGCAGGCAGTTAACCCGAATACCAAAGCGCCCCATCTCCAGCGCCAGCGAGCGGCCAAGGCCAATCATCGCCGCTTTACTGGCACCATAGGCGCTCTGCCCGATATTGCCTTTGATGGCGGTGACTGAAGAGATCAGCAACACCGCACCCTCGCCCTGCATCATCATCTGCGGCAATAGATGCTTATTCCAGTAGAAGACCGAGTTCAAATTGGTGTCCAGCACATTGCGCCAGTTATCACCATTTTGCTGAATGTGTAAGCTATCACCGGTAATGCCAGCGTTATGGATTACCGCACCGGGCGGGCCATATTTCGCCAACAACTCCGGAGCCAACTGGTCAACATCCGCCTCATGACTACCATCACAGCAATAACTGGTCACCGAGCCGGCTAGTCCTGCGCAGCTTGCTATCACCTCGCGGCTCTGTTGCTCACCGCTACGCCAGGTAAAAACCACATCCCACTCTTTAGCCAGCTCTTCGACCAATGCGCGGCCAATGCCACGGCTGCCGCCGGTAATCAATACCCACTTCCTGCTCATCATATTATCTCTTCTGCTCAGCTAATTTCTGGCAAAGCTCGCCTAAAGTCATATCTGGGTTTTCCATAAACATCTCGGCATTCAGCGTGGCACCGAATTCGCGCTTTGCCAAAACCATCAGTTCGACGTAATCCAGGCTGTCGAGTTTCAGCTGATGCAGCGACATCTCAGGTGATAGCGCTGACATTTCCAGATCTTTGGCGTCACACAACATTTCGCAAACGGTGTCATAAACGTGTTGATACTTTTCCATGGTCAAATCCTTATTGAGTTCGCGGCTAACGGCCACGTTTTTAATGTTACGGCGGTGGTGATTAAAGGTCCGGCGTCTGACCGGGCCTGAATAGCGGCGCGCAATACCCAGCCATCTTCGGCGTTACCGACAATTAACGTGGGTTCGATGATGTATTGCAGCGCGCTACGGACAAATAGATGCGGGTTGCTGCGCAGTAAATCCGCACTGAAATGCACGTCATGATGTGTCTGGATGACCGGCACATGCTTGAAAATATCAATCAAGGTCTCCGCCTGAATCCCCGGCAACACCGCTTTAGCGGTCGCCAGAGTTTCAGGGGCGGCCACTAACAGCTTAAACAGCAGCGCGTCGAAAAATCCCCAACACTCAGCCGGTTCTGCTGCATTGCCAGGAAATTGCTGGCTGAACTGATGCACTTTTTCCGCCGATAGCGAACTCCATTGATCACTTTTCATCTGTTCCAGCGCGGGTCCGCTGCGCAATTTGCTATTGAAGCAGCTTTCGCCAGTGTCAATATCCAGCAAATTGCCACTAACCTGTCCCACCGCCTCACTGAGTTGCAGTTGATAGGCGGTGTGGCACTGCACTGGCTGGCGCAAGCGCACGTTAAAGCGCAGGAAATCCGCCTGAGGCATGGCAAGTAATAGCGCCGCGCTGAGCTGATATTTAATATCCAGCATCGCGCGCATACCGTGAACAGTCAGTTGCTGTAAGCCAAGGTGCTGCGCATGTTGCAGATCAAAATGGATCGGGTTGTAATCACCGGAAAACTTAGCCCAGCGCTCGGCATCACTGAGGGTGTAGTTAAAGATCATGCTCAATCCAGCCCGATAACCAATGCCGCGTTCGCCCCACCAAAGCCGAAGCTAAGGTTTAGCGTATTGCGCAAGGCTTTTGGCCGATGCCCTTCACTGATGTAGTCCAGATCGCACTGCGGATCGGCGTTTTTCAGGTTACAGGTCGCGGGCATAATCTGATACTTCAGCGCTTGCAGGCAGATGATCGATTCAAAGCTGCCCGCTGCAGCAATCAAATGGCCGGAGTAGGATTTTGTGCTGGAAAGTGGCGTGGTATAAGCCGCATCACCAAATGCCTGCTTGATAGATTGAGTTTCATTCAGATCGTTAAGCTGAGTCGAGGTGCCGTGCAGGTTAACGTAATCAATCTCTTCAGCGCTCAAACCCGCCTGCTGCAAGGCGTGACGAATGGTTTTCACCCGTGCCACCCGATCTTCTGCTGGTGCCGTAAAGTCAAAGGCATCGGAGTAGTTACCGTAGCCTTTGATCTCGCCGAGGATAGTCGCGCCGCGGGCAATCGCCCCTTCGCGCTCTTCAAGGCACAAGACTGCCGCCCCCTCAGAGAGTACAAAACCGTTGCGATCCAGGCTAAACGGGCAGCTAGCTTTGGTCACATCCTCTTGCTCGCGCGCCAGTGCACCCAAGATATCTATATTCCACACCGCCGCATCACTGCGCAGTGATTCACCCGCCCCTGCCAGCATCATTGATGCGCGGCCACTGCGGATAATTTCAAATGCATCACCAATGGCAATAGTTCCGGTGGCGCAAGCGGCGATCGGTGAGTTCTGATAACCCCGTAACCCCCAGTACAAGCTACAGGCGGCAGTACCGGCATTCGGCATCGACAGGAAGCAGCCGAAAGGTGTGCCCAGCCCGGTTTCCAGGTAGCCTTCGTAGTTATCATGGGTCTCATCTTGCCCGGCCCAGCCGCTGCCGATGATGGTGCCGCAATCCAGCAAATCATAATAAGCTTCCGGCGACTGTTCGCCGAACGCCATGCCCATGGCTTCACGTGCGGCCGCCAGTGCTAGTCGGGCATAGCGCGGTAGGCGGCGGCGAATGGCCGCAGGAACCGATTTCAGATTGGGTTCAGCGTCAAGCAAGCCAAAAAAGCGCGACTTGATGCCTTGCTCAGATTTATCGTAATAGCGGTAGCCCAATTGGTAATCCATAATGGCGTCCCAACTCTGCTGTGCGGTCATGCCCATCGGGGTCACGCTGCCGTAACCGGTCACGACAACGCGGCGCTGTTTATCTCTCTTCGTCATGATTTGATTCCTTTACTGTCCTTACTGTTATCAACTCCGCTGCTAACCACGCCGCCGCCGAGGGCTAACCACAATTTCATGGTGGCATTCAGGTAGTTATATTGCAGTTCGAGCAAACTGGTTTCACTGGTCAGCAGGGCGTCCTGCGCGTCCAGTAAGGTCTGAAATGAGATGGCACCCGCCTGATATTGGCTGTTGGTCAGGCTCAACCGACGTTGGCTGAGTTGCAGGTTCTGCCACTGATTCTGTTTCTGTTTCTGATAGCTCAGCCGCTGTGTCATCGCGTCATCCACATCTTTAAGCGCGCTATAAACTTTGCGGCGGAAATCGACAGCAGCCAATTGCACCTCCAGTTTTGACTGATCGATGGTGAGCTGCACGGTATTCCACTGTAAGAATGGCAACGCGCCGCTGGCACTAAGGGTGCGGCTCGGGTTGCTAAACCATTGTGAAAACACCGCACTACCGGCATCCAACGTGGCACCTAGCGAGAGTGTCGGGTAGAAGTTCAGTTTGGCCACATCCGATCCGGCCAATGCGGCACGCAAGCGCCACTCGGCGGCCTGTACATCTGGCCGCAGGGCAATCACCTGTAGTGGCAAACTTTCCGCTATTGGCACCTGCTGCTGTAGATCCAATGAGTGACGTTCTGCCTGACGATAATCAGGCGCACGGTTAAACAGCAGCGCCATGGCATTACGTGCGGCTTCCCGCTGCTGTTCGAGATTTTGGTACTGGTTTTGGCGATCCAACAACGTCTGTTGCGCCTGCAACAGCTCTATCTCACTGGCATCACCTGCCGCCAGCCGCGATTGCACCATGTTTAGGGTATCCTGCGAGATAGCCAGTGCCGCCTGTTGATAGCTCAACTGCTGATTGAATTTGGCAATCTGCCAGTAGAGATCCGCAGTGGTGCCAATCAGCAACAGCGCCGTTTCCTGGCGATCCTGTTCGGTGGCATTCACCAGCCACGCCGATTGCTCGCGGGCGCGGGCCAGTTTGCCCCACAGATCCAGCTCGTAGCTCAACCCCAGCGAGGTGCTATAGCTCTCTCGTGGCTGAGTATTTTCATTCAGCGAACGGGTATTACTGCCCGCACCGCTCAGCGTGACATTGGGGGTCATATTGGTATTGGTCAGCCCCGCAGTTAGCCGCGCTTGCTGCAATTTCAGCCCTGCTGCGGCCAGATCGTTGTTGCTGAGCAACATGCGGTTGATGCTTTCCGATAGTTGTGGATCGTCGAAATTCTCCCACCAGTGCACACTGTGCTTCAGGTAGCCGCCGCCACTCTCCTTAACCCGCCACTCGTCGGGCACCGACAACATCGGCCGCTGATAATCACTTTTCAGCAGGGAGCCGCAACCGGTGAGCAGCAGTGCAATAAGCCCGGCATTAATCAATCTATTCATTCTCTAGCCAACGCCTCGGTCGGGTGCAAACGAGCGGCATTACGTGCAGGGAAAAAGCCGAATCCCAGCCCGATAAGCGCAGAAAAACTGCACGCCAGCGCCAACGGCTGCCAAGTGAAAACCATGGTGAATGTCTGCGTCACCCACGAGAAAACCACCCCAGCCAGCGCCGAGCCGGCGATGCCAATCAAACCGCCAAGGGTGCAGATCACCACCGCTTCAATCAGGAACTGGAGCATGATGTCGCTTTGGCGCGCGCCGACTGACAGGCGGATCCCTATTTCGTGGGTGCGCTCGGTTACCGACACCAGCATGATGTTCATCACACCAACCCCCCCGACCAGCAGTGAAATGGCAGCAATTGCCGTGATCAGCAGTGTCATTGAATCAGAGGTTTTCTGGATGGCTTTGCTCATTTCATCATTGCTCAGAATAAAAAAGTCACGCTGACGGTGGGCCTGATCCAGCAGCACCTCAACTTCGCGCTGGGCCGCATTCAACTCGAAACCATCACGCACCCGCAGGGTGATCGACTCCAATGGCATCTCACCAGAGATGCGCTCCGTCAGCGAGGTATAGGGCATCCACGCGCTCAGCAATCCACCAAACTGCATACCTGAACGTTTGGCGACCCCCATCACCCGTAACGGAATACCGTCGAGTTGCACAATCTCGCCAATCGGGTTTTCCCCACCAGCAAACAGCGTGTCACTCAGTTCAGGTTGCAGGACCACGACTGGCTCACGGGCGCTGACATGGCTTGGGTCAAATCCCTCGCCGTTAATAAAGTTCAGCCCTTCCACCTGAAAATAGCCGCTGCTGACCCCAGAAAGATTGACCATCACTTTTTTATCGCCACGCACCGCAGTCACCATTTTGCTGACCACCGGCGACAAGCTATCGACATATGGTTGCTGGCTGAGCAATGCCACATCCGCTGGCGTGAGGGAGCGTTCCAGGTCAGGACGCGGTTTATCCCAGCCCAATCCGGGGCGAATATCCAGCGTACTGGTGCCAAGTTGACTGATTTCGCTAAGGATTTCTTGTCGTGCCCCCTCCCCTACAGCCATGGAGGAGACCACCGACGAAATGCCGATAATGATGCCCAGCATCGATAAAAAGGCACGAATGCGGTGGCCAAGCAGTGAGCGCCAGGCCATTTTGATGGCCTCTCTGACACTCAACCACCAGTGTGGGCGGCCAGTGGCTACGGTCGCGGGTAACGCCGCATGAGCCACCGCGCTCTCCGCTACATCGTTATGGCCGTCGGCGATGATCTCACCGTCGCTTATCTCGATAATGCGCTGAGCCTGATTGGCGATATTGCGGTCGTGGGTCACGATAATAATGGTGTGACCGGACTGATGCAGGCCGTGGAGTATTCCCATCAGCTCCTGCCCGCTGGCACTGTCCAGCGCACCGGTCGGTTCATCCGCTAGAATAATTCCCGCGCCATTCATCAGGGCGCGAGCAATACTGACCCGCTGCTGTTGCCCCCCTGAGAGCTGTGCCGGTTTGTGCAACAGGTGCTGACCCAAACCCAGGCGGCGCAGCAAGTAGGCGGCACGTTCCTGGCGCTCGGCGGCAGTCATGGCGGTATAGAGTGCCGGAATGACCACATTTTCGCTGGCCGTTAAGTAGGGCATCAGGTGGTAGCGCTGAAAAATAAAACCGATGTACTGGCTTCTTAATTGCGCCAGTTGTTCGCTGCTGGCTTCGCGCGTCGGGATGTTATGAATCGACATCTCGCCCTGCGTCGGCTTATCCAGACAGCCGATGATATTCATCAGCGTCGATTTACCTGAACCAGAAACACCAATGATCGCCACCATTTCGCCGCTGTGAATCGACAGAGAAATGTTCTTCAGCACCGCGACAGAGTGCGCGCCAGAAGTAAAATGGCGATAAATGCCCTTGAGCTGGATCAGCGGACCCGCGCCAGCATGAGCACTGTTATGGCTCATGGGTCGCTCCCGATGGCGCACCCATCAGCACCACCTGATCACCCTGATCTAACCCCTCTTTCACTTCAGCATATTGACCATTGCGCAGGCCAAGGGCTACCCAGCGAGTCTCAATCTGTTTGCCATTGACCACCTGCACCCGATAGCGCTGATTCGGCTGCTGTTCACCCAGCGCGGAGAGTGGCACGCGCAGCACACTCTTCGCCTGCGCGGTGATAATAAACACTTGTGCCGTCATCGAGGTGCGCAACAGCCGCTCGCGGTTGGCGATGTTGAATATGCCAGTGTAATAGATGGCGGAAGGCTGCTGGTTGGGCTGCTGTCCGGCGCTATCTTCGCGTAAACTCTCCGCTGATGCTTCCTGAATGGCATCCATTTGGCTTTCGTAACGGCGCTCAGGATCAGCTACCACATAGAACCATAACGGCTGCCCGACACTGACTTTAAGAATATCGGTTTCGGAAATGCGGGTATGTACCGTCATGGTATCGACATTCGCCAGTACCAGAATGGTGGGTGCGCTTTGTGAGGAGACAATGGTTTGCCCCTCTTTGGTGACGATGCCCAGCACTTCACCATCAATGGGCGCCATGATGCGCGTAAAGGCCAGATTGGCTTTGGCTGTCTCCATTGCCATTTGGCTCTGCACAATCAAAGCTTCATTCACGCGTAACTGCGCCACTTGGCTATCGTATTGCGCCTGCGCTTTTTCCAGGGTGCTTTGCATACCTGAGCCCTCTTTTATCAAGGTCTGCTGGCGGCGAAGCTCCAGTAAATATTGGCGTAACAGTGCCTGCGCGGCCTGTTTCTGCGCCTGCGCACTCTCTAATTCAGCCCCGGTTTTACGTAATTCGTTCTGCTGTAACGTGGGGTCGATTTCAGCCAGCAGTTGGCCTCGGGTTACACGGTCGCCCTGCTTGACATAAAGCTTGGTCAACTGCCCGTTGACTTGCGCACCGACATTGACTTGCAATGAGGGTTTTAAGCTGCCGGTTGCCATGACATTTCTTTCAATATCACCGCGACCAATGGTTTCAGTTAAGGGTGGTGCGGCCTGCTGGCTATCCGATAACCACAGCGCAACCCCGCAGCCCATCACCAACAGCAGGGATATCAGTAGGATCAGTGCTAAGCGCCCTGTTTTACTGGTCATATTGATGCGCATCAGTTAACCGCCGCTGGCGTGAGGTGGTTTGAGGTCACCGATTGAGAAAAACGCACCAGTTGGCCGTCGTGCAAGCGGAAAACCCGATCAAACATCGGCAGCACACTGTCACTGTGGGTTACGGTTATCAGTGTTTTCTGGTATTCGCGGCAATGAGCCAATAGGGTCTGCATCACCTGATGGGCCGTTTCTTCATCCAGATTGGCGGTGGGTTCATCTAGCACCAAAACCGGACAATCGCTGTACATCGCGCGGGCCAGTAATAACCGCTGGCGTTGCCCTAAAGAGAGCGCGGCGTGACTTTCACGCACCAGTGCGCTGAGGCCGCCCGGTAATCTATCGATGACCGAAGTTAATTGCAGCCCTTGCAGTGAGCACTCAATGCGCTGGCGTTTATCCGCATCCAACTGGCCATCAAACAGGGTGATATTTTGTAATACCGAGGCGTTGAACAGGATATCCTCCTGACTTTGCAGGAAGAACAGCGCGTGGGCCTGCTGAAAATCAACCGGTTCGCCATCGACCAACACCTGCCCTTGCTGTGGCGGCATCAATCCTGCCATCACTTTCAGCAAGGTACTCTTCCCGGCACCGGACTCACCGATGATCGCCACACTCTCTCCACGGGTCAGTGACAGTGACAAATCGCGCAATACTGGCTGGCTGGCGTCGTAGGCAAAACGGATATGCTGGTAATCCAACTGGCGGGTAAACGACGGGATCGCCGGAGGGATCGACGAGCTGTTTTCAGGCGGCGTTGATTGCCCCGCAGGGAACAGATCACGGGCACGGATATCAATCACATGTAATTGGTTTTTCTGCAAAATCGCATAGAAAATCTTGGTGATGTATGAGGTGAAAATTTCGCGTACAAAACTGTAGGCAAAAAACTCGCCCAAGCTGAGTGTGCCCTGCTTCAACATCGGCAGAGCCAGCAACATAAAGAACACCATTTCAAGGCTGCCGATCAGCTGATAGAGGCTATTTTTGACCTGATCGTAGATTTTTTTCTTCTGTAATGCGCTGAACAGTGACAGCGCCAGACCGGCAAACACCCCTTGCCGTTGGCTGGCTAAACCGGCAGATTTAATGGTGGAGAAGCCCTGAATGGTTTCTAAAATGAAATCACTTTGCTCAGCGCCTTTAACCTGCAACTGCTGGGTGTAATAGCGGTCACGGTAGATGGCCCAAATACTGATAAGCCCCATCAACATTACGCCAACCGCAGAGACCATCGCCAGCAATGGGCTCATATAGCACATCACGGCTAAAGCAATGGTGCCGATAATCCAGTCGGTGCGCAGGCCATTATCCAACTCAATTTTTTGGGTGGCGGCCATTTGCCAGTTCGAGAAGCGGCTGAAAATATCGCCCGGCGCCCGCTTATCAAAAAAGTTGAGTGAATGGCTGAGCAGACGGGCGAAGCCCGCGACGCTATTGAGCACCACGAATTGCTTGATGTAGCGCTCGGTGATGTACCGCACACAGAAAGCGAGTGAGGTGGAGACCACAAAGGCCAGCAGAAAATAGAAGTAGGGAAAATCTTTATCGCCGACAGAAGAGAACACATCATTGATAGCGCTGCTGACCATGGTCGGCATGATAAATAGCGTCAGGGAGATCAAAAACGCCAGCGTCATCAGCCAGTAGATACCACGAACACTCGCGGTCTCTTTCAGGCTCATGCAGTCGAGCGCACTAAGCCGCTTGCTGTGTTCCATCTTCTTCACCGCTTCAGGCGAGGCTGGAGTTTCGGGATCCAGCACCAGCGCATAGCCGCTGATCTCTGCTTTTAGGGCATCCATCGGCAGTAGCTGCTGCCCGATCGCCGGATTCATAACGCAGACATAGTTACCTTTACGGTAAGCGAGCAGCACATAGTGGCTCGCACCGTAGTGCAAGATGGCCGGCAGCGGAATAGCTGACAGCTCTTGATGCTCAAACACCACCGGATAAGCCGGGATCGCCAGCTCAGACAAAATAGTGCACAGCGTGGCCAGTGATGTGCCATGCTGTGAGGCAGGATAGCGCTCCCGCAAGCTTTCCAACGGTGCATTGATGCCCTGCGTCTGTGCCAGCATTGAGATACAGGCCAAGCCGCATTCATTGGTTTCGCTTTGAAATACTTGCGTCGGGATTATCTTTTCCATTTTCTACTATTCTTGATGAGTGACATTATTCATTAATAAAAAATAACGAATGCGAGTGCCATAACAGCCAATCCTGCGGATGCTGCTTCATTGACGTTTCGATCAATTCGGGTAATTTCTTTTTAACATCCCGCGCGCTAAGCGCAGGGTAAATATGGATTTTTATCCCTTTGTCGTAATACAGGTAATAAAAAACCACTTGCGCCGACAGTGCTCTGGCAATGCGAATAATGCCACTGTGCAAATTGGCGGGTCGGTTAAACAGCTGGCAGGGCATTTTGGCGGTTTCTGCCATCTGATTATTGACGGTGTAATCAGGCGTAATATCCGGAAAAACCATGATATTTCGCTTATGCTCTGCCGCTTCCATAATGGCGTCCATCAGGTTACCGGCAATCGCACGGCTATCAGCATGAATGGAGCAATAAGAGATATTCACCCCACCCATTTGCCGCGCCTGCTCTTCATAAGCCTCAGCGCTAGCCGAGACCACAACTGTCGCCTGACCCGGATAAGCCCCAGCGCCCACCATGCCGGCGAGCACATCCGAAACCATGTGCAGTGGTGCCAAAACAACCGGCGAACCGGCTGCGTGCAGTGCACTGACCTGACTGTCCAACTGCTGGGTACAGGCAGCCAACTGCGCTAAAATCCGCCGATTCTGCCCATAGGTTGCCGCCAACTCCAACACCTGACGCCGCTGTGCAGTGCGAATAAAATTTTGCGCCGACGGGCTTTTCTGGTCGGCCAATAAGCATTGGCTATTGGCCGCCGCCACATGGGCCAGATTCTTCTGTCGCCGTGACACCAAACCGAAAGCCCGGCGCAGAGCGCCGAGCATCAGTAGAAAGCGATAATCACCGTGCCGTAATAGCCAGATAGCCAGTTGGGCCTGCCTGCGGGTGAATGCTTGCCCGCTAAAAGCCAGCTTATCCAGCTGGTTTCTCCAGGCAAAATAACCCCATACGGCTAGCAGTCTCATTATTTCTCCAGCGCCTTATCGTGCTCGAGTAGTGACAAGAGGTGATCCGAGAACGCCGGGAATTCACGATCCTGTAACGCAATCCATTTCTTGCCGACAATAAAGGTCGGGGTGGCGTCAATTTTGTAGTGCGCCGTCACTGCCGTCATATAAGCGATTAGCGCTTTGGCTTGTGCAGACTGGCTAGCTTGCTGATATTTGGCGACATCGATGCCATTAGCTTTTAACCAGTTCTCGAGTTGGCTGTTATCGCTGAAATCGATGTTATCTTCGAGTACCGCTTTGTAAGCACTTTGCCGATGCTGCGACTCAATGCCCATCACAGATAATGTGGCGAACATCGGTGCGAAACGCCCCAGCCCCGAGGTTTTATCACTGCTGATATGTAGGCGAATAAAGCGGCTGCCCTCTGGCATACGCTTTTCTAATTGTGCGACATTCTCTTCATTGATGGCGCAGTAATGGCAGCCATAGGAGAAGATTTCAATAATCGTTTTATCGTCTTTGATTGGGCTGTTTGCAACTTCACTTTCGCTGACAGAAAACAGCGTTTCCTGGGTATCTTGATTAAGCACGAAATAGTGGAAATAGGCTGTTGTTATCAATGAAGAAATAAGGATAACCAACAGTGTGTAACCGATAAAAAATCCCTTATTTCTAAATATACTGTTTTTTGTCGACATATCGTTTTTAATAGACATAAAGGTGTATTCACATTCAAGGTTCAGATAAAGACATAAACAAGTGTTAAATCATATTTATGTCGGCTTAAATTCGTGTTTCTTAGCATTCAGTTAATGCGAAAATTCTTGAATCCGAAAATAGATTCCGCATTAATAAAAACAAAGCAGGCAAGCACAGTCATTCGCCCTGCACTTGCCAGAGGCATCGTTAAATATCAATAGAGATTAACGAAGACTTAAAGCCACATCTTATTTGCAGTTAGCAACATTAGAAGGTGCAACTGTACGGCTAACAACTTTACCGTGTTTGTCAGTACAAGTCGTGATTGCCTGACAAGTTAAAGTGGTGCTACCAGTCAGCCACTCAAAAGTATCTTTACAAGTAGTACCAGTACCGCCAACGATTGTATTGGCATCAGCCAGGTTAATTTTTTTCATGAGTTTTTCCTTAAAGAAAAAATAAAAAATTACAGCCTATTATTTAATAGCCCATTGAAGTATGCGTTTTTAGTTATAGATTTAAATCTTAATAACCAACCACCAAAACACAGTGAATTTATACTATATAAACGCAATGAATTACAACTCAAAAATAACATTTATTCATCTTAAAATAACACACAAATAAATGCCGAGAGGATTCGCTGCTATATTTAAATAACAGTTAAACACCTCAATTTATGAATATTAAAATAGCGCATTTGAAACACTATTTTATCTTCATAATAATCATGCACTCAGATTAAGAGTGCATATAATTCTATATTTAGAGGTATGACATAATCACCACTCCACTTCCGCTAAACGTGCCCGCGTCAGGTAATGCTGGCGCATGAAGTGTTGATTCAATCAGGAAAGGGGTGTTTCCCACCGCAGCGGTTACCGTGACACCGCTGGACAGGTCTTGCCCCGACACTTTCAATGTCGAGGTCAAATTCCCATTTTGTCCAAGGTTGATACTTTTGCCACCCACCAGTGTCAATATCACTGATGTTCTGGCGGTGCAGTTGATAATCAATGGCTCAGTTTTTATTGCACCATCAACAGATTGCTGATTAAGCGAACCATGGTTGATATAGACATCACCGGTGACTTCACAGGTCTCAGGTGTCGGTGGAACCGCACCGCAGTAGGAGCCGGGAATGACCCTACCGGTGGTATTTCCATCATTGGACCCTTGCCAATACATCACACCAAAACAGCTACCAACAGCACGTA
This sequence comes from Yersinia sp. Marseille-Q3913, assembly GCF_963892745.1. Classification (NCBI taxonomy): domain Bacteria; kingdom Pseudomonadati; phylum Pseudomonadota; class Gammaproteobacteria; order Enterobacterales; family Yersiniaceae; genus Yersinia; species Yersinia sp. Marseille-Q3913. The sequence continues at coordinate 94,673 of NZ_CAWQAF010000095.1, read as the reverse complement.
ATGGATCAGGTGTCACGGTGCCCCAACTTCCTGACACTCCATTTTTAGCCACAAAAGCTGCTCTCATCATCTCCGCAGTCGCCCCCTGCGAAACAATAACCCGGGTCAGGGCATTGGATGGGTTACCACATATTTCAGCATTCGCCGCCGTCGAGTAGTGACATATCGCCACAGAACAAGATGCAGCTGTGCAAAGCACCCCCTGCATCTCCTCAGTTGGCCAGGCGAATGTCCCCTGATATTGCGTTCCCACTCTTGTTTGGGTCGAAACCCAGGCACTGGCCTGGCTATAGAGCGGCAATAAGAACAGCACGCAAGCTATTAGCCAGCAATATCCAGTATTCGATCGCATATTAGGCTGTTCCATTTATTTAAGTTCCATTGTCCTATCAGCATTCGTGCTGTTGATAATAAATTTCAGCGGCAACAACTTGGCGTTGGAATAACATCAGGCGGGAGAACTCACCGCTCAATAGTATTGCAAGCTAAATGTAGCAACTGCATTAAACTCACCGCGCTTAATCGTGCGCTGGGTAATGGCATCTGGCTCACCCTGAACATAAGCTTTCAGAGTAATAATATTGCTATCCGCGTTCAGCGAAATATCTTCACTAGCCTGGTCTAGAGGTAAGGGTCTACCCGCCAATGTTTCGATACCAATGCCTATTCCCATATCAGCATCAGTAACCGACAATAACCCCGGTAATTTAAGATTATTGTTGCCGGTAAACATAATTTTGGCGGTATTACCCAGGCTGATATCGCAATCGACCAGATGAATTTGAAATTGCTTACCTAAAGTACGTTGATTCGAATACAGATATTTATCGACCACCGTGCCAAAATTCAACGCAATAGCTTCGTCACCAGGGCGTATTGTGCAAGGCTCCGCGACTAATGCACCGTGAAAACGCATATTATCAGCGGCCCATGTTGGCATCGCCCAAACAATATTCAGCATCAAAATGCTGAATATAATTCGCTCAGGGCGCATCAACAGATTAAAATTAGCCATCATGTGATCCTATTGATAATCCACTAATAATGTGGCGGTGGCTGCAAAGGCCCCTTCAGTTAATGTCGCACCCGGTGCCTGGACCGGTACTGCCTGAAGCACCGGCGGGTTATTATTGTCATACGGAACACGTGTATTCAGTGTAAAAGCGGTGCCATTTTTCAGTATTCGAATACCCAGATCCGGGGTATCGGTTTGGATAGCTGCGGCATCAAAGGTGGTCACAGAGCCACTAATGATCGTCAGACCCAATTCCGAACTGCCAGTTGGCGTCGTATCACAGGTGACGGTGTAGGGCACACTCTGGGTATAATTGGTGCCATTAATTTTGTTCACCCCAAGATTCTCCCCAAAAGCAACATCGATGGTGCTACCACCACTAATGATGCAAGGTGGGGGATTAATCAGTGTGCCCGAAAATTGCATATTCTCGGCAAACGCCAACTGACCACTTAGTACCAGAACCACCGCAACAGAAACGCGCGATATCAATACGCTGTTTTTCATTATTGATACTCCACAACCATGGTGGCTGCTGCGGTAAAAAGACCAGTCGCCAATGCAGCACTTGTTTGTTTTATCGGTACAGCCTGCAACACAGGGATTGTCGGATAGGTAAAATTGAATGTGCTATTGAGCGGTAATGCTTGCCCACTGCGCATCAATTTGATCCCTAAACCCGTGTTGCTAGTTCTTAAATAGCTGGCGTCGGGCGTAGCACCATCACCTTTGATGCTCATTTTCATGGCATTGGATGCTGCCGCAGTACAGTTCAGGCTATAGCTTATCGGCTTCATGTAATTAGCGCCGTCAATGCGCGAAGTCAGTAGGTCATCACCAAAATCGACGGTGATCATGCTGTTGCTGTTAATCACACAAGGCGGCGCAGCAAAAATATTGACCGTGACATTGACTGCCGCAACTTTATTCAGCGCCCATGCAGAGCTGCTTAACAATGTCGTCGCGCCGATGAAGGTCATCATGACCATCGGGAGCAGCCGACTAGCTATGTAGCGACCAACCGGGCCGCGACAAACAGAGCGGCGATAAACAACACTCATCCCATATTCCTTTTTCATCGTTCAGTCTGACATCCGCGCTGTCGTCTCATCTGCTCAGCTAAAGCCGTACCGAGATAAACAGTTATTTAACGCTTTCGACCACTGAGCAGGTGCTGCCAGTACAACCAAAGATCATTTTTGGTCGGCCACCAAAATCATTGACGTAAGTCAGTACCGGTTTGCTGCCCAATGCACCCGCGCTGACATCTAACATGCCCTGTGATTTTGGTGCGATCATCAGCGGCTTGAAGCCCGCAGCTGTTTTGCCATTTTTGCTCTCACTGGCATCGACCAGCGTGATGTAATACGGCGTCGGATTATTCACCTGGTAGCGATCGCCCTGGCGAGTCAACTGCACTTTTTCTTGCCACGGTGTCGCCATGTCGGCCTTTTGTGGCACGATGCTGGCTGGGCGGTAAAAAAGCTTAATGCGAGTTTGCAGCGCAATCTGCAAGGTATTGGCTTTTTCCGAGCGCGGTGGAATTTCACGCAAGTTAAAGTAGTAGAGCGTTTCACGGTCTTGTGCCAACTGGCTCACCGCTGGCAAGGTCTGTATTTTTAGCTGGCTGAGCGCACCTGGCTCCACACGCTGAACCGGTGGAACTACCGTCAGCGGGGAGTTAATCTTGTTCCCCTGCTCATCTTCAATCCATCCCTGCGCCAGATAAGGCAATTGCTTATTCTGGTTGCTGATGTTCAGGCTGATCGACTTATCGCCGCCATTGAGGATCACCCGGGTTCTGTCCAGTGCAATCGCTGCTGTCGCCTGCTGGGCCATCAATGCCGTTACTAAAAGGGCGGCGATGCGCAGTTTATTATTCAATTTCATTACCTTTTCCTTCGAATTAATCATGTCAGAACCTAGTGGCGCCGATCGTTTTCTATTCTCTAAACGAGCTGTTATCCGCAGGTCCATTGCTCAACCTTTCTACTGTGATACCGGGGGTTTATCCCCTTCCGTTATCGGCTGACAAGGCAACAGTAGATTCGTCAGTACTGCTGGAGTCAGTATCTTCGGAAGTGTCACGCTACATTGCGCCTTCCCATTCCAGTGCACTGACATGGTTTCACCGGCTTTGATCCCACTGAGATAAGTAGAACCATCGTCATTAACAATGCCGGTCTCTTGCTGATTTCCATTTAATACCGTGGCACCGAATGGCGGTGCTGAACCATCAGCCATGCGCAGCATGGCCATCGCTTTCTCACCAGCAATCACATTAAAGCGGCGATAACCGATAGCACCTTCAGTCAGTGTCACTTGTGCTACCGTGCCTCGGGCTTCCACGTTATCCGACAAGTTATCGATATCGATACTCGCTCGGTTGCGGTGATAACTATTCACATCGCTAACAATGGCTTTACCAAAGCGGTTGGTACGTACAGTTGAGCCATAGCCCTGAACCGGAACATCTTCCACACCTTGAGTATCAAGTAGCAGTCGCGTGCCACCCATGACATTCGCCCGATGTAGTGCCGCACCTTCACCCGTGACGGTAGCCCCCCCCTGAATACCTAAACCGACGGAGGAGTACTGCCCTTCCTGATAGCTGGCGTTGGCATTAATATCTGCGCTATTGCCAATATGGTTATAGTTACCACTCACCAACGCGCCGCTACGTGCTACGCCCGTATTAATCTGGTAGTTGTTGTGAGCATCAGGACGATTGGCGTATCCGACTCGATGCGTGTTTTCACCACTACTGACTGACGCGCTATAACTCAAGGTGGCGTTGTTACCGAATGGCATGGATAAGGACAAGTACATCCCGTCATCATTGCTGTCGTTATACCGGTTACGGAAAGCAGACAGTGACAGACTGACGTTCTTGAATTTACCCACGTCAAAATAGCGAGCTAATGAGAGGTTATAGCGGTCATTCGCCGAACGATCCCAATAGGTCTGATGGCTATAGTTCAGATAAGCACTCAACCCCAGATCACGGAACTGCTGGTTGAAGCTGATGGTATACATCTCTTTATTGCCGCCGACTCTGTCGCCGCGATATCGCGCATCGAGATACTCGGTCATGCTCATAAAGTTACGTTCAGAGAAGCGGTAGCCGGCGAACGTCACCTGGCTGCCCGTTTCCTGGAAGTTTTTCGAATAGTTGACTCGGTAAGAGCCACCACTCAAGGTGCCTTGATCCGGCAAGTTGGCCCAGGATTGAGTCATATCAACCGACACGGCACCAAACTCCATCAGATCACGCCCCACCCCCATGGATGCTGCTTGATATTCGTTTTCACCGCTGATCCCACCACCAAACAGTGACCAACCGTTATTGACCCCCCAAGAGAACTCCCCGGTGGCAAATGCCGGCCCTTCAGCCCGATGCCCAATATTCGAGGGCTTACCGGCGGCAACCCGATAGCGCACCATTCCAGGGCGAGTCAGGTAAGGAATACTGGCGGTATTGACCTGGAATTGCTGGACTTGGCCATCAAGCTCCTCCACCCGCACATCTAAAGCCCCAGAAACAAAACTATTCAGGTTCTGAATACGGAATGGGCCGGCGGCGACCAGTGTTTCACTCAATACACGCCCTTGTTGGCTCACAATGACCCGCGCATTGGTGCGGGCAACACCCATAATTTCAGGTGCATAACCGCGTAAATTCGGCGGTAACATGTTGTCATCAGTGACCAGACTGGCACCACTGAAGCGGAAGCTGTCAAAAATCCCTGAGTTGAGAAAATCTTCACCCAACGTCAACTTGGCACCCAAACTCGGTATCGCACGGTAGGCGTAATAACGGCTCCAATCCCACTGACGTTCAGTCGGCGAACCAGAAACCTGCTCAATACGCGTCTGCCAATCCGCACGGAACCGCCAGGCGCCAACGTTGGCCCCAGTGGTGCCGTTACCGCTCAAGCTATTGTTGTTGGTATTGTTGGTCTGCTGGCGGTTCAATTGCCCCAACAGGTTATAGTCGAAAAGCACCCCAGGAATACCCTCTTCCCAACGAGAGGGCGGATCCCAATCGGGTTCGCTGTATTCCAACCAAGCTTGCGGCACACTCAGGTAGAGTGATGAGGTCGCCAAGTCACCTTGCACAGTCAAACCGGGCAAGCTGCTGATATCCAAACACTCGCCATTGCGCCACCAGGTCAGCTTATGAAGGTTTTCTTCTTTCAGCGCCAGCAACTCAACCAACTTGGGTGATAAACACGCCTCACTAATTTTTGGATCTTTCTCAGAGGCGTAGAACACCACAGGTTGTTCGTTGAGTTCCTGCTTATTCATATGAACCAATAAGTTATAACTCCCAGGCATGATATAACCACGTTGGGAGAATTGGCTCAGATCGATATTGGCGCGATCTTTGGTATCCAACACATCGGTATTAAACTGGATATCATCGCTGGCTGACACGCCATAGGCATTGCCACTTAACGCAACTGCAATCAAAATGCGTAATAAACCACTACGGGCAATACCGTGGGTGATGAAACGAGCGGATACCATGGGATATGTCACCTTACTCATTGAAATCAGTAATAATCCAATTTGAAACGAACACTGGAGTAATAGTTTCCAGCGCGCAGCATCTTGCCATTGCCCACTAACCGCAGGGCATAATTGAGTCTCATATCATCACTAGGAATAATGTTAATTTCCGGTGACGGCACACCTGGAGTAGAAGCATTGCCTTTATCATCAATGATTTGCATTGCAACTCCCTCGGCTTCACCGTAAACCGCGAAATTACTGCCATCCGCCGCACCATCAAATGAGACCGTAAAATGCTGCCGATTGGACTTATCGGGATCCGCATGAACTAACGTGCAATCCAGTAAGCGAATTGCAAACGGGTGCTCATTCCCCACGCCATTCTCAACCAACTGACCGATCGGCATAATCGCCATATCGATGGTCTGCTCCAAACTTCCTGGGTCTATCGCGCAAGATGTGTCAGTAATACTTCCTTCCATACTCACGTAGCCCAAATCTGTCTTCATGGGATCAGCCATTGCAGAAACACTAAGCAATGACGCCATTAGTAAGGAGGGAGGCACTAGCAAAAAAAATGACCTGGACATAAATCACCTAGCTCATCCAACACGTATCTTTCTCAAGATAAAAAGACATGCGGATAAATCCGCATGTCCAATTAAAAAAGGGGTGCTTATTGGTAAGCCAACATGAAGTTAGCTACGCTTGAGAAGCTACCTGGTTTGATGGCGTCAGAAGCAGTGCTGCCCTGCAGGTAAGCAGAGAAAGCCAAAGTGTTGTTGCCGGTGATCAGAGTCTGTTCAGCAGTTGCATCGCCCAGAGTCACAACAGAACCAGTACCATCAACGATGGCAATACCAGCGCCTTCAGCCAGACCAACGATACCCAGCAGGCCAGGGACTGCAGCTGATTCTGCACCGCTAAAAGTAGTGGTTACTGTTTTCAGAGTAGTGGTATCGCAGTTTTCCAGTTTGATGTCGAAATCATGGGAAGAAGAACGACCACCATTCTGCAGAGCTACGTTAGAGATCTGACCCATTTCAACAGTCTGAGAATCAGAACCTGCTGCGATTGAGCATGGCGCATCAATGATAGAGCCATTGAAAGTCACAGTACCTTGACCTTGATCTGCTGCGTTAGCTACAGAAGCAAAACCTAATACCAAAGCTGCTGCCAAGATCGTTTTATTCAGTTTCATTACGTAATTCCTTTATACACAATTTAAGTTTTGCAAGTTCACCTACCTTAATAGACTCAAGGTAAATACTGCATCGAAGTAGTTGAAACATAAGAACTCATGCATCTTATTTTCGTTAAAATACGAAGAAATAAGTCGCGTACAACAGAGAGCTATAGATTCAACATGCAGACATTGAAAGACGCCTGCATTTTAAAAAAACCTTTAAATAACGTTTAAGACCTTTTTGTTCGAAGCAGATAATACAAATATAGATGCTTAGTTCATAGGTAATTAATTCAAAAAATCAAAATTCAGAGTGTTTGCCTTAATTAATTACAGTTACCAATTAATATCGATAAGATTGATCGATAAACATCACACCTTCGACACTTACCACTACCAAAAATGACATGTCGACACATTAGATCGCTAAAAGTCACTTTTTCGAAATTAACGATTGCTTATTCCATAAGTCAAATTATAATCGACATTAAATCCTAAAGACCTTAATTCAAAAAGCAGAAAAAACTTAGCATCGATAAATCCAAGCCTTAATAGCAGCTTAAAAACCAAAGCAATATTTTGATTTAAAGTCATAAAGATTACGACAACATATTGAAATATATGAATAAAAAATTACAAACTCAAAATTTTATTTTACTAAAAAATAAAGGTTCATTGTTTTATTATGCATTTGAGAATGGTATTTATTTGGAGCTAAAAGCCGTATTAATTATTAATTTTCGCACCCTGCTTTATGATCGTTAAATGAAAATTATAAAAACAATACAAAATAAATAAGACGAGACCTTAATGCCTGTAAGAACCATCCTTTAAATTTGTAGGAAAATACTTACTCGCGCGTGGGAAATATAAATAAAGAGTAGAGAATGTAAGAAATAAAAAACAAGACATTCTTAATAAAGATATTGCATTAGGAGAAATCAATGAAACCTAAGAATCAACGTAAAGAAGAAGTCATGGGAATATTGGAAGAAACATGTCATGTATTGAAAGAACAGTTTAGTGAATCTGTACCACCAGTGGAGAGTTGGCCAAAAACCCGAGAGTTGGCTGATAAAGCACAATTAGATATTTATACCGCAAGATTGGTATTAATGAAGTTGGTTGCTGAGAACAGAGCCAAGATGTCTGAAACTAAAGTGTTGAATTCATTACGCTGGTTTATTGCTCAGCCAGCAGAAAAATAGAGACGGCAGCCCTAAGGGGGTGCCAGTGACTGAATGCGCTGATAAAACGTGAACCAATCATGGTGTCATGTTTTATTCGATATAAAAGTAACTTGTTGATAGATAATGAAACTCTGTTTACCTACACCAATAAAAAACGCCCTCCCAGCGAAAGGGAGTCATCTAATTGTTATCGCAATCATCGCCATAACATTTATTGCCATGATGCACTATGAGATCAATAGAGGCGGTGCCGGGCTTCATCTCCCCACCAACATTGTCATCTGGGCCATGATGGCGCTACTGACAATTGCACTCTATTGGCCACGTCATGAAGCGGGCCATACCCTGAACTCTCCGGGTTGTCTGTGGCTACTATCCGGTGCACTCATGATGAGTATTCCTGGATTATTTCCCGCCTCCTTGCAGCACATAGGTGCTTGGTTACCCCGTATTTTAGGTTTGTGGGGCGGGATAATAGTGCTGTTTGGGCTTTTTCGGCTGAAGCTGAGCACTGGTTCGCGACAAGTGTGGTTGATGCTCATCCTGTTGTCCGCTTGGGGGCAGGCCATGCTGGCCCTACTGCAACTATTTGTTTTTACATCCGATAACTGGATGGAGTTCGATATTGCACAGCGCCCTTATGGCATCTTTCAGCAAACTAACGTGCTGGCCAGTTATCTGGCAACGGGTTATGCCATCGCCGCCTATCTGTTTATGGTCTCAGGCAGCCGAGCCGTACGCGGTATCAGCACACTGACACTACTGATTATCCCCGGCTTATTGATGCTGCTGCAATCGCGGATCGGCTGGGTCGGTGGAGTCTCAACCTTACTCTTGCTTTCGCTCTATTATTGGCGTCAGCGGCAAATCGCCTGGTTGTGGTTATCGAGTCTGCTAAGCATACTGGCCGCCCTTTACCTGCTAAGCCAATTGAGTGATAGCTTGCTGCTCGCCAAAGAAGCCAGTAACCGCGATCGCGGGTTAATCCTCAAATATACCTGGCACATGATACAGCAGCACCCCTGGCTAGGTTGGGGCTACGGTAGCTTTGAGTCTGCTTTTGCGCAAACACTGTCACAAGCCGGGCAAGTCCCGAATAACTTTATTTTCCCTTCTCACCCCCATAATGAAGTGCTGTATGGCTGGGCTGAGGGTGGCATCGTGGCACTGGTAGGAATGTTGTTACTCGCTATCGGCTATGTAAAACCCCTGTTGATGCAGCCCAAAGCGGTGTTCCCGCTGTGGGTGCTCACTTTGCCGATCGCGTTGCATCTGATGACCGAGCTGCCTCTTTATCAATCCGCCGCCCACTGGCTGGTGCTTATTCTGCTTGGCCGATTGATGATCCCGGAAAACATGTTGGTGGCAGCAACCACACCTCCCCAGCTATGGCAACGCGGGCTGCACTATGTCGTCATTTTATCGGCAATATCTACTCTGCTATTTATGATGACGGGCTTCAAAACTGGCCGAGTGCTGACACTGGCCGAAAGAGATGGGTTAGTTGATATGCGGCCATTAAGTTCTCTGACGAATCCCTACATTCAATGGGAAAGGTATGAGTACAACCGCCATATCAATCTGTTACTGCAATTTAACCAGCGCCAAGATCCTATGTTACTGGCGCAGTTTAGTGCATGGGCAGAGCAGTACATTCAGCTACACAATGATCCGAATATTTATCTAAGCCTCATCATGATTAACCAGTATCAGAACAATGCTGCTCAAGCCAATCGCCTGTATCAGACGGCGAAAGCTCTATTCCCTGGCAACCCCGCCTTCAAGTAACATTTTGAAACTATTACGTTAGGATTTTATAGCCTTTGAACTTAGGGGCTGAACTGCATAATTGGGAAGGAGCTCGAATTTTTACCTATGTCAGTTTTCAGGCCACTGGGCTAGTATGTCGACTGGAAAAAGGACTTAACTAGAAAATATAAACGCATGAATAATCCTGATAAGCTTGATAGCCACACACCAATGATGCAGCAGTACCTTCGACTCAAAGCCCAGCATCCGGACATACTGCTGTTCTACCGGATGGGGGATTTTTATGAGCTGTTTTACAGTGATGCGAAGCGCGCCTCACAGCTGCTGGATATCTCACTGACCAAACGCGGTGCTTCTGCTGGTGAGCCGATTCCCATGGCTGGTGTCCCCTATCATTCAATTGAGCCCTATCTGGCGAAACTGGTCCAGTTAGGTGAATCAGCGGCTATCTGTGAGCAAATCGGTGACCCGGCAACCAGTAAAGGGCCGGTTGAGCGCAAAGTCGTGCGAATAGTGACGCCCGGAACAGTCAGTGATGAGGCTTTACTGCAAGAGCGACAGGATAATCTGCTGGCCGCTATTTGGCAGGATGCACGTGGATTTGGCTATGCGACCCTGGATATCAGTTCTGGTCGCTTCCGGGTTGCAGAACCGGACGATATTGAAACCATGGCCGCCGAGCTGCAACGCACCAATCCTGCCGAACTGTTGTATCCAGAGAACTTCGAGCAGATGTCGCTGATTGAGCATCGCCATGGCTTACGCCGCCGCCCATTGTGGGAGTTTGAGCTGGAAACCGCCAAACAGCAGCTTAATCTGCAATTCGGCACGCGCGACTTAATCGGTTTTGGTGTTGAGCAAGCCCATCAGGCATTACGTGCCGCGGGCTGCCTGCTGCAATATGTCAAAGATACCCAGCGCACCTCCTTGCCCCATATCCGTGGTTTAACCATGGAGCGCCAGCAAGATGGTATCGTGATGGATGCCGCCACCCGCCGTAATCTCGAACTGACCCTTAATTTATCCGGCGGTACAGAGAATACGCTGGCGGCAATTCTTGATTGCAGTGTGACCGCCATGGGTAGCCGAATGCTGAAACGCTGGCTCCATATGCCCGTGCGCGATATCAAGGTGTTAACGGATCGCCAGCAAGCCATTGGCGGCCTGCAAGATATTACGGCCGAGCTGCAAACACCGCTGCGTCAAGTCGGTGATTTAGAACGTATTTTAGCACGACTGGCACTACGCACCGCCCGTCCGAGAGATCTGGCTCGTATGCGTCATGCTTTTCAGCAATTGCCGGAGATCCATCGCTTACTGCAACCGGTAGATGTTCCTCATGTGCAAAACCTGCTATCGCAAGTCGGCCAGTTTGATGAGTTACTCGACTTGCTGGAGCGGGCCATTGTTGAAACGCCGCCGGTATTAGTGCGCGATGGTGGCGTTATTGCACCGGGCTACAATGCCGAGCTGGATGAGTGGCGAGCACTGGCCGATGGCGCGACCGACTATCTGGATCGGCTGGAAATTCGCGAACGTGAGAAGTTGGGTCTGGATACGCTAAAAGTGGGCTTCAATGGCGTCCATGGCTACTACATTCAGGTGAGTCGTGGTCAGAGCCATCTGGTTCCAATTCATTATGTCCGCAGACAAACACTGAAGAATGCCGAGCGCTACATTATTCCTGAGCTGAAAGAGTATGAAGACAAAGTTCTGACCTCTAAAGGCAAAGCGCTGGCGATTGAAAAAGGGTTATACGAAGAGATTTTTGATCTGCTATTGCCACATCTGTCCGAATTGCAAACCAGCGCCAATGCACTGGCTGAGCTGGATGTGCTGTCGAATCTGGCGGAAAGAGCAGAAACACTCAACTACAGTTGCCCGACCCTGAGTGATAAACCGGGGATCAAAATTACCGGTGGTCGCCATCCGGTGGTTGAGCAAGTGTTGAGCGAACCCTTTATCTCTAACCCGCTGACGCTATCACCTCAACGACGTATGCTGATCATTACTGGCCCAAATATGGGGGGTAAAAGCACCTATATGCGCCAAACAGCACTGATTGTGCTGCTAGCCCACCTGGGGAGTTATGTGCCTGCGGATCAGGCTACGATTGGTCCGATTGATCGCATCTTCACCCGTGTTGGCGCGGCGGACGATCTGGCATCTGGCCGCTCTACCTTCATGGTGGAAATGACAGAAACCGCCAATATACTGCATAACGCCACCGAGCAAAGTTTGGTGTTGATGGATGAAATTGGGCGCGGTACATCAACTTATGATGGCTTATCACTGGCCTGGGCCTGCGCTGAAAATCTGGCTAGCCGCATTAAAGCAATGACGCTGTTTGCCACCCATTACTTTGAGCTAACTACCCTGCCGGAAAAAATGGAGGGCGTGGTAAACGTACACCTTGATGCGTTGGAGCATGGGGAAACTATCGCCTTTATGCACAGCGTACAAGATGGCGCAGCCAGTAAAAGTTATGGTTTGGCGGTTGCAGCACTGGCTGGTGTGCCGCGAGAGGTGATCAAGCGGGCGCGGCAGAAGCTGAAAGAGCTGGAGTCTCTCTCCAATAATGCCGCGGCGAGCAAAATTGATGGCTCGCAACTAACGCTGCTCAATGAAGAGACGCCACCCGCCGTTGAGGCATTGGAAGCTCTAGACCCCGATTCACTGTCACCTCGTCAGGCACTGGAGTGGATTTACCGCCTGAAAAGCATGGTATAACGCCCATAAAAAAACGGTGAACATCAGTTCACCGTTTTTGTGTTTTATCGGAATAACTCTCTATACCCTAAATACAATCTGAAATATGCCGGGTATATCTATTCGCGGAACAACGCCTCAATACTTAAACCTTGAGTTTGCAGAATTTCCCGCAGACGGCGCAAGCCTTCAACCTGAATCTGGCGGACACGTTCGCGTGTCAAACCAATCTCACGGCCAACATCTTCTAACGTTGCTGCTTCATATCCTAACAGACCAAAACGACGGGCCAATACTTCGCGCTGTTTTGCATTCAATTCAAACAGCCATTTGACGATACTTTGTTTCATATCATCATCTTGCGTTGTATCTTCCGGACCGTTTTCATTCTCGTCAGAGAGAATATCCAACAAGGCTTTCTCTGAGTCGCCGCCTAAAGGTGTATCAACAGAAGTGATACGTTCATTGAGGCGTAACATACGGCTCACGTCATCGACCGGCTTGTCGAGTTGCTCAGCAATCTCTTCAGCGCTCGGTTCATGATCCAATTTATGAGAAAGTTCTCGGGCAGTACGCAAATAAACGTTTAATTCTTTAACGATATGGATAGGCAAACGTATGGTTCGGGTTTGGTTCATAATTGCCCGCTCAATCGTTTGACGGATCCACCATGTGGCATAAGTGGAGAAACGAAAACCGCGTTCAGGATCAAACTTTTCCACCGCACGGATCAGGCCGAGGTTACCCTCCTCAATCAGATCCAGCAGCGCTAAGCCGCGATTGCTGTAACGACGAGCGATTTTCACCACCAACCGCAAGTTACTTTCAATCATACGCCGACGTGAAGGCACATCTCCGCGCAATGCACGCCGGGCAAAATAAACCTCCTCTTCTGCGGTCAGCAGTGGCGAATAACCAATCTCACCAAGGTAGAGCTGTGTCGCATCCAGCACGCGCTGGGTAACGCCTTGCGCCAACAGCTCATCTTCCGCTAACTCGCTTTCAGTAGGTTCATCCTCTACTAATGCTTTTTCATCGAAAATTTCAGTTTCCGTACTGTTTTCATCAAAATCAGCATCTTCATGCAACTCGTTAACTTTCAGCGTATTTTGGCTCATATGCTGCTCCTACCCGTGAATCCGGCGAGCAGAATACAGCGTATTCTGCCCAATCTATCGCTGCGGAAGGTAACGCAGCGGGTTTACGGATTTCCCCTTGTAACGAATTTCAAAGTGCAATCTTACTGAACTGGTTCCGGTGCTACCCATGGTGGCTATTTTTTGACCCGCCTTCACTTCTTCTTGTTCCCGGACCAGCATTGTATCGTTGTGAGCATAGGCGCTCAGGTAATCATCATTGTGTTTGATGATGATTAGATTACCGTAACCACGCAGTGCGTTCCCAGCATACACAACCCGCCCATTTGCTGTAGCGAAGATCGGCTGCCCACGAGAACCGGCGATATCAATCCCTTTATTGCCCCCTTCGGAAGCAGAGAAGCTATCGATCGTTTTGCCCTCAGTTGGCCATTTCCAGCTACTGACTGGACCACCATTGCTGGTTGGATCACTGATGGGACTGCTTGGCGCAGTAACAGGTGCGGTAGTCGCGGCAACTGCACCTGACGCTGGTAACATTTTACCAACATTCTGTTTACCCGAGTTTCCAGAATACGCGCTAGTTGGTTGAGAATCAACCGTTGTAGTTGTGTTCTGAATATTTGACGGCGGTTTTGCTATTCCGCCTGATGTGGCATCAGTCGCAGCTAACATTCCACCACCAGAGCCATTCCCCAACTGAATGGATTGCCCCACATTTAGGCTATATGGCTCAGCAATATTATTTTTTGCGGCCAGATCACGGAAGTCATTTCCCGTTATCCAGGCGATATAAAACAGCGTGTCGCCACGCTTAACGGTATAGGTATCACCGCTGTAACTTCCTTTGGGGATAGTGCCGTAACTGCGGTTATAAACGATACGCTCACCCGAACTGTTGGTGTCCGAGCCACTTAGCATGGTACCTGAACGATCACCACCGACACTGCTGATTGGCGCAGAGGTTGTATTATCATTGCTACAACCTGCCAACCATAAACTCATAACCGTACATGCCGCAATTCGGCGTAATGTAATCATTGGGCTTCCCGTGCTCATGCTTCCCCCATGACAGCAATAATAAGCGATGTATCAAATACAGAAGCGCGCATGCTATCAATACCACGCCTGCCATACCATAAAATTTATGTTACTGATTTTTTTGCCGATCTTTCACGTAAACCAACACGTCTCGGATGAGATAAAAGATTTAGGGCTGAATTAAAAAGATTGAGTTCAGGCCAATTCCCCTTTGACCAAGGGGACAAAGCGGACAGCTTCCACCGTTTCAATCTGAAATTCATTGTGACGGCGCTGCACACATTTTAATGTTTGGGCCAGCTCTCCGACCGGCAGAACCAATATCCCGCCGTCATCTAACTGCTCAAGCAATGCCTGCGGGATCTCTGGTGGAGCCGCTGTCACAATGATCGCATCAAATGGCCCGCGTGATGCCCAGCCTAGCCAGCCATCACCATGGCGGGTAGAGACATTATGCAGATCCAGCTGTTTCAGGCGGCGTTTTGCCTGCCACTGTAACCCTTTGATTCGTTCGACTGAGCAAACATGTTCGACTAAATGCGCCAGAATTGCGGTCTGATAACCTGAACCGGTGCCAATCTCCAATACCCGCGAGGTGGGCGTCAATTGCAACAATTCGGTCATTCGCGCCACCATATAAGGCTGGGAAATAGTTTGACCCGAACCTATTGGTAGAGCTGTATTCTCATACGCTTTATGCGCCAAAGCTTCATCAACAAAACGCTCGCGCGGCACCGCTTCAATCGCCTGTAACAAGCGCTCGTCCTGGATACCTTGCTGACGTAACTGCATCAACAATGTTTGCATGCGTTTATTTACCATTCCCCGTCAACCTCATGAATGCTGGCTAACCAGTTTTCAACTACGTCTTGCGCCCCATAGGCGGTTAAATCAACCTGAAGTGGCGTGATAGAGACATAACCTTGCTCAATTGCCGCAAAATCTGTGTCCGGTGCCACATCAAATTTCTCACCCGGAGGGCCAATCCAGTAGAGATCTTGCCCTCGCGGGTCTTGCTGACAAAATACCTGCTCCGCTGGATGGCGGCTACCACAACGTGTTACCCGGATGCCTTTAATCTCAGATAAGGGTAAATCAGGTACATTAATATTCAGTATTTTGCCGATACGCAATGGAATATGTTGTAACGCGCGCAATATGCGGCAAGTGATCGCCGCCGCCGTCTCATAATGCTGATGCCCATTAAGTGAGATAGCCAGGGCAGGAAGCCCCAAATGCCGCCCCTCCATCGCTGCCGCGACCGTCCCGGAATAGATAACATCATCACCCAGATTTGCGCCAGCATTGATGCCGGAAACCACAATATCGGGCCGAGGGCGCATTAATGCATTCACCCCCAGATAGACACAGTCGGTCGGCGTACCTTGCTGAACCGCAATATCACCATTGGATAATGTGGCGATGCGCAGTGCGCTATCCAGCGTCAATGCATTGGAAGAGCCACTGCGATTACGATCGGGAGCCACGATTTGTACCTGCGCGAATGCCCGCAATGCGCTGGCGAGCGTTTGGATGCCCGGCGCAGAGATACCATCGTCGTTACTCAGCAATATCCGCAGCATCAGCATTATCCTGATTCATGATTTCGCGCACCACACTGGTGGCAAAGCTGCCGGCGGGTAACCAGAAACGGAGTTCGAGGGTCACATCATCCCACCAGCTCCACGCCATGTTCTGCGGTTGCAGCAGGATTGCCCGACGTGCGCCCTCGACACCTTCGCGCTTTACCAGCGCCAGTAATTCGCTCTGCTCCGCCAAACAGGCCAGTTCGAAAGCCAGTGCCTCGCCCTGAGTGCCCAGCTCACCCTCCCCTGGCAACGGGGCGGTGATATTCAATTCGCCTGCATCGACGCGCTGCTGTAGCGCGGTCAATTCATCAATGGCGGCAACAAACCAACTGCCGCGACCGGAAAGCTGCAATGCATCGCCCTCCAGCACTGTCGTGGCCTGCTGTTGTGCCAAACGGATGCTGCTAATCTGATTGAACATTGCGCTACGACTGGCTGACAGATAAAAGCTACGCTTACTGCGCTCTTTGACCCGGATTTGATTGTTCGCCCACAAACGCGCCTGCACCAGATTATTGCCACCACGGCCAAACCGCTGGCTGCCAAAATAGTTCGGCACGCCATGCTCCGCAATTTGCTGCAACCGCTGCTCGACATCCTGATTATCGGTAATGTGGCGCAATACCAGGGTAAAAGCGTTGCCCTTCAGTGAACCAATGCGCAGTTTTCTTTTTTGGCGCACCGACTCCAGTACTTCGCACCCTTCCAGTTCAAAGGTGGAGAGATCCGGGGCCTCTTTACCCGGCAGGTGCAGACAGAACCACTGTTCGGTAACGGCGTGGCGATCTTTCAAGCCGGCGTAGCTCACCAGACGGGGATGTATCTTGGCAAAACGCGACAGATAGTCAGCGACAAATTGAGTATTACAACCGTTTTTGCGAATACGTACCAACAGGTGCTCGCCTTCGCCATCTGGCTCAAAGCCCAAATCCTCGATCACCATAAAATCTTCCGGATTAGCTTTTAGAGTGCCACTCGCTTTGGGTTTGCCGTGTAGCCAGGTGAGATTTTCCATGTCCATATTTTATGCCTTAACCAGCAGAGCTACCGCTTCACAAGCAATACCTTCGCCACGCCCCGTGAAACCAAGCTGTTCCGTGGTGGTGGCTTTGACGTTGATATCATCCATATGACATTGTAGGTCTTCCGCCAAATGAACGCGCATCTGCGGGATATGGGGGGCCATTTTAGGCGCTTGGGCAATAATGGTAATGTCCAGATTCCCCAACTTATACCCTTTAGCCAGAATACGGCGGTAAGCTTCGCGCAGTAAACCACGGCTGTCAGCCCCTTTAAATGCCGGTTCAGTGTCGGGAAATAACTTGCCGATATCACCTAAAGCAGCGGCGCCTAACAAGGCATCGGTGGCCGCGTGCAGTGCCACATCACCATCGGAGTGTGCCACCAGCCCCTTTTCGTAGGGGATGCGTACACCGCCAATAATCAGTGGGCCACTGCCATTCTCACCAAATTTATGAACATCGAAACCGTGACCGATCCGCATTAGTGCTTCTCCATATGATGTAACCGGGTTAAGTAAAACTCTGCCAGCGCCAGATCCTCTGGACGCGTCACTTTGATATTGTCCGAGCGGCCAGAAACTAATATCGGATGATAGCCGCAGTGCTCTAATGCAGAAGCTTCATCGGTGACCACCGCCCCCTCTCGCAGGGCGCGGGATAGACACAATTTTAATAACTCAAGCGGAAAAAGTTGAGGTGTCAGGGCATGCCACAGTGCCTGGCGATCAACAGTGTGGGCAATGGCTTGGATCCCTGCCTCACTGCGTTTCATGGTGTCACGCACCGGTGCTGCCAGAATACCGCCCACTTTGCTGTGCCCAATAATCGACAGCAATTGATCAAGATCGTCACGGTGCAAGCAAGGACGCGCCGCATCATGGACCAATACCCACTCCGCCTGCCCCGCACATTGTAAGCCAGCCATCACTGAGTCGGCCCGCTGTTCACCCCCGTGAACAATACAAATGCGGGGGTCCTGCGCGATAGGTAATCTGGAAAATTGCGTGTCCTGCGGATGTATGACGACGATAATCTGCTGAATTTGCGGGTGATCAAGCAAAGAAAAAATTGCGTGTTCAATGATTGTCTTACCGCCCGCAGTTAAATACTGTTTAGGGCAATCAGCCTGCATACGGCTGCCAATACCCGCAGCCGGTAATATAGCAATGACTTTAGGAAGGGAAACTGCAAAATTACTCATTATTATTGTTGCGCGTTATTTTGCGTCGAAGGGGTACTCGCATTGCGTCTGGATTGGTCAGGAACCAGACGATAGAAACTTTCGCCGGGTTTAATCATACCCAGTTCGTTACGTGCGCGCTCTTCGATCGCCTCTTGACCACCGTTTAAATCATCAATTTCAGCAAATAGCTGGTCGTTCCGGGCTTTAAGTTTGCCGTTGTTGGTCTCTTGAAGAGCCACGTCATCCTTAACCCGAACAAAATCATGAACACCATTCTTGCCCAACCACAGTGAATACTGGAGCCAGCCAAGTAAAATCAGCAAAAGAAGTGTAAGTTTTCCCATTCCCGCCCCCCGAAAACTGCCTAATCATCCCACAACTTTTCGTCGGACTCCACTCTGTGACGGAAATAGGCCACAGCACCCAGATTAAGGACGATTTTCAGCCCAATAAAAACACTACTTTTCGCGAATTTCACTTAATAAATGTGATTGACCTCATTTTCGTCGAACCGACGCATAACAAATGAGCAATATACGTACTTTTGTTTATATTTATACGCGGTAAATCAAGAGTAATAAAAAGAAAAATAAGCCACCAAATGGATTAATGCGCTGATTAATCCCTTTTCTCTACAATAAATGGTTTTTTTCTAAGTTAGAACGAAAATACACAAAGAAATAAGGACGTTTTCCGTTCACTATATTAAACAAATGTTCTACTATTTTACTCAATCCGACAGGATAATTCTGAATTTTAGGTGTTCGGTAAACACTGTCAAAGAGGCCAAATCTTCTTTTGCCGGGGGGCAAAACCCATGGAAAAACAAACAATTCCGCCAGATAATGAATTGTTAACTGAAATTGCAGTGTCTTATTACCAAGATGAAATGACGCAGGAAGAGATTGCACATAAGTTTGGTATTTCAAGGATCAAGGTCGGGCGGCTGCTTAAGCGGGCAAAAGCCGAGGGCATTGTTGAGATTACAGTACGTTATCATCCGGTGTTTAGCACCCGCCTCGAACAGCAGTTGATTGAGCATTTTGGCCTGAAACGGGCATTGATCGCGCTGGATTATCAAGATGAAGATGAGCAGCGGCGTCAGGTTGCCTCGTTGGTTTCCGGCTATCTGGCAACAAATTTAAAAGACAACACGGTATTAGCGGTTGGACAGGGGCGTAATATCGCCGCCATCGCGGATCATGTCAGCATCGTGCCGGAAAGGCAGTGTAAGTTCATCTGCGGCATTGGCGGAACACATCGCCCCGGTGATGCGATTAATGCTGACCATATCAGCCGTCGTCTAGCTAAGAAATTTGGTGGTTCCAGCGAAACCCTTTACGCCCCCGCTTATGTGGAAAATCGTGCGTTAAAAGAAGCTTTTATGCAAAACGGCACCATTAAAGAGACACTCGATCGCGCCAGAAAAGCGGATATCGCCCTGGTCGGTATTGGTGATATGAATGAAAACAGCTATATGGTGAAACTGGGCTGGTTCACGCCACAGGAGATTGTCGATGCCAGTATGCATCAAGGTGTGACCGGTGAGATTGCCGGATACGATTTTTTTGACGCCCAGGGCCTGCCGGCCAATACCGTTATGAACGATCGGGTTATCGGCATCAGTACTCAAGAGTTGCGCCAGATACCTTGCGTGATAGCTATCGCCTCTGAAAGCACCAAAGCATTGGCTATTCTGGGTGCTTTGCGCACCGGTGCGATTGATATTATTGCCACCAGCGCATCAAATGCGCGGACAATTTTGAAGATGATCCAGCAACAACCTTAAGCTGGCTTCTACTGCTGGCGACGATACGGCGGTCAGCGTCCCGGCTAACCGCCGCCTATCGGTTGACTAGACCAAACGCTGCTCTACCGAATCAGCCAATTGACTCAATATTAAGCAACATGATGTTGCCCCCGCATCTAAAACTCCGCGAGAACGCTCGCCCAGACGGCTGGCCCGGCCAATTCTGGCGACTAAATCAATGGTGGAGTCGCGCCCTGCATGGGCCGCATTTTTCATCAGGTGGAGTGACTCAACGAAGGACTTATTCTGCTGTTGCGCCAGTTCAAATGCTTCGACTGTGGGGATCAGCGTATCCATAATGCATTTATCACCCACACCTGCATCGCTAATATCCTGTAAGCAGGAAAGCCCTCCTCTCAACATGGTGCTAAATGCCGTGGCATCAATGTTATCGCAGTCGCGAATACTATCCGCCATGCCCATAAAAATGCTGCCATAAAGCGGCCCCATCGAACCGCCAATTCCCTCCATCAGGGAGTCAGACAGCACATCCAGCGCCTCGGACACCGTCAGATCTTTGCCTTTGATACTGTCGGCACAAATATTGAATCCTTTCGCCATATTGATGCCGTGGTCACCATCGCCAATTGCGCCGTCGATCTGACTCAGATAGTCGCGATTGGCGATAATTGTCTCCACCAACTCTTCAACAATCGGCGTGCCCTCTTTGTTACAAAATACGCTCATCATCCCTTACTCCACCTGCGTTAAACCTAATGAATGAGTCGGCACGTCAATTAGCGCCTTTAATTCATCATCCAATTTCATCAATGTCAGCGTGATACCCATCATGTCCAGCGAGGTAAAATAGTTACCAATATAGGGGCGATAGATATTGATCCCTTTATTTTTCAATAAGCTGACAACTTCAGCATAATAAATATACAGTTCAAGGGTCGGCGTGGCCCCTAAACCGGAGATCAAAACCGCCACATCATCGCCATCGACAAAAGGCACATCACCCACCACGATATCCACCATAGTTTTAGCAATCTGAGCCGCGGATTGTAATGGCTCCACCCGAATCCCCGGTTCGCCATGATGACCAATACCCACTTCCATCATGCCATCTTGAATATGGAAGTTAGGTTTACCTACCGCCGGAATGGTGCAAGAGGTTAAACCCACCCCCACCGAGCGGCAGTTATCAATGGCTTTTTGCGCCACATCAATGACGGCATCTAACTCATAGTGTTGAGCCGCAGCCGCAGCGCCCACCTTCCACATGAAAATTTCACCGGCCACCCCACGACGTTTCTCTTTTTCTGTCGCAGGCGCGGAGGCCACATCATCATTGGCGACGACAGTTCTGACTTTAATGCCCAGCGTTTGCGCTTTTTTGACCGCCATTTTGACGTTCATATTGTCACCGGCATAGTTGCCATACAGGCAAGCAACACCTGCCCCACCGTCAGCCGCCTTAATCGCGGCTAAAAATGCGCCAGCCGCCGGTGAGGAGAAAATCTCCCCGATAGCGACTGCATCCAGCATATTTTTACCGATGTAACCTAAAAATGCCGGCTCATGGCCAGAGCCGCCTCCAGTCACCACACCGACCTTTCCTTTATAGGGGGCCTCAGGGTGTTTCAACACTTTCTCATGATCCGTTTTAGCGAAAAAATGTGGGTAAGCCACCAGATACCCCTTGATGGCATCCTCAACAACGTGGTCGGGATCGTTAATAATTCGGTTCATGACAATCTCCTTGCAACAGAAAATAGATAGCGGACTACTGGATGGTATAGCCGCCATCAATCACCAAATTTGCCCCGGTGATCATGTTAGCAGCGTCACTGGACAGGAATAGCGCGCAGGCTGCGACCTCGACCGGATAGGCGAAACGACGAGCGGGAATTTTCAGTTTCATCTCTTCCGCCACCTCTCCTGACCATGCCTTTTTGCCCAATTCGGTTAATACCACGGTGGGTGAGATAGCATTAACTTGTATGCCGAGCGGCCCCCACTCTAGCGCCAGCACTTTCGTCATGCCGATCACCCCGGCTTTACTGGTGCAATAGGCCAAATGATTGGGTAGCGCCACGATCCCCGCTTGCGATGCCAAATTAACGATCTTGCCATGGCCCTGGGCAATAAAATGCTGCCCCACTTCCTGGCTCATGAGGAAAACCCCTTTCAGATTGACATTAATTGTCCGGTCCCAATCTTGCTCCGTGGTCTTTTCCGCCGGGTCCAGCGCCACAATTCCGGCACAGTTGACTAAAATATCCAGTCGGTTAAAGGTATTGATCGCCTTGGCTACCGCTATTTTGACCGATTCGCTATCACTGACATCACAAAACAGTCCGCTCGCGCTATCGGCATTTAGCTGCTTTGCCACCTCAGTGACGCCATCGTTACTATCAATCAAGATAACTTTCGCCCCCTTAGCTAAAAAAAGCTCGGCAATGGCATAACCAATTCCTGCTGCGCCGCCGGTAATGGCGGCAACTTTACCTTGCAGAGAAAAATCAACATTGAATCTGTTGTATTCAACTTTCATGTTTAACTCCCCATCAATGGCTCTGGTTATCACGGCCACTATGCGTATAAACTATTGATTTACAATGTTTTATTCACTCTGTAGATCTGCTCGTGCTCCTCCAGTAGCTCGTCAGGGCTATCTGCTGGCAAGGTGACAAACTTCATCAAAATGGCGGCAACAAGGTATAGCCCGGAGAAGAGCCAAATAATGCCTTCGATACCTAAAGGAGCAATAAAAAGGGTGACTATCAGTGGCCCGACGAAGGCGCAAAGCCCGGCCCCTAGGTTCAGCACTGACATGGCCGCACCTTTATCATTGGGCGCAAGACTTGGCATAATGGCTGACAGGGGAACAAATCCGGCGAAACATGCGCCCAGCGCACCGGCGGCCAGCATGGTGTAGCTGTAGCCTTCAACGCCAAGATTTGTTGGGATGTAATAGAGCAGCAGGATCGAGATGGCGCTGCCCACACAGCCAAACCACATCACAGTATTCGTCCAGCCCCACCGGTCACTGATCACACCGGACAATAAGTTGAAGACAATATTGACCGTCCACATAAAGGCATAGATAGATAACCACTGGTCACGGGTAAAACCAATCTCATCTTGCAGATAGGTCGGCAGGAAAACGATCATGCCGAAAGCAAACGACAGGTTGATGGTGCGAACAAGGCCACCCAGCCCGATTTTGTAGTTCTCAAAGGCGATCGACACCCCTTTGAACAGATAAGTGAAGGTTTTAGGTGGCGCATCCGTTGGCGCAGTGATTTTGCTCTCTTTGCTCAACATCAAGCCAATCACCGCCCCGATCAACACAAACACAATTCCACTCCACAGCGTGTGGATCTCCCCTAATATCGGCAGCGCAATACTGGCGTAGAACACCCCCAGGACACTGAGTCCGCCGGTAAACACAAACCAGAAGATACCCACCGCCGACCCTAATTTGGCTCTGGGGGCTTCATAGGCAATCCAAACTAAAAAGCCGTATGAGAACAAGGGGTAGCCGAGTCCACGTAGCGCATAGGTCGGGATCATAATTGACAAGTTATTGCTGGGTAAGCCGAGTGATAAGAACAGCACAGAACCTATCAGGAAAATCACGACACCGGCCGCCATCACCTTTTTAGCGGTAAACATTTCAGCTAACACACCGGAGAGCCATGCGGCAATCGCCACGGCAAAGCCGTACACACTGAACATCAGGCCGGACTCTTCAACCGTCAAACCGCGACGAATAATGAAATCAGATAGCCAACTTTGCTCCAGTCCCTCCCCGGCCATAAATATCAGTACACCGATATAACCTAATAATATTTTCTTAGGCAGCCCTATCTTTTTAATCAACATGTTTAACATGGTGCATCACCTGTGATTTGGAAATAATGCGCTGATTACTGGATATTGGGATTGAGGACGACTTTAAGAGAGCCGATACCTTTGGTGACCATGTCAAAGCCTTCGGCAAATCTCTCCAGCGGTAGGATATGTGTCACCACACCATCGGTTGGCAGGTCACCATTACAGATGCCTTCGATGACCAGCGGGTAGCAATATGGCCCCAGATGTGATCCCAACACATCCAGCTCTTTGCGGTCACTGATGATGCTCCAGTCAACCGTCACTGGCTCTTTGAAGACCGAGAACTCCACAAAAGTACCCAACTTGCGTAGTAGCGTTAGCCCTTGCTCTACCGCCTTTTGCGCGCCTGTGGCCTCAATGTAAATATCGCAGCCATAGCCGTCGGTCATCTCTTTAATAATAGAAATCACGTCATCTTTACTGGGGTTAAGCACTAAATCAGCACCAAACTTCTTCGCCAGTGCCAAGCGGTCATCGGACAGATCCAAAACAATCAGCTTGCCGGGGCCTGACTTTTTGATAGCCCCCACCATGCCTAGCCCTAATGTCCCTGCGCCAGCCAACACCACAACATCGCCGAGTTTGATATTGGCGCGCTGCACGGCGTGGAAAGAGCACGCGTAGGGCTCGATCAGAATGGCTTTTTCCAGCGGAAGATCGTCAGGAACGCGGTAATTAATCGCCTCTTTGGTGAATTTCATATATTCAGCCATCGCGCCATTAACGTTGTGTTGGAAACCGTAGAGATCGTGTTTTTCACACATCCAATACTGCCCACGATTGCAGAACCGACACTCCCAGCAAGGAACGATCTGTTCCGAGGTCACCCGATCGCCTAACTCGAACCCCTCCACTTCAGCCCCAAGACCCACAACGTGGCCGATAAACTCATGGCCGGGGATCATCGGTGCCTTGATATAGGCGGGTTGCTTCTTATCGCCCCAAAAACTGGGCGCGCCGCCAAAAGCTTTTGTATCACCAGCACAGATACCGCAGGCTTCAACCTTAACTAAAATCTCTTTCGCATCAATTGTCGGCACTGAAACTATCTCAAGCCGATAATCCCCTGGCCCATAGGCAACAACTGCACGCATATTTTTAGGAATATTTTCCAGCATCTGAGCATCTTTAGAACATTCGTTATACATAATTGACTCCTTCGACAACTCTTCTTGTCATCTATTTAAATTCGCCATAAACACGACATGAACATAAGATCTTTAAATGTACTATTGAACAGTACGATTAAGCACCAGATTTACGCTATTAAAAAATACTCAGGCTGTGAGGGAGATCATAAATAAAAGCAAAATAGCAATAACCCCTGTTTTAGTGGGCGATTGGCGGGCTAAGAGAGAAGCGATAAGAGATCTAAGCAATATCAAGATTTGCTTAAAATGATCATAAGTTTATTGACTGATTATTTGATAGGAGTGAATATGATGGGCATATGAACGCATTGGTAACTTTTGCTTAATGGCGTTATATTGTGTTACTAAGGCTGAAATACCCAGTAATAAGCTCGCTAATAATGTGTGGCAGCACCAAAAGTGCTTAATCGGATTACCGTTCAATTTGTTAAGGGGTGAAATATGTTATCTATTGCCATCGGCTGTGATGATGCGGCTATTGATATGAAAAATCAGATCCTTGCCTTTCTGCAAAACAAAAACATAACTGTTGTCGATTACAGTTGCGACCAACAACGCGAACCCACCATCTACCCCGATATCGCCGTTCAGGTTGCTCAGGCCATTAAGGATGGCAAGCATGAACGAGGAATTTTGATCTGTGGAACCGGCATTGGTATGAGCATCACGGCCAATAAAGTGCTGGGTATTCGTGCCGCACAGTGCCATGACCCCTTCTCAGCCCAGCGGGCCAGAAAAAGCAATAATGCACAGATCATCTGTCTGGGGGCGCGGGTGATTGGTGTTGAGTTAGCCAAAACCTTGGTCGAGACCTGGCTTGATTGTGATTTCGATGGCGGTAGCTCAACTGAAAAAGTGGAACGCATCAGCTATTACGAGCAGCGACAAAATCTCTGAGATAATGCCTCTGTCATTCATCAAGCTGGCGGCGGCTGAGAAGGAGTAGATAACAAGAGTGGAGAGTCAATTGCGGGCTGTTAGCGTATTACGCCTCAGTAGCCCGCGGATCCGCGCTCACCAGCCCGTGAGAAATGAGAACAGCATCCAGAATAAGCACAGTACTGCAATCCCGGCCCCCCCGATGGTTACCAGCAGATTACCGCGTGATAACACACTGAGTACAATGCCAATTAACACTGAAACGGGCATCAGCGCCAGGAAGAACGGCCAGGTGTACAGCAGAAAGAAGACGGTATTGGGGCCGTAGACAAAGAAGGGGATCGCAAACGCCAGCCAATAAAAAACAAAGCCAGTGACGCCACCGAGAAAGGAGTATGAAGGTTCATCCCGTTCCCGCTGTTCGTCGATCATCATTTGGGTGACATTCTGCATAGAAATCCTGTAGGTACAATTTACCAGCACGTTCTGAGGACGTTTTGCCGGTTTAGTCATTATATCCAAACCATTGACGTTACAGGTCGGCAGCAAGCAAGGCACCCGAGACGCTTACTTAAGTCAGTGACTCAGGTGAGTGTACATAGCTAACAACCCAGCAGCGGCAGGGGCGAAGTATATACGTTTAGGATTTGATAATAGCGCGACCACGCAGCACGTCTAACAATTGTTCAATCAAATTTGTTACTAATTGTTCACCCTGCAAATGAATATCTGTGTGCTCAGGTGATTCGTAAATGGAGTCAATACCAGTGAAGTTTTTCAGCTCGCCAGCACGGGCTTTTTTGTATAAACCTTTAGGATCGCGAGCCTCACAAATCGCCAGCGGCGTATCAACAAACACCTCAATAAGCTGGCCTGACGCCAACATATCTCGCACCATTTGCCGCTCGGCACGATGAGGCGAGATAAAGGCCGTCAGCACCACCAAACCAGCGTCCACCATCAGTTTAGCCACTTCGCCGACCCGACGGATATTCTCGCGCCGATCATCATCAGAGAAGCTCAAGTCACGGCACAAGCCATGGCGCACATTGTCGCCATCCAGCAAGTAAGTGCTCACACCACGGGCGAACAGCGCCTGCTCCAGCGCACCGGCCACCGTGGATTTTCCTGAGCCGGACAACCCGGTAAACCAGAGCACTACACCCTGATGCCCATGCTGCTGCTCACGATCCTGTCGAGTCACCGCATGAGGGTGCCAGACGATATTCTCATCGGCTGGCGTCACTTGATCGCCCAACACGCTATTTCCCCCCCAACAGATCACGCGCACCCCAATGTGGGAAGTGGCGGCGAACCAGCGCATTCAGCTCCAGCTCAAAGGCACTGAAAGCAGTGCTTTCCTGATAAACCGACGCCAGTGTCTCACGAATTAAGCCCGCGCCGACCGTGACATTACTCAGCCGATCAATAAAGATCATGCCGCCGGTATCGCGATTGCGTTGATAGCTGTCCAGCAGCAGCGGCTCATCGAACGCCAGTTCAACTAAGCCGATGCCATTGAGCGGCAAGCTCTCCACCACCCGCTGAGTTAGCGAGTTGATCTCGACCTGATATTGGATATTTTCAACCCGTGCACGGCTCTTTTTACCCGCCACTTTGATGTCATAACTTTGCCCAACCACCAGCGGTTGCTCATCCATCCAGACAATATCCACCAGTGCATTCTGCGCAGCTTTTAGGGTTTCACCGGCATCCACCAGCAAATCTCCACGGCTGATATCGACTTCATCAGTCAGCACCAGTGTGATAGCTTCACCGGGGACGGCCTGGGCCAAATCGCCATCAAAAGTGACGATCCGTGCCACCGTCGACTCCACGCCGGAGGGCAGCACTTTCACTTTTTGCCCAACCCGCACAATGCCCGCCGACAAGGTGCCGGCATAGCCACGGAAATCCAGATTAGGTCGATTAACGTACTGCACCGGGAAGCGCAATGGTTGTTGGCGGCTGGAGTTCACCACATCAACGCTTTCCAGCACTTCAAGTAGCGTCGGGCCGGAATACCACTTCATTCTCTCGCCAGGTGAGGCCACATTGTCGCCATCTAGCGCCGAGAGCGGGACAAACTTAATATCCAAGTCTGTCGGTAACTGCTCGGCAAAACTCAGGTAATCCTCTTTAAATTGCTCGAAGACACTCTCCTGATAATCCACCAGATCCATCTTATTCACCGCCACTACCAGATGGCGAATACCCAATAAGGTGGCAATAAAGCTGTGGCGACGAGTTTGATCCAGCACCCCTTTGCGGGCATCAATCAACAAAATCGCCAGATCACAAGTCGAGGCCCCGGTGGCCATATTGCGGGTGTACTGCTCATGCCCCGGTGTGTCGGCAATGATAAATTTGCGCTGTTCAGTCGAGAAGTAACGATAAGCCACGTCAATGGTGATGCCCTGCTCGCGCTCGGCCTGTAAACCATCCACCAGTAATGCCAGATCCAGCTTTTCGCCCTGCGTGCCAATGCGCTTGCTGTCAGTATGTAGCGTAGTTAGCTGATCTTCGTAGATTTGGCGGGTATCGTGCAGCAAACGTCCAATCAGGGTGCTTTTGCCGTCGTCGACACTGCCGCAGGTCAAAAAGCGCAGCATGGTTTTATGCTGCTGTGCATGTAGGTAAGCTTCGACCCCGCCCTCGTTGGCGATTTGCTCAGCGATAGAGCTACTTTGTAAAATCATAGACCTGTTTTCTGGCGCTGATTTTTCTGACGCCGATTGTTGGGCGGCAACAGGTTGATGTTGTAATTTGGTGTTCATCGGGCGCTCCTCAGAAATATCCCTGACGCTTTTTAAGCTCCATGGAGCCGGATTGATCGCGGTCGATCATTCGACCCTGGCGTTCACTGGTGGTCGAGATAAGCATCTCTTCGATGATAGCGGGCAAGGTTTCTGCCTCGGACTCCACCGCACCGGTAAGTGGCCAGCAACCCAAGGTACGAAAACGCACCATCTTCTGAGTAATGACCTCACCCGGCTGTAAATCGATGCGATCGTCATCCACCATCAGCAACATACCGTCTCGTTCCACCACTGGTCGTGGCTTCGCCAGATAGAGCGGCACAATGTCGATTTTTTCCAGGAAGATATATTGCCAGATATCCAGCTCAGTCCAGTTGGAGAGCGGGAAGACGCGGATACTCTCGCCTTTGTTAATCTGGCCGTTGTAGTTGTGCCACAACTCAGGGCGCTGATTTTTTGGGTCCCAGCGGTGGAAACGGTCACGGAAAGAGTAAATTCGCTCTTTAGCACGTGATTTCTCTTCGTCACGCCGCGCGCCACCGAAAGCCGCATCAAAACCGTATTTGTTCAGTGCTTGCTTGAGGCCCTCGGTTTTCATGATATCGGTATGTTTAGCACTGCCATGGACAAACGGGTTTATGCCCATCGCCACCCCTTCCGGATTGCGATGAACCAGCAATTCGCAGCCAAACGCTTGGGCTGTGCGGTCGCGGAATTGGTACATTTCACGGAATTTCCAGCCAGTATCCACATGCAATAACGGGAAGGGCAAGTTACCGGGGAAGAATGCCTTGCGCGCCAGATGCAGCATCACAGAGGAGTCTTTGCCGATGGAGTAGAGCATCACCGGGTTACCGAATTCGGCGGCCACTTCACGGATGATATGGATGCTCTCCGCCTCCAATTGCCGCAAATGAGTGAGTCGTTTTTCGTCCATAACAGATCCTTTATGCCAAATTCACGACTGACGGGCTGATGGCCTGTTCAGTCTGTCGTTGTTGCCCAAACCAGGCGATTTGGTGATGCAAATCCACCACTTCACCGATAACCAGCAGTGCCGGAGTGGGAGCTTGATGCGCTAATGACTCTAGCTGTGCCAATGTGCCGGTGCGAACTTGTTGGTCCGCGCGGGTGCCCCGACTGATGACCGCCACTGGCGTAGTGCTAGCGCGGCCATGAGTGATTAACTGCTGGCTTATCTCAGCCGCTTTCACTGTGCCCATGTAAATCGCCAGGGTCTGGCGGCCACGGGCCAGTGCTTGCCAATCCAACTCATCGCCATCACTACGGCAATGGCCGGTAATAAAGGTCACACTCTGCGCATGGTCACGGTGAGTCAGGGGGATACCGGCGTAGGCTGTCGCCCCAGCCGCCGCCGTCACCCCCGGCACCACCTGAAACGCAATACCCGCACGCGCCACCACTTGTAACTCTTCGCCACCACGACCAAAGATAAAGGGATCTCCCCCTTTCAGCCGCACCACCCGCTTTCCTTGCTGCGCGAGTGTGACCAGCAATTGATTGGTCTCCTCCTGCGCCATCGAATGCGCGCCCGCCCGTTTGCCAACACAAATGCGTTCAGCATCACGGCGAACCAAATCTAAAACTTCTGGGCTGACTAAATGGTCATACAGCACCACATCAGCCTGCTGAATAACTTGCAGACCGCGTAAGGTCAGCAAACCGGGATCACCGGGGCCAGCGCCCACCAAGGCCACCTCACCGAGACTACTGCCCTGCCCCTCAAGCGACTGTTGCAACGCCTCCTCTGCTTGCGCAAACTGACCACGGCTGATCAAGCTGGCAAAACGGCCGCTAAAGGCGTTTTCCCAAAAGCGGCGTCTTGCACCCATCGAGTTAATTTGCTGCTTAACGCGGCTGCGCCAGCGCCCGGCAACTGCCGCCATGTCACCCAAACTGGCCGGTAACAATGCCTCCAGTTTCTCACGCAATATCCGCGCCAACACAGGGGCCTGACCGGCAGAGGAGATAGCCACCACCAAGGGGGAGCGGTCAACAATCGATGGGAAGATAAACGAGCAGAGAGGTTGATCATCCACCACGTTAGCCAAAATATGCCGTTGATCAGCAGCGGCGAAAACAGCGGCATTCAGTGCGGCATCGTTAGTGGCTGCAATCACCAGGAACACCTCATCCAACTGTTCGGGCAAGAAAACCTTTGCCAGCCAGTGAATGCGCTCATCCTGATGCTGTTGTTCGAGTTCAGATGATAGCGTCTGAGCCACTACCCGCACTTGAGCGCCTGCGCGGTGTAGCAATTCAATTTTTCGCGCAGCAACTTCACCGCCGCCAACAACCAGTACTGGGCGCTGTTTTAAGTCGGCAAAAAGAGGTAGATAGTCCACAACAGCCTTCGATTACATGATAAAGCGTAGGGTGACTATAGGTGGGGGGCCTGACCTTATGAAATGACGAAAAGTAATTACAAGTTCCATAATGATATATAGCCATAATAATATAGCTCACAGCTATGTTAGCCCATTTTCACCAGGGCTATTTTCGGGCCTATCTTTCTGCAATTTAAGAATCATACAAATTGTTAATTTGTGCGGACAGTTTCATACTAAGCACCGCTCAACGCCGCGTTATCCATGCCAACAGGCATGGCCCAGACTATAACAAGGATATTTCGGTATGTTTTCCCGCCGTCGCTTAAAGTGGGCACTATTCACCCTCTGTTTCAGTACCGCGCTGCCATTGCAGGCCGCCACAACTCAAGCCGCTGGCAGCATTGCTGAGCAGCAAACTCGCCATATTAGCACCTACTTCCCCGGACGAATGGCGGGTAGTCCAGCTGAGTTACTGGCGGCCGAGTACATCAATCATCGCTTTCAGCAGATGGGCTATCAAAGCAATATGCGCGGTTTTAATACCCGCTATCTCTATACCAGCAAAAATGGTAAGCAGAGCTGGCGGACACTGAGTGCGACTTCAGTGATTGCGGCGCGCAGCGCAACAGCCGCGAACAGTGATACGGCCAGTAAAGCGGATGAGCAGAAACAGATTATTATCATGGCGCACTTTGACACCTACACGCCGCAAAGTGATACCGATTTAGATAAAAACCTTGGCGGCCTGACACTACAAGGTGTCGATGATAATGCCGCTGGGATAGGTGTTATGTTGGAACTGGCCGAGCGCCTGAAAACCGCTCCGCTGCGCTATGATTTGCGTTTTGTCGCCCTCAGCGCGGAGGAAATTGGAGCGCAAGGCACCGAGAACTATCTGCAACGGATGAGTAAAACAGAGAGGGCCAACACCTTGTTGGTGATCAATCTGGATAACCTAATTACTGGCGACCGCCTCTATTTTAATGCCAGCAACCAGCCCTCGGCCATTGCCGCCAAAGAGCAGGCACTGAAGCTGGCACGCCGTTATGGCATTACCGCCGCAACTATTAAAAATCAGGTCAGCGCTCCGTGTCGGGTAGACAAAAATCTGTTCGCGACTGCCGGATTGCCGCTGTTATCCGTCGAAGCCAGTAACTACAGCTTGGGCAACAAAGATGGCTGCCAGCAACGCGCCATCAGCAGCCACTTCCCACAAGGCACCACTCGTCACCAAAGCCAGTTGGATAACTTAAATTATCTGGATAAATTTTTGCCGGGCCGAATCACTAAGCGCACCCATGACACGGTAAAAATATTGCTCCCGCTGATAGAAGAGTTAGCTGGCGCGAAGCAGTAATTTTAGCGCTACGCGCGCTGGCGATAAGGATCGCCGCCAGTTTTTGGCGGAGTTGGCTCGCGAGCGAATTTCTAGCTAATCACGGCACAGGCTCCGCGCGACAAAAAGTAAGGGCGCACTCTGCGCCCCCTGTATCACTATCAATCACATCAGCCCTCATGCAGGCCGCATTCACGTTTCAGGCCGAAGAAGCGGGTCTCTTCCTCACTCATACCGGGTTCCCATTTACGGGTTGTATGGGTATCTCCGACGGATAGATAGCCCTGCTCCCACAGCGGATGGTAGCTCAAGCCGTTTTGCGTCAAATAGTGATAAATCTGCCGATTATCCCAGTCGATGATCGGCAGCAGCTTAAATACGCCGCGCTGGATAGCCAAAACAGGTAACTGCGCACGACTGCCCGATTGCTCGCGACGTAAACCAGCAAACCAGGTTTGCGCGCCCAAGGTCTCTAGCGCCCGATTCATCGGCTCCACTTTGTTCAGATCGTTGTAGCGCTCAATGCCCTCAACACCCTGCTCCCATAACTTGCCGTACCGTGCTTCCTGCCATGCGGGGCTTTGCGGGGCGTGGAATACCTGCAAGTTAAGTTGTAATTGCTCGGTCAATGCATCAATAAACTGATAGGTTTCTGGGAACAGATAGCCAGTATCCGTCAGAATGACCGGAATATCGGGGCGCTGACGGGTCACCAAATGCAAGCAGACTGCTGCCTGGATCCCAAAGCTGGAAGAGAGCACAAACTCACCGGGCAGATTTTCCAGCGCCCAGCTCACGCGCTCTTGGGCGGTGAAATGCTCAAGTTCGCCGTTAATCATGGCTAATGCCGCCGCTTGTTCCGCTTTGGGAAGCGCATTAAGCTCGCTCAAATTCATTTGGCTCACACCGCCTCCAACACTTC
Source organism: Yersinia sp. Marseille-Q3913 (assembly GCF_963892745.1). Lineage (NCBI taxonomy): Bacteria > Pseudomonadati > Pseudomonadota > Gammaproteobacteria > Enterobacterales > Yersiniaceae > Yersinia > Yersinia sp. Marseille-Q3913. Next base: position 61,302 of record NZ_CAWQAF010000095.1, on the reverse strand, counting down.
ATAAAAGTCACGGGCTGAATCAATCACTGGCGCAATAACACCAGCGCGGATAACAAAGTCACCGAAGCCTTCATCTGTATGGCGCTCTTTGGCCCAACGCCCGACCAGTTGATCAGTAATCGCCAAAATCTCATCTTCAGTAATGTTTTCGCGGTACATCCGTGGGATGCGCGTGCCCTCACGGTTGCCGCCCAGATGCAGGTTATAACGGCCAACCGCTTTCCCCACCAGCCCCATTTCAGCCAACAAAGCGCGGCCACAGCCGTTCGGGCAGCCCGTTACGCGCATCACAATATGTTCATCGGGCAGACCGTGCTGCTGCAAGATGCCCTCAATGCGGGTGACAAATTCCGGCAAGAAGCGCTCGGCTTCCGCCATTGCCAGTGGGCAGGTTGGGAATGAAACGCACGCCATGGAGTTTTCACGCTGCGAGCTAACAGTGTCGTCCATCAAGCCATATTCGCGCGCCAAAGCTTCAATCCGCGATTTATCTTTCTCCGGCACACCCGCCACAATCAAGTTCTGATTAGCCGTCAGGCGGAAATCGCCCTGATGGATTTTAGCAATCTCGGCAACACCGGTTTTCAAGCTGCGGCCGGGGTAATCCAACAGACGCCCATTCTCAATAAATAGGGTCAGATGCCACTTTTTATCAATACCTTTTACCCAACCGATACGATCACCACGGCCAGTAAACTGGTAGGGTTTGATGGCCGCAAAGCTCACACCTGCGCGTTTTTCAACTTCAGCTTTGAATGTCTCAACGCCAACGCGCTCAAGGGTATATTTGGTTTTGGCATTTTTACGATCAGTACGGTTGCCCCAATCACGTTGAGTCGTGACCACAGCTTCAGCGATCGCCAGTGTGTGTTGCAGTGGGATATAACCAAATTCACTGGCCTTACGTGGATAAGTGTTCTTATCACCATGAGCAATGGATAACCCACCACCTACCAACACGTTAAAGCCCACTAATTTGCCTTTTTCCGCCACTGCAACAAAGTTGAGGTCGTTAGCATGGAGATCGACATCATTTTGCGGCGGAATAACGACTGTGGTTTTAAATTTACGCGGTAAATAGGTCGCACCGAGGATCGGCTCTTCATCCGTGGTGGCGACTTTTTCCGCATCCAGCCAAATTTCGGCATAAGCGCGGGTTCGTGGCAGCAGATGTTCCGAGATCTTTTTCGCCCATTCGTAGGCTTCTTGATGCAGCACGGACTCAACCGGATTTGACGTACAGAGCACGTTACGGTTGACATCATTTGCCGTCGCCAGCGCATCTAGCCCCAATTGATTTAGCAACTGGTGAGCAGGTTTTACATTGCCCTTCAGAATGCCATGGAACTGAAAGGTCTGGCGGTTGGTGATACGGATGCTGCCGTATAAGGTGTTATCCGCCGCGAATTTATCAATCCCCAGCCATTGTTGCGGGGTAATAATCCCTCCCGGTAAGCGGCAACGCAGCATCATGGCGTGGCGAGGTTCCAGCTTCTGCTCAGCACGTTCTGCGCGGATATCGCGGTCATCTTGTTGATACATACCGTGGAAGCGGATCAGCAGGAAGTTATCGCCGTTGAAACCACCGGTCAGCCCCTCATTCAGATCTTTGGCGATGGTTCCGCGCAGGAAATTGCTTTCCGACTTCATACGTTCGCCATCGGAGAGTTTTCCGGTCACGACCAGTGGCCCTGGGTGTTTTTCATTCATCAGTACACATCCCGCTGATAACGGCGCGCCAGGCGCAGCTCACTTAAATATTCATCAGCCTGCTCGGTATCCATTGCACCGTGCTCAGCCACCACGTCCAGTAACACTTGCTCAACGTCTTTTGCCATGCGGTTTGCATCGCCACAGACGTAAATGTGGGCACCTTGTTGGATCCAGCTCCACAGTTCTGCACCCTGTTCGCGCAGTTTGTCTTGTACGTATATTTTATCGGCCTGATCGCGGGACCAGGCCAGATCAATGCGAGTTAGCAAGCCCTGTTTGACGTAGCGCTGCCATTCAACCTGATAGAGGAAGTCTTCGGTGAAGTGCGGGTTGCCGAAGAGCAGCCAGTTCTTACCACTGGCACCAATGGCCTCACGCTGTTGCATAAAGGCGCGGAATGGGGCGATACCGGTGCCCGGCCCAATCATTATCACTGGCGTTTCTGGGTTAGCAGGCAAACGGAAGTTATCGTTATGTTCGATGAAGATGCGAATGTCGTCATCCACTGCCAGCCGGTCGGCCAGATAACCTGAAGCGCCCCCCGTGCGTGGTCGGCCATCAATGTCATAACGCACCACGCCCACAGTGATATGAACTTCAGTTTCGGTTTCTGCCTGCGAAGAGGCGATAGAGTAGAGGCGCGGTGTTAGCGGTCGCAGTAGCGCTACCAGTTGATCGGCATTCAAGTCCGATGGAGCCTGACGCACCATATCAACGATTGGGGTATTTTTTGCATATTGTTGCAGCGCCGGTTTATCTGCCAGCAAAGCAATCAGTGTTTCATCACGCGAGAGCGCCGCGTATTTATCGACGATAACCGTGGTGTTTTGTGTCAATTCAAGATGGCTACGCAGCGCTTGTACCAGCGGCATGTTCTGCCCATCAATGACAACTGGCTCATCACCTTTGAGCCACAATAGCGCCAGCAACTCTTCGACCAGAGCCGGGTCATTATCAAACCAGATCCCCAGCGCATCACCCGGCTGGTAACGCAGCCCTGAGTCGCCTAAATCAATTTCAATGTGACGCACATCTTTTTCTGAGTGGCGGCCAGTCACTTTTTGCAGAACTGATAACTGCGCCGTCAGTGGCGCGGTTTTGCTATAGGGGCTGCTGGTAATTTCATCAACTGCACCACTTTGCATTGCCGCGACTGCCGCCGTCGATTGGGCTGGAACTCTGGCCTGCAATGCCGCAACCACCTGCTGACGCCACTGCTGTGCTGACTCCTGATACTCCACATCAGCATCGACGCGATCCAATAGCCGCTCGGCCCCCAGCTCGGCCAGTTTGTTATCGAAATCTTTGCCCGCCTGACAGAAATGCTCGTACGACGTGTCCCCTAAACCGAATACCGCAAACGCGGTTTCTGGCAATTTTGGGGCTTTTTTAGAGAAGAGGAATTTGTGCAATGCGACCGCTTCTTCCGCAGGTTCACCTTCACCCTGAGTCGAGGCAACCACCACCAACAGGCGCTCCTGCGCAATTTGTTTAAACTTGTAATCGCCCGCATTGACCAGATTGACACTAAGCTTAGCGGCCAAAAGGTCATCGCGTAGCTGTTCAGCTAAACGCCTTGCATTGCCGGTCTGAGAGGCTGAAATCAGGGTTACTGTCACCGCCGGTGGTGCTATCGCCGCAGGGGCAGCAACCACGCCAGGCTGCTGATCCACCCGGCCCCAGAAGTAGCCGGATAACCATGCCATTTGGGTTGGAGATAGCTCACCAACTGCCGCTTGTATGCGGGTCAACTGATCCGGCGATAGCGGAAGTAAAGAGGTAGGAGGTGCCTGAGTCGTCATTGCAGTACGAATTCCTTTATGCTTTAACCAGTGTCAGTCGATTATTTGGGGCAAAAAATCTTTATGTTTGTAAGGTTAACCATCTCGATAATAACAATTAAAGAAGCGATGGAAATAATAAATAACTAAAACGACTAAGCAGTTTTTCAGGTAATCAATACGAGTTAAAGTGTTCAACTTATTGGGGAAATTCCCAGCAGCGGATATCAACCCCTGGGTTTGTCATCTCTGCATATAAATCAGTAGGCTACGTCATGATTACCACCGCGCGCTGGAGTAAATTGACGGCGCAATGACGGGCTTTCATAGCCAGCATCAGTGCTTTCCGGTACTATGCGGCGGTTTTTTGAGTCAATTAAGGTCAGAATGATGAGCACCACCCTATTTAAAGATTTTCAGTTTGAAGCCGCTCACCGGCTGCCCCATGTTCCAGCAGGGCACAAATGTGGTCGTTTGCACGGTCATTCATTTATGGTTCGTATCGAGGTGACGGGTGAAGTTGATGCTCACTCCGGTTGGGTGATGGATTTTGCTGATCTAAAAGCGGCATTTAACCCTATTTGGGAACGTTTGGATCACCACTATCTGAACGATATTCCCGGCCTGGAAAATCCGACCAGTGAAGTGCTGGCGTGCTGGATTTGGCAACAGCTTAAACCGCAATTACCTGAGTTAAGTGCCGTGATGGTGAAAGAGACCTGTTCTGCGGGCTGTGTTTATCGCGGGTAAAAATTCGTCAGGGCGCTATCACGCCCTGCATCTTAAGCTATGTTTAGATATTTATGCGTCTGCATGGAGAGCCGCCAGTTTCTGGCGATACAGGTTTCAATGCAGAGTTTGGTTGCATCATCTTTCTGACTGATGGGCTGCAACGCAATTATCCGCTTTTTATCATCATGCAGTGTAGCCAGCAACACCTCCAGCGCTTCGATATCCCGTAAGCGCCCCACCGGATGCTTAATTTCATCGGCGCGCTGCAATGCTTGCGGCAATACTTTCAGGCCACCACGCATCTTCACTTTCGGCGAAACAGTGACCCAAGTGGCTGCTGAGCACTGCACCTCGTGCGTGCCACTGGTTTCAATCTGGCAGCTGTAACCCGCTTGCTCCAATACAGAAGTTAGCGGTAGCAGATCGTAGATGGCCGGCTCCCCCCCGGTTATCACCACATGGCGAGCGGTATATCCTTGCTGAGAAAAGATAGCCAATAGCTGCTGTTCGCTGGCAGAACCCCAGGCATCACTTTCAGCGGTTTTCACCATAATGCGCTGCATATCGACTTCCCGATCTGCCTCTTTTTCCCAGGTATGCTTGGTGTCACACCAACTACAGCCTACCGGGCAACCCTGCAAGCGTACAAAAATCGCCGGAACGCCGGTGAAGTAACCCTCGCCCTGCAAGGTCTGGAACATCTCATTAATCGGGTACAGCATCAGTATCTCTATATCGTGATTAGGCCAATGGGCAATTATTGCAGATTCCCTCGCCTTCACCAAACCGGCAGCCTCCAGACTGCCAGTTTGTTTGTATCAGAGCGTTACTCAATAACACCACAGGCCATGCGAGCACCACCACCACCCAGTGGCATTGGGTGGTCAGTATAGTTATCACCACCGGCATGGATCATCAGCGCATGTTGTTTCAGCTCGGATAACGATTTTAGGCGCGGAGCCAAGAGCTGGTAAGTGGCAGTGCCATCAGCATTGACCACCAGCCCCGGTAAATCCCCCAGGTGCCCTTTATCATTATAAGGACCAAGGTGAGTGTCGGTTTTTTGCGGGTCAAGGTGGCCACCAGCGGCAAGGGCAGGCACGGCTTTACCCTCTTTCTGGCCCGGCGCACAACTTGGCTTTTCATGCAGATGGAACCCATGGATACCTGCTGCCAGCCCAGTCAGATTGGGGGTAAACAATAAACCATAAGCGGTTTCTGTTACTGTAACAGTACCCAGCACCTTGCCATTACCTTCGGGCAGGGATTCATTCATGGTCACGGTAAGCTCCGTGGCCAGTAAGCTGCCAGAGAATAGTAGGGCCGGAAATAGTAAGTATTTCAGTTTCATCAGTTATCTTCCTTTATGCATGATAGTCGAATCATTCGGGTGATTAATAAGGATAACGGTTGATGAATTATCTGCACGATAGCAGTGTTATAGATGTGAGTCAGATGAGGGTTATTTGCCAGATTCAGATGAATCTGGCAAAGGGCAATCAATGACAACAAAAAGTAGAGTGCAGTCATGACTGACTTTTAACGTTTGTCAGAGCGTTGCTCCGTGGCCTAGCACATTAGCTTTGGGTAAAGAAGATATGGCGGTTGTTACCTGGCTTAATTGCTTCTCAGAAGGAAAAGATAATAACTCATCACGAGTTTCCAACATTGCCGCTGTCGCGTCACTAAGAATAGCGCTATCAACTGCATGGCCATTATGATAATAAATATTTTCATTTATTCCATTAGTGAAGGCATCTATTGCCTCCGGTAACTCTTCCTTTCTTTTATTGTAGTCAAACTTGATCTGATCTATTGTTAACTTTCCAATAATAACATCAATAAATTCTTTTTCAGCAATAGGGACATCACCTAAATCGATTAATGATTTACTTATTTTTTCATTATTTCTCACAGACTTAATTGCGGCGACAAATTTATCATTTCCAATATTTTTCCCTTAGCCAAGGTTAACAGTCCGTCAGGTAGTTTATGAGAACCCAATACAATCAATGATGCTAATTCTTGTATTCTCACTTCCCCTTTACTAGAGACTGCATCAATCAGATTGCGATATTGAGGATATTTTTTTATGAGATAAGATTGTTCATCCTTATAAGAAAAATCATTCTTCGGTTCAAGAAGCTTGACCATCCATTTATTTACCGCCTTTTTATACAATAAAATTTCTTTATAAAAATAATAGGTTTCTATATCCTTAACGCCACACTTCACCATTTTAATGAAATCAGACATATCAAATTCATTATTTTCTTTAGCAACATACTCCAGTGAGTGGTCGTCAACTCTGAGCTTCTCAAGTATGCATAATGCTGCCACAGCGCTTTTGCCATAAACATTATGGCGATGCATTAAATTAGCGATCTTATCGCTTACCTTATAAGACTTAGAGATATAATCCGGACTATAGTCAGCTTGGTGTGCTCCAGCAATATAAGTATCTTTACCAATTAATTCAATCTCTTCAGCTACCTCTTGGTCTAAAGAGGTATTATTGTATTCATTTTCAAAATGATAATCCATGTGCACTCCAATTAGTTGTTTTATTAAAATTAGTATAATTACTAATTGATAGTATATAAATTAAATTATACGTCTAATGAAATTATATTTATAATATTTATTTTCTTTATAAAAATTAGGATATAAAACTCTCATTGAGAAAGGAACAATACACCTAAGTTATAGTTAGCAATCGGATGACTATATTAATCGATAATATTAAACTGTAAATCTATGGTTGCCCCCGTTTTTGCAGCACTGATTATAATTTATATTGGGTTTTCCTAAACAGACAGTCTTCAGATAACACATTGAAGTTGACAGTAGATTGGCAGCCAACTCTGCTATTTTTTAGATGATGCAAAAAAATAAAACACCCTGTCAGCTTATCGCTCACAGGGTGGGGGTGATCATCTGATTAATCCACCGAAGTGGATTTTTCAATCAACTTTCAGAAGATAAGGCGCAGTAAAATTACTGACCTTTTACTTCTTTCAGGCCGTTGAATGGTGCGCGGTCGCCCAGCGCCTCTTCAATACGGATCAGTTGGTTGTATTTAGCAACACGGTCAGAACGGCTCATAGAACCGGTTTTGATTTGGCCTGCTGCAGTACCTACTGCCAGATCGGCAATGGTAGCATCTTCGGTTTCGCCTGAACGGTGAGAGATAACCGCGGTGTAACCTGCATCTTTCGCCATCTTGATAGCAGCCAGAGTTTCGGTCAAAGAACCGATCTGGTTGAATTTAATCAGGATAGAGTTAGCAACACCTTTCTCGATACCTTCTTTCAGGATCTTGGTGTTGGTTACAAACAGATCATCACCAACCAGCTGGATTTTGTCACCCAGAACTTCGGTCTGGTATTTGAAGCCAGCCCAGTCAGATTCGTCCAGGCCATCTTCGATGGAGACAATTGGATACTGTTTAGTCAGGTCTTCCAGGAAGTGAGTGAACTCTTCAGAAGTGAACGCTTTGTTGCCTTCGCCGGCCAGAACATATTTGCCGTCTTTGTAGAATTCAGACGCAGCACAGTCCATCGCCAGAGTCACATCTTTGCCTAACTCGTAGCCTGCTTGTTTTACCGCTTCAGCGATAACAGCCAGTGCTTCAGCGTTAGAACCCAGGTTTGGTGCATAACCGCCTTCGTCGCCAACTGCGGTGCTCATGCCTTTGGATTTCAAAACCTTAGCCAAGGTATGGAACACTTCAGAACCGATGCGAACAGCTTCTTTCAGAGTTTTAGCGCCGACTGGCTGAATCATAAACTCTTGAATATCAACGTTGTTATCAGCATGTTCGCCGCCGTTGATGATGTTCATCATAGGCAGTGGCATAGAGAATTTGCCTGGAGTACCGTTCAATTCAGCAATGTGCTCGTACAAAGGCATGCCTTTAGACGCTGCGGCTGCTTTCGCTGCTGCCAGAGAAACAGCCAGGATGGCGTTAGCACCAAACTGGGATTTGTTCTCAGTACCGTCCAAATCGATCATGATTTTATCGATGTTAGCCTGGTCTTTGGCATCTTTACCCAAAACTGCCTGAGCAATTGGACCATTTACTGCAGCAACGGCTTTCAGAACGCCTTTGCCCAGGAAACGGGATTTGTCACCGTCACGCAGTTCCAGTGCTTCACGGGAACCAGTAGAAGCACCTGATGGTGCCGCAGCCAAACCAACAAAACCGCCTTCCAGATGAACTTCGGCTTCTACAGTTGGGTTACCACGGGAGTCGATGATTTCGCGACCGATGACTTTAACGATTTTGGACATTAGATTTTCCTCAGTACAAGTTAAACTAAAACTCCAGACAGAGGGGGCGACATCGCTGCCGCCCCTTCTACCAAATATTTTATTTCACCTGGCGCTTCTGATAATCACCAGCCGCTTTCACAAAGCCGGCGAACAACGGGTGACCATCACGTGGCGTCGAAGTAAATTCTGGATGGAACTGACAAGCCACAAACCATGGATGGTTTGGCAACTCGATAATTTCCACCAGTTTGTTATCCGCAGAACGCCCGGCAACACGCAACCCGGCAGCTTCAATCTGCTTCAACAGCATATTGTTGACTTCATAACGATGACGGTGGCGCTCAACGATGGTAGGTTCGCCATACATCTGACGTACCAGGCTACCCTCAGTCAGGTTGCAAGGTTGCCCACCCACACGCATAGTACCGCCCAAATCGCTCTCTTCCGAACGCACTTCAACGTTGCCGTTTTCATCACGCCATTCGGTGATTAATGCAACCACCGGATACTTACAGTCTGGCACAAATTCTGTGGAGTTCGCGTTTTCCATTCCCACAACATTGCGGGCAAACTCCATCAGTGCAACTTGCATCCCCAGACAGATGCCCAGGTAAGGAATATTGTGTTCACGGGCATAGCGTGCCGCCAGCACCTTGCCTTCCACACCACGGTAGCCGAAACCACCAGGAATAAGGATAGCATCCAGCCCTTTTAGCATCTCTTCGCCACGTGTCTCAACATCCTGCGAATCAATCAGCTTGATGTTCACCGTCAGGCGATTTTTCAACCCACCGTGCTTCAAGGCTTCAATTACAGATTTATAGGCATCCGGCAGTTCTACGTATTTACCAATCATCCCGATGGTCACTTCGCCACCTGGATTTGATTCTTCGTATAATACCTGTTCCCACTCAGCGAGATTTGCTTCAGGACAAGTTAAGCTGAATCGTTTACAAATATAATCGTCAAGGCCCTGTGATTTCAATAGCCCTGGGATTTTATAAATGGAATCAACGTCTTTTAGGGAGATAACCGCTTTTTCTGGCACATTACAGAACAGAGCGATTTTGGCACGTTCATTAGCAGGAACTGCGCGATCAGAACGGCAAATCAGCACATCTGGCTGAATACCAATTGAAAGTAGCTCTTTTACCGAATGTTGCGTTGGCTTGGTTTTCACTTCACCAGCCGCAGCCAGATAAGGAACCAATGTCAGGTGCATGTAAAGCGTGTGCTCGCGGCCAACATCAACCGCCATCTGACGAATAGCTTCCAGGAATGGCAGGGATTCAATATCCCCTACGGTGCCGCCAATCTCAACCAACACCACATCGTGGCCTTCGCCGCCTTCGATGATGCGCTCTTTGATAGCATTGGTGATATGAGGAATAACCTGAATAGTTGCACCCAGATAGTCGCCACGACGCTCTTTACGCAGGACTTCAGAATAGATGCGGCCCGTAGTGAAGTTGTTACGACGGGTCATTTTGGTGCGAATGAAGCGCTCATAGTGCCCTAAGTCCAGATCGGTCTCAGCACCATCTTCGGTGACAAAAACTTCCCCGTGTTGTGTCGGGCTCATGGTGCCCGGATCCACGTTGATATACGGGTCCAGTTTCATGATGGTAACGTTGAGGCCACGGGCTTCAAGTATAGCCGCCAGAGAGGCTGCGGCAATGCCTTTACCCAGAGAGGATACGACCCCGCCGGTCACAAAAATATAATTAGTTGTCATGCTGAACCTGAGAGTTTAGGTTTAAAGACGATGGAAGTACCAGGACGGGAAAGTAGTATACCGGAACCTTGGTTTCGCTACAAATGATCTCCACGACCATGGCGGTTTTCGCTGCCAAAACCGCGCGGAACACCGTCTTACTATCCGTTATAATTCAATATATTAACGTAATTAGAATTCAACAACCATTCGTAAAATGAATTAAAACACCTTACATTTCAGTTTCTTGCTTTTTAACTTGCTGCCAGGCGGCTTCCATCTCAGCGAGTGTGGCACTCTCCATGGTCCGACCTGATGCTGTAACTATTTGTTCTACCTGACGAAAGCGCCGCTCAAATTTACGATTAGCCGCCTGTAGAGCATTTTCCGCTTTATGACCTAAATGGCGGGATAAATTCACCGTGGCAAACAACAAATCGCCGATCTCTTCACCCAGTTTCTCCTCATCGACCACCGCCTGACGCGCCTCGAACATCACCTCATCAATCTCTTCGTAGACTTTATCCAGCACTGGCCCCAGAGTATCCCAATCAAAGCCCACCGACGCACAGCGTTTCTGGATTTTATGGGCTTTCATCAACGCGGGAAGTGCATCAGGGATATCATCCAAAGCCGAATACAGTGCCTTTTCGGCCCGCTCCTCGGCTTTACGGGACTCCCAACCTGCCAGCGCGGCTTCACTGCCAATAGTCGCCTCAGCGGCGTGCTGAGCTTCATTTGGGAACACATGCGGATGGCGGCGTACCAGTTTGTCACAGATGGCGTGACACACATCATCAAACACAAATAGCCCCTGCTCCTGCCCCATTTGGGCATAAAACACCACCTGAAACAGCAGATCACCCAGTTCATCGCGCAGATCGTCGAAATCCTTGCGCTGAATCGCGTCAAGCACCTCGTAAGTCTCTTCCAGCGTATAAGGGGCGATAGTGTCAAACGTCTGCTTACGATCCCACGGACAGCCGTGCTCCGGGTCACGCAAGGTGCGCATAATATCCAACAAACGTTGCAGAGCTAAGGCGGTGGTGTCAGGGGAAGTTACTGGCTGAGTCATTTGAATTTATTCACTTTTTTTGGTTTTTAACATTCGAGAGGCAGCGGCAGCAGGCAGATTGATTGCGGCCAGCGCACAGCCCCCGGAGCGTACACGCAGTACGTGAGGAGGACGAGCACTGCCCAATATCAATATGCCAGAGCGGCTGAGGCCGCTTATACCCTTCGTCCTTGAAGCCGCAGGGTTGTTAGCTGCGCTCACTCACCCGAATCACTTACCTGAGTAAGTTCATCGGGATTTGTTTGCTTGCCGCCTACCTGCAACTCCAATGGCTTTGGGTATAGATAGTTTTAATTGCCGTGGAGGCGACGGGCATCTATCACATCCGGCAACTGATTCAGCTTGGCTAACACCCTACCCAACACCTGCAAGTTATAGATCTCGATATCCATATCGATGGTTGCCATCATCTTTTTGGTATCGCTACGGCTGGCAACCCCCAGTACATTGACTTTTTCATTCGCCAAAATGGTGGTGATATCGCGCAGCAGACCACTGCGATCGTTGGCGGTGACCCGCACCACCAGCGAATAGCCGCTGGAGTAGCTTTCACCCCAGACGGCATCAACAATCCGCTCTGGCGCATGAGACTGCAACTCAGCCAACTGCTCGCAATCGGCACGGTGGATCGATATCCCCCGCCCCTGCGTGATAAAACCAATAATTTCATCACCGGGGATCGGCTGGCAGCAGCGAGCAATGTGGTGCATCAGATTACCGACGCCCTCGACCACGATGCGCCCGCTGTCTTTGCTGGCATTACGCGGTGGTTGCTGCGTTTTATTATTCAGGTGGCGTAATGCTTCTAAATCAGCCTCTTCCGGCGTCGGCTTGTTTAGTTTCCCCTGCAGGAAGTTTACCATCTGATTCAGACGGATATCACCACCACCAATGGCCGCCAACACTTCATCCATAGAATTCATGTTATAGCGTGGAACCAGTAGCTTCTCAGCCTCTTTCAGGCTGATATCCATATGCTCTAGCTCGTCATCCAACATCTGCCGACCAGCAAGAATATTCTTGTCTCTATCTTGTTTTCGGAACCAGTTATGTATCTTGGATCGCCCACGGCTAGTGGTGACGTAACCGAGGTTAGGATTCAGCCAGTCGCGACTTGGATTTGGCTGTTTCTGAGTGATGATTTCAATCTGATCACCCATCTGCAATTGATAGGTAAAGGGCACAATACGCCCACTGATTTTTGCACCGATACAGCGGTGCCCGACATCACTGTGGATATGGTAAGCAAAGTCCAGTGGCGTAGAACCGGCAGGGAGATCAATAACATCACCTTTCGGGGTAAACACATACACCCGATCGTCAAATACCTGACTGCGCACTTCATCCAGCATCTCGCCGGAATCAGCCATCTCTTCCTGCCAGGCAATCAGTTTGCGTAACCAGGCAATGCGCCCTTCATAACCCGAGCGGCCTGCGGCCACCGCCCCCTCTTTGTACTTCCAGTGCGCAGCAACCCCCAGCTCGGCATCTTCATGCATCTGGCGGGTACGGATCTGAATTTCCAGGGTTTTTCCGCGCGGGCCTAGTACCACGGTATGGATCGACTGATAACCATTGGGTTTAGGGTTAGCGACGTAATCATCGAACTCATCAGGTAAATGACGAAAGTGGGTATGCACAATCCCCAGCGCGGCATAGCAATCCTGCAAGCGCTCCACCACCACCCGCACAGCGCGCACATCAAATAGCTCATCGAAAGCGAGCGATTTCTTCTGCATTTTGCGCCAGATACTGTAGATGTGCTTGGGACGGCCATAAATCTCAGCTTTGATACCTTCATCCGCCATCGCTTTGCGCAATGAAGCAACGAAGTCATCAATGAATTGCTCACGATCGATACGTCGTTCGTGGAGTAATTTGGCAATTTGCTTATATTCGTCAGGGTGCAGATAACGGAAGCAGAAGTCTTCCAGCTCCCATTTTATCTGGCCGATCCCAAGGCGGTTAGCCAGCGGCGCATAGATATTGGAGCACTCTTTGGCGGCCAAAACACGGATCTCTTCTGGCGCATCTTTCACTTCGCGCAGATGCGCGATGCGTTCTGCCAGTTTGATCACCACGCAGCGGAAATCTTCCACCATCGCCAGTAGCATACGGCGCACGTTATCCACTTGCTCGGAGCTCATGGAGTCATTGTGGGTGGCTTTCAACTGACGGATGGCGTCCATATCGCGCACACCGTGCACCAGATAGGTGATACCTTTGCCAAATTGCTCGGTCAGTGTGGCTTCATCCACCACATTGGCATCAGCTAGCGGGAACAGCAGCGCCGCGCGCATACTGTCATTATCCATGCTCAGGGTGGAAAGAATTTCAACCATTTCAAGGCCACGCCACAGCAGCAACGAGGCGTCGGGATGGTTTTGCGTCTGCTGCTCACAGTAACGCCAGGTTTCGGCTAATCGCTCACATGACTGCGGATTGGGAAGCCCCAAACTGGCGATCCAATCGTCGAGAGCAAACTCGCCCGCTGGATTCAAATGTGCACTTCGTACCGCAACCATAACTTCTCCCTACTTTGCGACCCCTGACGCCTGCATGAACAGCGCCATAGATTCAAGATGCCCGGTGTGGGGGAACATATCCAACATTCGCACCTGAGCAAGACGGTAACCGGCGGCTAACAACACCTGACTATCCCGTGCCAGCGTAGTGGGATTACACGAAACATACACCACCCGCTTTGGCGCCAGTTTAACTATATGTGACATAACCCCAGCAGCGCCAGCGCGTGCCGGGTCTAATAATACTTTATCGAATCCCTGAGCCGCCCACGGCTGGCAACTGATATCGAATTCCAGATTTTCATGAAAAAATGACACCTTGGGCAATGCATTATTCCGCGCATTATACTGCCCATTCGCCACCAGCGCCGCAACTCCTTGCACCCCGACAACTTCCCGCACACGCTTTGCCAGCGGCAAGGTGAAATTACCCATGCCGCAGAACAGATCCAGCACCCGCTCATGTGGCTGTACATCAAGCCAGCGATAACCTGAGCCACCATTTGCTGGTTGACTGCATCATTGACCTGAATAAAATCTCGCGGCTGAAACGCTAAACGTAGACCATCGATCTGGTAATAGGGTTCCTCACCAATGAGTTTTTCCAGATTCTCACCGTCGCCAGTCAGATAAAACGTCACCTGCTCACGTTTGGAAAAATCGGCTAGCGCGGTGCATTCTGCCTGTTTAAGGGTATCAAGGTGACGTAAAACCAGCAACGGCCCATTGTCGGCCAACACCAGCCCCACATGCCCTAGCCGTTGCGCCACCTGTAAGGCGGATAGACACAGATAAAGCGGTTGCAACAGGCGTGTTGCTGCTGACAGCCTCCACAAATTCCAAAGTGAGGGCAAGGAGGAGCGACCCTTTCACTGAATTGGTTCAGCAAACGTTTAATTTTGCCACGTCCATACTGGCGCTTTTGCTCGATCAGCTCAATTTCAGCTTGCTCTCCCGGCACCGCGCCGAGGATAAAAATAGCTTTACCCTAGTGGCGCGCAACGCCCTGACCAAAAGGGCCGAGAGAGTTTATGGTCACAGTTATCGTTTGTCGGGTCGTCACACGTCGGTTTGCAGAGTAGAATTGCGCCATAATGATTGATCGAGCGTCAGTTTTATAAGCTACCAATTCTCCCACATTGGAATACCATGACCAAATACAGTCTTCGCGCGCGCATGATGATTTTAATCCTGGCCCCCACGCTGCTTCTTGGGCTGTTACTCAGCACTTCCTTTATGGTCAATCGCTACAATGAACTGCAAAACCAAATAGTTAACGCTGGCACTAACATTATTGAGCCGCTGGCGGTTGCCAGTGAGTACGGAATGACCTTCCGTAACCGCGATACAGTCCGACAGTTGATAAATCTCTTTCATCGTCGTCACTCAAATATTGTTCGGTCAATTTCGGTTTTCGACGCAGATAACCATCTTTTTGTCACATCTAACTATAATTACAACTCCTCACAATTAAGGTTACCCAAAGGCGAACCCATCCCCCGTTCGCTGATGCTCTCCTACCGTGGCGACTCTCTGGTCATGCGTATGCCCATTGTCTCCGAATCTAATTTATCCAGTGATCGGGAGTCAGATTCTGATATCACCAGTCGGCCACTGGGCTATATCGCCATCGATCTGGATCTGCAATCCGTGCGTTTGCAGCAATATAAAGAGATCTTTATTTCGACCCTACTGCTGCTGTTCTGCATGTGTGTGGCGATTTTATTTGCTTATCGCCTGATGCGCGATGTCACCGGCCCGATCCGCAACATGGTGAATGCTGTCGACCGGATCCGCCGTGGGCAGTTAGATAGCCGCGTCGAAGGGCATATGCTCGGTGAGCTGAATATTTTGAAAAATGGTATCAATTCGATGGCGATGTCGCTGGCGGCCTATCACGAAGAGATGCAGCAAAATATCGATCAAGCCACATCCGATTTGCGAGAAACACTGGAGCAGATGGAGATACAAAACGTCGAGCTTGGGCTGGCGAATAAGCGCGCTCAGGAAGCGGCTCGGATTAAATCGGAGTTTCTGGCGAACATGTCCCACGAGCTGCGAACCCCGCTAAACGGCGTGATTGGCTTTACCCGGCAAACACTGAAAACATCACTGACACCGACGCAAACCGACTATTTACAAACGATCCAGCGCTCGGCCAATAATTTGTTATGCATCATTAATGACGTGCTGGACTTCTCCAAACTGGAAGCCGAAAAACTGATTTTGGAACATATCCCCTTCTCGCTCCGTAGCACGCTGGATGAAGTGATTATCCTGCTGGCGCACACAGCTCATGAGAAGGGGCTGGAACTGACACTGCATATTAATAATGATGTCCCTGAGCAGGTGGTCGGGGATGCGATGCGTTTGCAGCAAATTGTCACGAACTTGCTCGGTAATGCGATTAAGTTCACCGAACAGGGCAATATCGATATTCTGGTTACCTCGCAGGTACTAACGGCGCAGAGAGTGACGCTAGTGGTTGAGATTCAGGATACAGGCATCGGAATTTCTGAATCGCAGCAGGCCCAACTATTCCAGGCGTTTCGTCAAGCGGATGCCAGTATCTCACGCCGTCATGGCGGCACAGGGCTTGGACTGGTGATTACCGAACGATTGGTCAAAGAGATGGGGGGCGATATCAGCTTCCTCAGCCAGGTAGATCGCGGCTCAACCTTCAGATTCCACCTCACTCTGGATCTCAATGAAACGCTCTCTTATCGCCAACCTGATATGTCATATTTAGAGGGGAAAACGCTGGCCTATATTGAGCGCAACGCCTCCGCAGCAAGGGCCGCACTTGATATTCTCAGCATCACACCGTTGCAGATAACCCATAGCCCGACATTAGCGCAATTACCGGTGCAACATTATGATTTTCTGCTGGTCGGCGTACCCATTCCGTTCCGGAATAATATGGCTGTTCATCAGGATAAACTGGTGGCGGCGATGAAGATCTCCGAGCGGGTTATTCTGGCGCTGCCAAGTCAGTCACAGGTGGAAGCCGAGCAGCTTAAACAGCTAGGTGCAAAAGCATGTCTCATCAAGCCACTATCATCTAATCGTTTGATTCCTTTACTTTTATCTGAAGAGCCGCTTGAGGTGTCACGGGTTGAAGAGCAAGCAGAGAAACCGCTTAAATTACCGTTCAAAGTGATGGCGGTTGACGATAATCCAGCTAATCTGAAATTGATTGGCACCCTGCTGGAAGAGCAAGTTGCAGAAACCGTGCTCTGCGACAGCGGTGCGAAAGCCATTGCCTATGCCCGCGAAAATACCTTGGATATCATTTTAATGGATATTCAAATGCCAGAAATTGACGGCATCCGCGCCAGTGAAATCATTCATCAGATGTCCCATCATCTGGACACGCCGATCATTGCCGTCACCGCTCATGCGGTCAGGGGGCAGCAAGAGCAGTTATTAAAATTGGGCATGGCTGATTATCTGGCAAAACCTATTGATGAAGCCCGATTGATACAAGCGCTCTCCCGTTATCAGCACAATAGTTCGCCACCATTTGAGATGAAGGATGATATCCGGCTAATCGTGCCGCTTGTATATGCAGGGGCAATAGATTGGCCATTGGCTATAAGGCAGGCAGCAAATAAAGAGGCGCTCGCCAAAGATCTACTCACCATGCTGTTGGCGTTTATGCCGCAGGTAACAGAGCGTGTGCAGGCGATTTTGGCAGGAACAGATGATGACGATATCCTGAATCTGATTCACAAATTCCATGGTAGCTGTGCATGTAGCGGGGTGCCACGGCTAAAACAGCTGTGCATGACAATCGAACAGCAATTGCGTCAGCAAACTGATTTGCAGGAGTTGCAACCTGAATGGTTTGAATTGTTAGATGAGATAGAGAATGTCCGCTATGCCGCTAAAAACTACTTAGGGGCGGCGTAACACTCATCCGAACAGCAGAAATAAAAAAGGGCAAACCGAAGTTCGCCCTTAAATCGCGAGAGAGCAAATGAGTGACTTACTCGTCTTCGAGATAAGTATAGCCGTACAGACCGGCTTCAAACTCCTCCATAAACTGAGCTTGTAACTCGGTGTCCAGATCCGTCTCTTTCACTTGATCACGGAAATGAGCCAGCAACTTCTCTGGATTCAATTGAACATACTCCAGCATATCGGCAACGGTATCGCCTTCATCAGTTTGCTCAACTTCAACTGTGCCATCAGGGAAAACATACACATCAACGGCCGCGGTATCACCGAACAGGTTATGCATATTGCCCAGAATTTCCTGATAAGCGCCGACCATAAAGAAGCCCAACAGCGGTGGGTTTTCTGCGTCATATGGCGGCATTGGCATGGTGGTTGCCACGCCATCACCATCAATATAGTGGTCGATAGTGCCATCAGAGTCACAAGTAATGTCCAGCAACACTGCGCGACGCTCCGGTGGCTTATCTAAACCTTCCAATGGCAACACCGGGAACAGTTGATCAATACCCCATGCATCTGGCATTGATTGGAACAGCGAGAAGTTGACATACAGTTTGTCAGCCATACGCTCTTGCAGCTCATCAATAATGGGCCGATGTGCGCGGTTGCTTGGATCCAGCTGCTTTTGGATCTCATTGCAAATGCTCAGATACAGCTCTTCAGCCCAGGCGCGTTGTGCCAATTCCAGCATACCGTGGGCATATTGGGTATGGACATCATGCAAATCCATCTGGCTATCATGTAGCCATTCACGCAGCGAGCGGCGGTTTTCTGGCTCTTGCATCTCCAGCCAGGTGTCCCACAAGCTTTCTAACGCGCGAGGCGCATCAGCTGCTGGTGGCAGTGGCTCGCTGAACTCATTACGCTCTACGCCGATAACATTGGAGACCAGCACCGTGTGATGCGCAGTGACGGCGCGACCAGATTCCGTGATAACAGTGGGATGCGGCAGACCATGTTCATTACAAGCATCACCGATACCCCAGATAACGTTATTGGCATATTCATTCAAGCCATAGTTAACCGAGCAATCAGATTGAGAGCGCGTCCCTTCGTAATCCACACCCAGACCACCACCAACATCAAAGCACTGGATATTGACACCCAATTTGTGCAGCTCCACATAGAAACGCGCGGATTCACGCACGCCAGTGGAGATATCACGGATGTTGGATAGCTGAGAGCCCAAATGGAAATGCAATAATTGCAGGCTCTCCAGACTGTTGGCTTCACGTAACATATCAACCAGTTGCAGCACCTGAGTAGCCGACAAACCAAATTTGGATTTTTCACCACCACTGGCCTGCCACTTACCGGAACCTTGTGATGCCAAACGCGCACGAACACCCAAGCGCGGCACCACATTCAGGCGCTCGGCCTCTTCCAGTACCATTTTGATTTCTGACATCTTTTCGATAACCAGATAAACCTTATGGCCCAGTTTTTCACCAATCAATGCGAGACGAATATATTCACGATCTTTATAGCCATTACAGACGATGACCGAGCGGGTCATACCGGCATGGGCCAGAACCGCCATCATTTCAGCTTTAGAGCCGGCTTCCAGCCCTAACGGCTCGCCAGAACTCACTAAGGATTCAATTACCCGGCGATGCTGGTTGACCTTAATCGGGTAGACCAGGAAGTAATCGCCTTCATAACCAAAGGATTCACGCGCACGTTTAAATGCACCGTTAATTGAACGCAGACGGTGCTGCAAAATTTGTGGGAAACAGAATAACGCAGGCAGACGCTGCCCCTGCTCAAGCTGCATTCCTTTGACCAGTTGTGCCAAATCGACACGAGCTTCACGAACATCGGGATCAGGGCAAACGCTAATATGACCCAACTCATTGACGTCATAATAGTTGCCACCCCAATAGGCGACGTTATAGGTGCTCAGCATCTTGCTGGCATTACGATCATTCATGGCAACCTCCTGCATGGAGCGTAAAGAAACATGTGCGCCCGCAGCTGACGGACGGCCAATCAAGTTATCATCAGACATAATTCGCCTCTATTGCGATACTGACGATAAAGTCAGCCACTATCGCAGCTACAACCAGCAAGGACAACCCGCGTGAATGCCAAATTGGCAGAATAATACGCTGGAAAGCGCCATCCACGAGCGGTTTATCACTCAGCTATTCATTACCCAAAGGGTAAAACAGGTTTAAATGTAAAATACGTTTGACTGTAAATACGTATTGAGATTTTGTGAATCGGATTAGCCGCAAAGTATTCAGGCTAGCCGGATTCAGTGCTTCAGGCGGTGGTTAACCTGCCCGCGAATCCTGAGTCGCACCCATGTGGGTGTAACATCGGGTTGATGGTGTACAAGAAAGGAAGGTTGCAAGGGGGGATTGAACGTCAAAACGACGCAGCTGTTGATGTGCAGCAACCAGTAGACAACGGATCATTAATCCAACCACCTCCACGCATGCCGCTCACAATGAACGGACAAGACTTTATTAATAGACAATTTAGGTCACAGTTTGATGACGCTGCCATTGAAGTGCCCACCTACCATTAAGCGCCCATCAATATTGAGCGCCCTCAGCGAGGGTAAAACACTAAAAATCGAGCAATGAGCTAATGTCATCTTCTGCCATCTTCATCATTGCGTATCAAATAAGCTGCGCGCGCAGTTTATACCGATAACGCAAGTAAAATGCAAAATGAAAATGACCTGTAACTGTATCAAGCGGTAAATAAACCAAGGGGCAACCGAAATAAGAAATATCTTGATGCAAAAAGCGCTGGCATTAAGGGTAAAATTTGGCCTAAAATAGACGTCTAGATGTTAATACATCCATAGTTTTAAATTGCTATAATTCCCGTTACGTTATCAACGCTAACGGTTTTTCAATTGATAGACTGCTAAAGGCTTTGCCTAAAGGGGCGTGGTTCGGAGCAAAATCGCAAAAAGTCAGCGCCAACGCGGCTTTTGCTGTTGGGCTCACACGCTATGCAGTGACATTTCACTTGTATTCAAGGTAAAGAAAATAATGGCTAAACACTTATTTACGTCGGAATCGGTCTCTGAAGGGCATCCGGACAAAATTGCTGATCAGATTTCAGACGCCGTCCTTGACGCAATTCTTGAGCAAGATCCAAAAGCACGTGTTGCCTGCGAGACCTATGTCAAAACGGGTATGGTACTGGTTGGCGGTGAAGTCACCACTAACGCATGGGTAGATATCGAAGAGATCACCCGCCGTACTGTGCGCGAAATCGGTTATGTCAATTCTGAGATGGGTTTTGACGCTAACTCTTGTGCCGTTTTAAGCGCAATCGGTAAGCAATCTCCTGATATCAATCAAGGTGTTGACCGTGCAGATCCACTGGAACAAGGCGCGGGTGACCAGGGCCTGATGTTTGGCTATGCCACTAACGAAACCAGTGTCTTGATGCCAGCCCCCATTACCTATGCTCACCGCTTAGTTGAGCGCCAGGCGGCAGCGCGTAAAAATGGCACCTTGCCATGGCTGCGCCCAGATGCAAAAAGCCAGGTGACCTTCCAGTATGACGATGGCAAAATTGTTGGTATTGATGCGGTAGTGCTGTCGACTCAGCACTCAGAAGATATCAGCCTGAAAGATTTACAAGAAGCGGTGATGGAAGAGATCATCAAGCCGGTTCTGCCAGCCGAATGGCTCACTGCAAACACCAAATATCATATCAACCCGACGGGTCGTTTTGTTATCGGTGGCCCAATGGGTGACTGTGGTTTGACCGGGCGTAAAATCATCGTCGATACCTACGGCGGCATGGCGCGTCATGGTGGCGGTGCATTCTCAGGTAAAGATCCCTCTAAAGTTGACCGCTCAGCAGCTTATGCCGCCCGCTATGTGGCGAAGAATATCGTTGCGGCGGGTCTGGCTGACCGTTGTGAAATTCAGGTCTCCTACGCCATTGGCGTGGCAGAGCCGACCTCCATCATGGTGGAAACGTTCGGCACTGGGAAAGTCTCTGAGGATCAACTGATTACTCTGGTGCGTGAGTTCTTCGAGCTGCGCCCTTATGGCCTGATCCAAATGCTGGATCTGTTACACCCAATCTATCAAGCCACCGCCGCCTATGGTCACTTTGGTCGCGAAGAGTTCCCTTGGGAAAAAACCGACAAAGCCAAAATACTGCGTGATGCTGCGGGTCTGAGATAAATTTTAACCCACCAGAATCGCACTGCAAAAACCCCGTGCTGCGGGGTTTTTTATGTATGCCGCGTTATCGCCGATAATAGCCTTCGAGCAAACTGCAGGGGAAATTAGCCCAATCTAGTGGCTTGCATCTGGTTATCTACCGTTTTATTCTTCCAACATATGAGTGCACTAAGAATCCCCATCGCGTTACAGCAAGCCGTTATGCGCTGTCTACGCGACAAATTGCAGCTGGCGAATCAGCACTTTGGCACCGCTTATCCGGAGCCAAAAATCAACTATTATCAACGTGGTACTAGCGCGGGCAGTGCCTATCTGCAAACCTTCGAAATTCGCCTAAATCCGGTATTATTGCTAGAAAATCAACAGCCATTTATTGATGAAGTGATACCCCATGAACTGGCCCATCTGCTGGTTTATCGTCAATTTGGTCGAGTGGCCCCCCATGGCAAGGAGTGGCGCTGGATGATGGAGCAAGTGCTGCAAGTCCCGGCCAGCCGTACTCACCAGTTTGAAGTGACCTCGGTGCGCAGCAAAACCTTCAATTATCAATGTAAATGTCAGCAGCACGCCTTAACCATTCGCCGCCACAATAAAGTGCGGCGCGGTGAGAGCGAATACCGCTGCCGCCAGTGTGGCGAAAAGCTACAATTTATCACGACAAATAGCTGTTAGAGTTTTACGTTACTTGTTATAAAACAGCGCGTTAACTTGCCATCCATAAATATTATCGATAACCTGCCTGCTTTTCATCACTGGGCTGTTTTGAGATATGTTACGCAACTTTCTGTTCCTGCTGGTTTTATCCTCCCCTTTGCTGCCACTGACGGTCTACAGTCAAAGCATCAATAACTTTACTCAGGCTAAAGCGGTTGCCGCGAAAATTAACCAGGATGCGCCCGGCAGTTTTTACTGTGGCTGCAAAATTGATTGGCAAGGTAAAAAAGGGATCCCTGACCTGAAGAGCTGCGGTTATCAAGCCAGAAAAAATGCCCAGCGAGCAGCGCGAATTGAGTGGGAACATGTGGTTCCGGCCTGGCAATTTGGTCATCAGCGTCAATGCTGGCAGCAAGGCGGCCGTAAAAACTGCGCTAAAGATCCGGTCTATCGCCAGATAGAGACAGATTTACATAATCTGCAACCAGCTATTGGCGAAGTGAATGGTGACCGTAATAACTTCATGTATTCCCAATGGAATGGCGGCAACGGTCAATATGGCCAGTGTGAGATGAAAGTTGATTTTAAGAGTAAGATTGCGGAGCCACCTGCTCGTGCTCGTGGGGCGATCGCGCGGACCTATTTTTATATGAGCGAGCAGTATCAACTGCGCCTCTCCAGCCAGCAAAGCAAACTGTTTGCTGTCTGGGATCGTCAATATCCGGTGACAGATTGGGAGTGCTTGCGCGACGAGCGAGTAGCGAAAGCCCAAGGGAATCATAACCCTTATGTACAACGGGCTTGCCAGCAGCGAAAGGGCTAATCTAGTATATTGGTCAATCAATCCGAATCCCGTATGCGCCTCATAAATAGGATTGCTGTATGGGCGATATTTTCGATTGGCTGATGTTTCCCTGCCTCTGGTATCCTTAGGCACTAATTTATTTCGCGTGGCTCAATCAGCCGCGCGGTATGTTTTCGTTTCAGGACTTAGGGCAACCCATGCGTATACCCCGCATTTATCATCCGCAACCCTTGCAGGCGAGCAGCGAACTGGCGTTGAGTGATGAAGCCGCCAATCACGTAGGCCGCGTGCTCCGGATGGGTGAAGGGCAAAGCCTGCAATTATTTGATGGCAGCAATCAGGTTTTCGACGCAAAAATCATCCGGGTAGATAAAAAAAATCTGGTCGTTCGCCTTGCCGAAGGGCAGTTGGAAGACCGCGAATCACCGCTGAACCTGCATCTAGGTCAGGTGATTTCCCGTGGCGAAAAAATGGAGTTTACTGTTCAGAAATCCATTGAACTGGGGGTCAATGTCATTACTCCGCTGTTTTCTGAGCGCTGCGGCGTAAAGTTGGATGGTGAGCGTCTGGCGAAAAAAATCCAGCAGTGGCAGAAAATTGCTATCGCCGCCTGCGAGCAGTGCGAGCGCAATACTATTCCTGAAATCCGTGCTGCGATGCAGTTAGCCGATTGGTGCGCAGAGCAAGATGACAGCCTGAAGCTGAATCTGCATCCCCGTGCCAGCAACAGCATTAACACCCTCCCCCCGTCGCTCAACAAAGTGCGTTTGTTGATTGGCCCGGAAGGCGGCCTCTCTGCCGATGAAATTGCCATGACCTCACGCCTTGGATTTACTGATATCCTGCTAGGGCCGCGAGTTCTGCGTACCGAAACTACTGCCCTTACCGCAATCACCGCTTTGCAGGTGCGTTTTGGCGATCTGGGATAAAATTCGTTCCCATTAGGAGAGAATAATGATCAAGCTCGGCATCGTAATGGACCCCATCACGTCCATTAACATCAAAAAAGACTCCAGCTTCGCCATGCTATTGGAAGCACAGCACCGCGGTTGGGAATTGCATTACATGGAGATGGGGGATCTCTATATGCGTGGCGGCGATGGTCGCGCCCGCACCCGTTTGCTGAGTGTGAAGCAAGATAAAGACGACTGGTTTAGTTTTGGTGCAGAGCAAGACCTGCCATTGCATGATCTTGATGTCATCCTGATGCGCAAAGACCCCCCCTTTGATACCGAATTCATCTATGCCACCTATATTCTGGAACGTGCAGAAGATAAAGGCACCTTGGTGGTGAATAAGCCGCAGAGCCTGCGCGACTGTAACGAGAAGCTGTTTACCGCCTGGTTCGCTGACTTGACGCCGGACACCCTGGTTAGCCGTAGTAAAGATCATATCCGTAAATTCCATCAGGAACATGGCGATATCATCCTGAAACCACTGGATGGCATGGGCGGCACCTCAATATTCCGCGTGAAACAAGATGATCCTAACCTGTCAGTTATCATTGAGACACTGACCGAGTTGGGTAGCCGATTCTGCATGGCGCAGAACTTCCTGCCGGCCATTAAAGAGGGCGACAAACGTGTCTTGGTGGTCGACGGCGAACCGGTGCCTTATTGCCTGGCACGAATCCCGGCGCAGGGTGAAACCCGTGGTAATCTGGCGGCAGGTGGCCGTGGCGAAGCTCGTCCACTCAGTGAGAGCGATTGGAAGATTGCCCGTGCAGTCGCCCCAGTATTGAAGCAAAAAGGCTTAATTTTTGTCGGCTTGGATATTATCGGCGATCGCCTGACTGAGATTAACGTCACCAGCCCAACCTGCATACGTGAAATTGAAGCCGCCTTCCCGGATGTTTCGATTACCGGTATGTTGATGGATGCAATTGAAGTTCGGTTGGCGAATAAATAAGCCCGATACCCTGCCCATAAACCTGGAGTCGCAGCCAACACCCCTGCGGCTTCAAGGGCGAAGGATACCCCCCAAAGCCATTGGAGTTGCAGGTAGGCGGCAAGAGAGCAAATCCCGATGAGCTTACTCAAGTAAGTGATTCGGGTGAGTGAGCACAGCCAACACCCCTGCGGCTTCAAGGACGAAGGATACCCCCTAAAGCCATTGGAGTTGCAGGTAGGCGGCAAGAGAGCGAATCCCGATGAGCTTACTCAAGTAAGTGATTCGGGTGAGTGAGCGCAGCCAACACCCCTGCGGCTTCAAGGGCGAAGGGGGTCGTGACTTTATCCTCATTTATCCGCATACTGACACCAGTTCACCCTTTAACTCAGCGAATCCTCTATATAACATAATGAATTTACAGCATCATTTTCTTATCGCTATGCCGTCACTTCTGGACCCTCAATTTATGCGCTCGGTTATCTATATCTGTGAGCATAACGAAGAGGGAGCTATGGGTTTGGTGATTAATCGGCCGATGGAGCAGTTCACGGTAGAAACTGTGCTGAAAAAACTGAAAATCAGCCCTTCACCGCGCGACCCCTCCATACGCCTGGATAAACCGGTATTAGCTGGCGGGCCGCTGGCAGAAGATCGTGGATTTATCTTGCATTCGCCACGAGAAGGTTTCGGCTCCAGCATCCCAATTTCACCCGATACCATGATAACCACCTCTAAAGATGTGTTGGAGACCTTTGGCACACCAGAGCAGCCTAAAAATCTACTGGTGGCACTCGGTTATGCGGGCTGGCAGCAGGGGCAACTAGAGCAGGAGTTGCTGGATAACGCGTGGCTGACTATTGAGGCGGATACCGACATCCTATTCAACACCCCGATTGCTGAGCGCTGGCAAGCGGCAGCCAACAAGTTGGGTATCAATATTTTTAATATTGCACCGCAAGCAGGACATGCTTAATGGCTAATCGCACTATTGTCGCCTTTGATTTTGGCACCAAAAGTATCGGCGTAGCTATTGGTCAGGAAGTCACTGGTACCGCCAGAGCACTGACCTCATTTAAAGCTCAGGACGGCACACCGGACTGGCAAAAGGTCGAAAAGCTGCTGAAAGAGTGGCAACCTGATTTAGTGGTGGTCGGGTTACCGCTAAATATGGATGGCACCGAGCAACCACTGACCGCCCGTGCACGTCGGTTCGCCAACCGCCTGCATGGCCGCTTTGGTGTACAGATAGCCTTACAGGATGAACGCCTCAGCACCGTCGAGGCTCGCGCCAATTTGTTTGACAGTGGCGGCTACCGCGCACTGGACAAAGGCAGTGTCGACGCCGCTTCTGCGGTCATTATTCTGGAAAGTTGGTTTGATGAACAGGCTGGCTAAATAAGCTATTTTTTATTTGCCAGAGGCTGTTCTCCACCGAGTGTTCCCATGTTCTGATTGGGTGATCCACGCATATCATGGCACCTGCGCCCACGGAATTGTATACTCTCTTTATGCCAATCAGCGGCTCAAAATATTGCACACCCCACGCGGGTGTTTTTTACATTTATTGAGGTTTTCTCATGACAAAAGTAACTGTTGCTGCGACTCAAATGGCCTGTTCTTGGGACCTGCCTAAGAACATTGAAAATGCCGAGAAACTGGTACGTCAGGCGCACGCCAAGGGCGCGCAGATAATTCTGATTCAGGAGCTGTTTGCCGCGCCTTATTTCTGCATTGATCAAAGCCCGGAACACTATGCACTGGCCCAAGAGCTGGATAATAGTCCATTGATCAAACACTTTTCTAAGCTGGCAGCCGAACTGCAAGTGGTATTGCCACTGAGTTTCTTTGAGAAAGCCAATAATGCCTATTACAACTCGCTGGTCATGATTGATGCTGATGGCGCTGTTCTGGATGTGTACCGTAAAACTCACATTCCAAATGGCCCGGCCTATCAAGAAAAACAGTTCTTTATCCCAGGTGACACCGGTTTTAAAGTCTGGCAAACCCGCTATGCCAAAGTCGGTGTGGGTATCTGCTGGGATCAGTGGTTCCCAGAAACCGCCCGCAGTCTGGCACTGCTCGGCGCAGAAATTATCTTCTACCCAACAGCTATCGGTTCTGAACCGGCTTACCCTGAAATCGACAGTCAGCCACACTGGACCCGTGTCCAGCAAGGCCATGCTGCCGCGAACCTGGTGCCAGTGATTGCTTCTAACCGCATCGGCACTGAGAAGAGCAAGTTTATTGATGGCCTGGAAATGACCTTCTACGGCTCTTCCTTTATCGCAGACCAAACCGGTGCCCTGCTGGCTCAGGCGAACAAAACTGATGAGACCATTTTGGTGCATGAGTTTGATTTGCAGGAGATCGCTGCACAGCGCGCCTCATGGGGCTTGTTCCGCGATCGCCGCCCGGAAATGTATCAGGCATTAGCCACTTCTGACGGCAAGACCCGGAGATAATTTATGTCTGCACAAGACACGATTTTACAAAGCTCGGTTTTACAAAGCTCAGTTTTACAAAGCCCTGCCTCTCAAGCACTATCCGGTACGCCACAACAGGACGGCTTCTTTATGCCTGCCGAATGGGCGAAGCAAGATGCTGTCTGGATGCTGTGGCCCTATCGTCAGGATAACTGGCGCGGTAAAGGTATCCCCGCTCAGCAGACATTTGCCAAAGTGGCCGAAGCCATCAGCCGCACTACATCGGTGTTTATGGGCGTACCTGCTGAGTTTATGCCGCAGGCTAAAGCCACCATGCCGGCCAGTGTCACCTTGGTAGAAATAGCCAGCGATGACGCCTGGATGCGTGATACCGGCCCGACCATGGTCATCAACGGTGCTGGTGAGCGCCGCGCTGTTGACTGGCAGTTCAACGCTTGGGGTGGCCTTAACGGCGGCTTGTATAGCGACTGGCAGCAAGATGAAAAAGTTGCCGTTCAGGTGAGTGACTTCCTGAATAATGCTCATTACAGTGCTCCGTTGGTGCTAGAAGGTGGCTCCATTCATACCGATGGCGAAGGCACTTTACTGACCACCGCTGAATGCTTGCTAAACCCAAACCGCAATCCACATCTGAATCAGGCGCAGATTGAGCAGTTGTTGCGTGAATATCTTGGCGTCACACATTTCATCTGGTTACAGAACGGCGTTTATAACGATGAGACTGATGGTCACATCGACAATATGTGCTGCTTTGTCCGCCCCGGGGAAGTCGCCCTACATTGGATTGACGATCAGCAGGATCCGCAGTACGCTCGTTCAGTTGCTGCTTTTGATGTGCTATCTAATTCCGTCGATGCCAAAGGCCGTAAGCTAAAAATCTGGAAGCTACCCGCTCCTGGCCCGCTGTATAACACCGAAGAAGAGACTTGCGATGTGCTGTCCAGCGATGCCGTGCCACGCGCCGCTGGCGAGCGGCTTGCTGGCTCTTACGTCAACTTCCTGATCAGTAACCAGCAGATTATTTATCCTCTGCTGGATAACCGCACTGACGGGTTGGCACAGGATCTATTGCAGCAAATGTTCCCTGACTACGCGATTGTCGGTGTTCCTGCCCGCGAGATCCTGCTAGGGGGTGGCAATATTCACTGCATTACCCAGCAGATCCCCGCAGCCTAGATTCCCCTTCGTACCCGGAGCCGCTACTGTGTTAGCGGCTCTCTTTACTCACCCATCAGTGACCTGACATTCAGCTCTCAATCGCCAAAGTTCCCTCTTGTTGTCGCTGCGCGATACTCTGCTCAAAGGTCTGCATTCCCCATTGTCCACCGGACTGTATCACTGTCGGTAGCTGATAGGTTTTACCTTCGCGTATCAAATGGCTGCCAGCAGTGGTCTGCGTCAGTATTTCAAACACTGCAATACGCCCACCCCCACTCTTTTGACACAGCTTTTGCGCGATAACAGCCCGCAAGCTAGCCGCTAGCTGCGCCTGGATAACGGTTTTCTCTGCCGCCGGGAAAACATCCACCAGCCGATCTATTGCCTGAGTTGCTGTGCGGGTATGCAGTGTCGCCAATACCAAATGCCCGGTCTCAGCGGCCGTCAGCGCTAACCTGATCGTCTCCTGATCCCGTAACTCCCCCAGCAGGATGATATCGGGATCTTGTCGTAGGGCTGCGCTCAAGGCACCACTAAAAGAGTGGGTATGGCTGCCCAGTTCTCGTTGCTGGATCAAACATGATTGACTGGTATGAATAAACTCGATCGGATCTTCGAGCGTGATGATATGACGAGCCTGCTGCTGATTAATGGCACTCATCATCGCACTCAATGTAGTGGATTTGCCGCTACCTGTGGCACCAGTCACCAGAATCAATCCATTCTCTTGCTCAATAAGTTGGCTAATGATGTCTGGGGCGTCTAATTCAGTCAGTGACGGACAAACCGCAGAGATAATACGAAAAGCAATTGATTGCCCCTGCCGTTGCTGGAAAATATTAGCGCGTAACCTTTGCCCCGCCACTGTGGTGTAGGCGCAATCCACCTGCCCTGAATGTTGTAATCGCCTTTGCTGCGCCTCACTCAATAAGTGCTGACTTAACCCATTGAGCCAGCCAGCATTAACTCGTGGCCAGTGAGTAAAGGTTTTCAATTCACCATCAATGCGTAATACCGGGTGATAACCAGTACAAAGGTGCAGATCTGACGCATTATGATTTACACTAGCCACCACCTTATTTGCGAAATCCTGTTCGTCGAAACCATCATTGGTAGGTTCGGGATTTTCTAAATCAATGCATCTGGCGGCTATACCGTTAGATGCCGGGTTATCCGGCTCTGAGTTTTTATCATCCAGACTGGTGAAATCCATATCAAACTCCTGGGTCCATATGAGCACAATTGAGCAGAATCTACAGGATGTCAGAGTGCGGATCGCAACAGTTTCCCGTAGTTGCGCACGCTCTCCAGAAGAAGTTACCTTGCTTGCAGTGAGTAAAACCAAACCTGTGACCGCTATCGAAGAAGCTATCGCCGCCGGGCAATATGCCTTTGGTGAAAACTATGTGCAGGAAGGGGTGGATAAAATCCACTATTTCGCGAATAAGCCCTATAACCGTCTTCTTGAATGGCACTTTATTGGCCCGCTGCAATCCAATAAAAGCCGCTTAGTGGCAGAAAATTTCGCCTGGTGTCATACCGTTGATCGGCTAAAAATAGCACAGCGTTTGAGTGCCCAGCGCCCGGCAGAGATGCCCGTGCTGAACGTCCTGATTCAGGTCAATATCAGTGATGAGCGGAGTAAATCAGGAATTACTTTAGCGGAATTACCGGCATTGGCAGCCAATATCAGCGAACTGCCTAATTTACATTTACGTGGGCTGATGGCCATTCCAGCCCCCGAAACGGATTATCAGCGGCAACTGGCAGTATTTGAGCAAATGAATCAGGCTTTCTTGACTTTAAAAGCCCAGTATCCTCAGATGGATACGCTTTCTATGGGTATGACAGATGATATGCCCGCAGCTATTGCTGCCGGCAGTACATTAGTACGTATTGGCACCGCCATTTTTGGTGCCCGTTCGTAAACACCCAGAGTACAAGTGAGCGCAGCTACCGCTGCGGCGCCAAGTCCGAAACAGGTTACCCGAAGTTATTGGAGTTGCAGCAAGGCAGCAAACGAATGAGTCCCGATGAGCTTACATCAGTAAGTGATTCGGGTGAGTGAGCGCAGTTAACACCGCTGCGGCTCCAAGTACGAAGGGTATAGGAGAATTCAATGCAACATCGCCACATTACATTCATCGGCGCGGGCAATATGGCTCGCGCGATTATCGCAGGTTTGGTTGCCGGTGGTTATCCCACAAAAAAAATCAGCGTTTGTGCGCCTTCAGGTAAGAATCGTGACGCTCTGGCCGCTGAGTTTGGTGTTATCAGTAGCGATGATAATATCGGCGAGGCACAAAAGGCCGACGTGGTTATCTTGGCGGTTAAGCCCCAATTAATGGCCGATGTATGCCAGCCGTTGCAGGAAAATGTCGACTTCACCGATAAACTGGTACTTTCCATTGCTGCTGGTGTTCTGGTTTCGCGCTTTTATGCATTATTGGGCGATAAACTCAATCTGGTGCGTATTATGCCCAATACCCCATCACTGATTGGGAAAGGGATGAGCGGCTTATATGCTCCAGAACAGGTTTCGCAGGATGATCGCGATTTCACTACCGCACTGATGAGTTCAGTGGGTAAAGTTTGTTGGGTGAATAACGAGAATGGCATCAATAGTGTGATTGCCGCTGCGGGTAGTGCACCCGCCTATATCTTCCTATTTATGGAAGCGATGCAGCAAGAAGCTGAGCGGTTAGGTTTTGACAGTGAAACCGCCCGTCTGCTGGTACAACAAGCCGCTTCTGGCGCCACTGCGCTGGTGGAAGCCAACCCGCAACTACCTATCTCAACACTGCGTCAGCAAGTGACGTCTAAAGGTGGGACCACGGCTGAAGCCATTCGGGTATTTAGTGAGCAACACTTGGCTGAAACCGTCGCCGCTGCTATGCAAGCGGCTATTTCGCGAGCGAAAGAGATGGAAAAGCTGTTCTAACGACGACAATATTTACAAAAACCGACACTGGCTCTGACACTTTCTCGTTAAGATAGGGGCCGGTAATGTACGCGAATATCTAATATTAAGGACGAAAGCAACTCATGCTAACGCTGACTTTTCTGGCCAAAACGGTCATTGACCTGTATGTGATGGTACTGCTGTTGCGCATCTGGATGCAGTGGGTTCACAGCGATTTCTACAATCCGTTTTCGCAATTTGTGGTGAAAATAACACAACCAATAGTGGGGCCGCTGCGCCGGATTATCCCGTCGCTAGGGCCAATCGACAGTGCATCATTGCTATTAGCGTACTTGTTGATGACCATTAAATTCCCACTGCTATTGCTGATTGGTAGCGGCTCGATATCCCTCAGCCCTTATAATTTACTGTTTGGGGTTATTGCCCTGTTTAAAGCCGCTGGTTATCTGATTTTCTGGATCATGATTATTCGCGCACTAATGAGCTGGGTCAGTCAGGGCCGCAGCCCGATGGACTACCTGCTTTATCAGCTAACCGAGCCTTTAATGGCCCCGATTCGTCGCATCTTACCGGCCATGGGCGGTATCGATTTCTCAGCCATGGTGGTTATTCTTATTTTGTATCTGATCAATTTCTTAGGCATGGATATGTTGGGTGAGCTTTGGGTTATGCTGTGAGTGCAGCAACATCCTTGCTGGACGGAGTGGTGCTCAGGCTATATATTCAGCCGAAAGCCAGCCGTGATCAGATAGTCGGTTTACATGGCGATGAATTGAAAGTCGCCATTACTGCCCCTCCCGTTGATGGGCAAGCCAATGCTCACTTAATCAAATTTATCGCTAAACAGTTCCGGGTAGCGAAAAGCCAGGTGATTATCGAAAAGGGCGAGTTGGGGCGGCACAAACAGATTAAAATCGTCAATCCGCAACAGATACCGCCGGAAGTTGCGGCACTGCTTGAGTGATATCTCCCCGTCAGGCCATTAAGTCTCAGCAAGAAGTATCAGCTAAAAATTCAGGATTCATTCATGCAAAAAATAGTATTAGCTACCGGCAACCCCGGAAAAGTGCGTGAGCTGGCAAGTTTGCTTGCTGATTTCGGCTTAGATGTCGTCGCGCAAACCGATCTGGGCGTTGAGTCTGTCGAAGAAACTGGCTTAACTTTTATCGAAAACGCCATATTAAAAGCGCGCCATGCCGCACAGACAACCGGTTTGCCAGCCATCGCCGATGACTCAGGTTTAGCTGTTGATGCTTTGGGTGGTGCGCCGGGAATTTACTCCGCACGTTTTGCCGGTGCTGATGCCAGTGATCAACAGAACCTCGATAAGCTGCTGGTAACACTGAAAGATATTCCCGACGAACAGCGCAGCGCTCAATTTCATTGCGTATTGGTTTATATGCGCCATGGTGATGATCCAACGCCGCTGGTGTTTCACGGCCAATGGCCTGGCGTGATCGCCCGTCAGCCTGCGGGTACTGCCGGATTTGGCTATGACCCTATTTTCTATGTACCAGAGCTGGGCAAAACCGCAGCAGAATTGACCCGCGAAGAGAAGCATGCGGTATCTCATCGTGGTCAAGCCCTGAAAATGATGTTGGATGCGCTGCGCAATGCTTAAATTACCTCCGCTCAGCCTCTACATTCATATTCCCTGGTGTGTGCAGAAGTGCCCTTACTGCGACTTTAACTCCCATGCGCTGAAAGGCGATGTACCCCATCAGGAGTATGTAGAGCACTTATTGGCGGACCTTGATGTAGACGCGCAGCTGGTCAGTGGCCGTGAAATCAGCACCATATTTATTGGCGGTGGCACCCCAAGCTTGCTCAGTGCCGAGGCAATGCAACAGTTACTCGATGGTGTTCGCGCCAGATTGCCCGTAGCATTTGATGCTGAAATTACCATGGAAGCTAACCCCGGCGCAGTCGAAGCTGATCGTTTCAGCGGCTATCAACGCGCCGGTATCAATCGCATCTCTATTGGTGTGCAAAGTTTTAGCGCTGAGAAGTTGACGCGCCTTGGGCGGATCCATGGGCCAGATGAGGCTAAACGTGCCGCAGAGCTGGCAACCTCGTTGGAGTTGCGCAGTTTTAATCTGGATTTGATGCATGGCTTACCCGATCAGACGTTAGAGGAAGCGCTGGACGACTTGCGTCAGGCGATTGCGCTGGAACCACCCCATCTCTCTTGGTATCAGCTGACTATCGAGCCGAATACCGGTTTCAGTTCACGCCCGCCAATTCTGCCAGATGATGATGCACTGTGGGATATTTTCCAACAAGGCCATCAGCTGCTCAGTGCTGCTGGGTATCAGCAATACGAAACCTCGGCCTATGCCAAGCCGGGTTATCAATGCCAACATAACCTTAACTACTGGCGTTTTGGCGATTATTTGGGCATTGGTTGTGGCGCGCACGGTAAAATAACTTTCAGCGATGGGCGAATTTTACGCACGATAAAGACCAAGCATCCCCGTGGTTTTATGCAGGGTAAATACCTGGATAAGAGATATGAAGTGGAAGCCGCCGATCGACCTTTTGAGTTCTTTATGAACCGTTTCCGCCTGCTAGAAGCTGCGCCACGCGCGGATTTCTACCACTTTACCGGTTTGGCTGAAAGTACGATCCGCCCGCAATTGGATGAGGCACTAGCAAAAGAGTATTTAATTGAAACAGAGGAGTACTGGCAAATTACCGAAAAAGGAAAACTATTCCTTAACTCACTGTTAGAGCTATTTTTATAAGTCTGATTATCGCTAATGGGCTAATGGGCTAATGGATAGAAAACAGGTTCAGACGACATCCTCAGTCTGAACCTGCTAAATCTGAAGCAAGGTATTAATTTAATGCTTTGAGTAGATCTTTACGCTGCTGCTCCAGCGCAGTCACTCGCCCACAGACTTCATGACCAAATTGCTGGAAATCCTGCTCCTGACTGTTCCACTCATTCTGAATGGCCTGCTGTAACCCACCCAAATTGCCCATAATGGCCTGCAATGGATTATTACCCGCACCGCTGGTCGCTTGCTTGACCCCCATCTCATTCAGGCTGTCTTGCAACACACCGCCCATACTTTGTTGCACCAATTGCCGGCCATCTTTCTCAACTTGATCAATAGCCTGATGATGGAAGGTTAAACCATCACTGCGCTTTTCAATAATACGACTCATCTGCTGCTTTAGTTGATCATTAAGCGTGGTCAGGCGGTTACGCACATTGCTGTTGCTGCCCAGCTCTTTAACAATCACTTTATCTAACGAGACTCGTGCTTTCTCTAAACGTTGTTGCGCACCTTGATCTATCCAAGGCAAATCTTTACGCAATGCAGTCTGATAGCGAAATGCCTGTTGGCGCTGTGCATCTGTCAGCGTCAATGTTTTGCCATTACGAATAACATCACCGTCGGGTGAAATCTGCAAATTGCCGCTAGCTCCCACTACCTGTACAGATTGCGGGCTGATAATCACATCATCCTGTGGTTTTACGCTGCACTGGTATTCAGCCTGCGCCTGCCAGGTGGTCAGCATTAATATTGCCAAACCTGCGGTTCGTAATGCTTTCATTTTATGTAACATAAGACTCCTGAAAAACGGTTTAAAAAATGGAGCGACCAATCCGCTGTGCCAGTAGCTCTAAGGCAGCGGTTCCGGCGAGAGAGTTCCCTGCGCTATCTAATTCAGGTGACCAAACAGCAATACAGAGTTCATCTGGCACAATGGCGATGATGCCACCACCCACCCCTGATTTTCCTGGCATACCCACGCGAAAGGCAAATTCACCAGCTCCATCATACATACCACTGGTAATCATCAGGGCGTTGATTTGCCGCGCCTGCATCGGCGTAATCAATGGATCATGTCCACCGATGCTGCGCCCCTGATTCGCCAGATAGACAAAGCAGCGGGCCAGCTCGGTACAACTTAAGCGCATGGCGCAGTAGTGAAAATAGGTCTGAAGTACCGTCAGCACATCGTTTTCGAAATTTCCAAAAGATTTCATCAAATAGGCGATGGCTGCGTTACGATCTGAGTGCTCAAACTCCGAGCGAGCGACTCGAGGATCATAGCTGATGCTATCGTCACTCACCAGTTGACGTACCACTTCCAACATCCGCTGTTTCGGTGCACTCAGGCGGCTTTGCAGCATATCGCACACCACCAGCGCCCCCGGATTAATAAAAGGATTGCGCGGTTTACCCTTTTCTAATTCTAGCTGAACCAGTGAGTTGAATGGCTGACCGGATGGCTCTTTGCCAACTCGCTGCCATACCTCCTGTTCACCGTAACGCGATAATGCCAATGTTAGGCTTAATACTTTCGAAATCGATTGAATTGAGAATCGCTCATTGGCATCCCCAGCCTGAAATATCTTGCCATCAAGTGTACAGACAGCAATACCGAGTTTATCAGCTGAGACTTCAGCCAACGCGGGAATATAGTCAGCAACTTTTCCCTGACCAATCAGCGGGTGAACTTGCTGCAATATATCTGCTAGCAGAGCATTATCTAAAACTGTCGCCTTCTCAAAAACCTTTGCCAACACGATGCTCCCAATAAAACCCCGATAACAACTTCTGCTAGTCACAACTGATAAAAACAAAGGCGCCTGCTTAGGCGCATTACAACCCCTAAAGAAACAGGGGTTGTAGCTATAAAACAACCACTTACTGTATCTAGTTAGCCCTAACTAGCGCTAACTAGACCTACTTCATGGACACTTTATGGACACTCCCGCAATAGGATTTAGCGTTACAGCATCTTGTAAAAAGTCCGGTGCAAAATGCGCATAGGTCATAGTTTGCTGTATCGTCGCATGCCCTAAAATGCGTTGAAGCGTAATGATGTTACCGCCATTCATCATGAAATGCGTGGCAAATGTATGCCTTAACACATGCACAGCTTGACCATGTGGTAAATCAGGTTTTATTTCTTTCAGAACATTGCGGACAGTCGTATAGCTTGGCGAGAACAGTGCACCAGATTGCCCATGCGTCACATAGGCTTTCAGTTCGCTAGAAATTGGCACTGTTCGCTGTTTCCCGTTTTTGGTTTTCATGAAACTAACCTTATTGCCTATAATATGCTGGCATTTAATGTTAGCTATTTCACTCCAACGGCCACCGGTTGCCAGGCACATCATAACAACTTTACGGTTATCCCCATTCAGGCGCTCAAGAAGATTGATCATCTCATCATCAGATAAAAAAGCCATATCAGATTCAGCCTCTTGAAATCTTTTAATCCCATCGAATGGATTTGAACAATGATATTCATCAGCCTTAATGAGTTTTGTGAACATGCCTCTTAAGATGTAATGGAGTTTATTCACACTAGACGGTTTCAAGTTAGTGCCTAACAGATATACCCGGTAATCAATAATGGCTTTCTTTGTTAGCTGATCTGCGCGAGTTACACCCAAATCACCTAAGTCACGAATAACCGCATTTAATCGCTCTTTTTGTTTCTTGCCTGTCTCATGGTTCTTGCCGTGGTATATCCACCACAAATCCAGTAACTCAGTGAGCTTTCGCCGGTCGGCTGGCTTCTCTAGCCACTCTTTATTATGAAAATTAACCAAGGTGTGACGTTCAAAAATCTGTGCTTCGCCCTTGGTATTAAACTTACGCCGGATTCGCTTTCCCTCGGAACCCTGCGGCCTTACATCCACTTCATAACGACCATCATCGAGCTTCTTAATCGACATAAGATAGCCCTCCGATGAATACTTCATCTTGGAATATTATTTCAAAAATATAGGTTTTATAAACACTTAACCAATCTCTTTCCCTAAGTGGGTAGAGATTGTTCCGTGCTGCCCATCAGGGGAGAGGGCCGGAGCGATCTGCCCGGCTCCGGGGTTTATCTCATCGAACATAAACCAGTCGCGATATTTTCTAAATCTTGAGTGTTTGAATAATTTCATTCCCGCCTCAAAAGACATTTTAGCCTTGCCGGACTCATAGTTATGATAAGTAACGTAATTAAGCCCTACTAAATCAGCAACTTCCTTTATCTTCATTCGCTCAGATTCCCTCATAAGCTTAAGTTTTTCGCTTTGCGGTATTGACATAAAACTACAGATCTCTTATTTTTATACAACAATGAAACCCTGCATTAGACTTAATTGGTGCTAACTAGTGCCAAGTCGAAACGCAGGAACCACAACGGAGAATAGCAAATGTCAGATATCGATAAAACTCTTGGATCTGAAAGTTTGTTAGAGATGGGAGACACCCCAACAAAAAGAACAGTTAGGCTGTCAGAAAAACCCGCCAATCTTCTTTCTAAAGAGGGATTCGCTCTATATGTAGGCAAAACAGTAGCCGCAGTGGTTTCTATGGCGAAAGCTGGCAAGTTACCTGCGTTCTACATGGCTGACCCGTCTAAACCCGGTGGTAACGCTGAGTTGTGGATTAGCCGGTCGGAGTGGGATAAATACGCTGAACAATTAGTTGAAGATGCTCCGTCAGCGTGGCACGGATGGAAAGACCGTATCAGCGCTAGCAAGCCAGGAAAGGGGCGTAAAGATAAAGTAGGGGCGGCAGCATGATGAATCTTGCTATATCTGCCACCAAACGCCTGTTAGAAGAAGCATTTAACCCGATTTTTGCAGTGGTTAAAGTCAGCGAACATACCAGCGTTTACCGTGGTTTTTCTATTACCCGATTAAAGCGTAACAAGATAACCCCTATCACCCGTTACCACGTCAGCCAGGGCGATCACTCTTACGGCAAGTTTGACGCGCAGGCGCAGGCGACGGCTTACGTTGATCAACTGCATCAGATGAGGAATGCGTCATGACTCAAATCTCACAGTGCCCATCCCTTGCCGCATTATTGGTAAACGGCCAGCAAGTCACGCATTACCATCACCAACGCGGCTGGTTAGAAACCCCAGACGGTCGATATTTCCAACCGAAAGCTAGCGAAGTGCAGTTTATCCCAGGACTAAGAACACCTTATATGGCGAAACCCAGAGCGCCACGTCGCTGGTTTGCCCGCCTTATGGGGATATTCGCTTAACTTATCTTTGCCGGAGGTGTTGCTATGCAAAAGTCTGCAAGAGCAATTGAACTCACAGCGGAGCAAATAAAAACCGGCCTTATTCAGACAGCTAATGTCCGGCTAATGCTTAACAAGGCATTAAGAAGAACGAATAGAGTTGCCGCATTTTTATCAGGAGTGTCATTTCGCCATAGAGGTTTGATCTATTTCACCGCTGGACTGCATCGGGATAAACATAAATTGAAGTTTCACGAATTAGATAAATCAGACCGATTAGGGGTGATTAAGGCCATGAGAGAATTATCCGAGTTGACGGCCTCATTTCCTAAAGAACTGCCCGATGCTGACGCTGTAATCAATCAAGACCCGTAATTAATTATCAGAAAACCACAGGCGTTTTATACCGCGCCGGGATTCCTATTGCCTGAAAACGAGGAACAACAAAATGATGAATCGCAGACTTGCCGCAATATCCGCTTCAACTGAAGCCATGCATCAACATTTAAATAATGCCCGAATAGAAGAACGCAAAGCCTTTGCGCTTAATCTGTCAGAAAAATTGACTGCCCTTTCCAATCATATTTCTCAGCGTGACCTTAATAGCATTGAAGCTATTGAGTTAATCCGCCAGGTTGCTGAAAGCCTCAAGGCGGTATCTGAGGGACAACGCTAATGGCTGACTTAATCGATATCGCCCAAGAACGGCAAGAGATGGTATTAGCCGCTCAGATCGCCAATGCCCGCAGTAAGCCAGCCGCCCCCTCTGCTTTTATCTGTGAGTCCTGCGAGGCGGCAATTCCCGAGCAACGGCGTATCAGTGTGCCGGGGGTAATTTATTGTGTGACTTGCCAGCAAATCCATGAAGAGAAAAAGAAACACTATCGGGGGGCTTTATGAATCGCTCCCCATTGAAATGGGCCGGTTCAAAGGCTCGTATCATGCCAACCTTGCGCCAACACTTACCAACAGGTAAACGGCTGGTAGAGCCGTTCGCGGGTTCTTGTTCAGTGATGTTAAATACTGATTATGATGAATATCTGATAACGGATATCAATGATGATCTGATTAACTTCTATGAAATCGCCAAAAGAGAAACGAGCGACTTAATCAATGTGGCTTCCGTACTGTTTCTTACGGCTAATTCCCACGAACAATATTATATTTTCCGCAAAATATTCAATGCACGAAACCGTGATGATATATCCAGAGCGGCAATCTTCCTTTACCTAAATCGCCACTGTTTTAATGGTATTTGTCGCTATAACCAACAAGGGCAATTTAACGTCCCCTATGGCAAATACAAAGCCCCCTATTTCCCCGAAGCCGAGATCCGTTTCTTTGCTGAAAAAGCCAAGAAAGCAACCTTCTTATGCTGTGATTTTTCCGAAGCACTGGAAATGGCTGTTGCGGGTGATGTGATTTATTGCGATCCGCCATATATCCCAGTATCCAGCACTGCTGATTTTACCCATTATCACACCGATGGTTTCAGCGCTGATCAGCAATTTCGCTTAGCCCGCCTACTGGCAAGGGCCGCTGAAAATGGTTGTCATGTTGTTGCGTCTAATAGCGATACTCCTATCGCCCGTGATCTTTATAGCCGTTTCACTCTTCACTCGATTACGGCTCCGCGCTCTATAAGTTGTAAAGGGGAAGGTAGAAAAAGTACCGGGGAAATAATTGCGATATTTCAGAGACCAATAGAAATAGGAGAAACAATATGATTGTAAAAAATATGCCTAGCGAAGAAGCTAAAATGTTGGCTTTCGCTGCATTAAAATGTGCTCAAAAAACCAACATTGAAAATGCTATCGTGGAGCTGGAACAACTTTGCTATACACCTCAAGAGTTACAAATACAGCGTCGTAACCTCGAAGAGTTTGATCTCCATTTAACACATTCTTCAATTTCAGCGACTGAAGAAACTCACAAGCATGAACATACTCCCCTAAACCAGAGCACGTAATCTCACGATAAAACCTATTTTCGTTACAGATAACAATATTGTACGAAGCTGAATTAATACCATTTGCTTGTTTTTTCAGCCAAATAGTAATTTTTTCATCATATTTCGGTGCTGGCTTTTGGTCAGTATTTTTTAAAAATTTGTGTTCCATTTGCATTCCTTGCGGTTTATAGGTGTATCACAAAAGAATAGCGTGGAGTTATGAAAAATACATCCCTTAAAATGTCGTATTCACTCGGCCGCAGCACCCCAACCCCACCTCAACCCTACCCCGGTAACGCTGAAACCTTTACCGGGGCTTACTCATGGAATGCGCCGCGGCCAGCGATTGCGACCGCTGCCGGTGAGAAGCCAATCAGCGAGGATTTATTCAGGCGCTTTGCTCAAATCAATGAACCCATTCCCCGTGCGCGGCGTGTTATGCGCCGCCTTGAGTCGCTGCCTCACTATCTCCGCCGCTACTACACCCTGCGGGTGGAGAACATTAAACAAAACAGTGGAACCAAACGAGCCAATAGTTACTTAATCAACTCAATCGAAAAGTACCTATTGCCGCGTGTGGACTGCGTAACAGAGCAATATCAGATTGATATTCGATCCCATGTGTTACTCCCTTTCTACGATGATTTTCGCCGTATTCCTTACTACGGCAAGCGCGAGATCAAACGGCTGGCCTATCGTCTGTCAGATTGCATGACTGGCGAGTTTATCCGCGAATATGATCATCAAATGGGATTACCTGATGGGGATATTGAAACCGCAATTGTGTCCGGTTATGGCTATATCGGTTTTCTAACTCGTCAGCTAAATACCAGTGCACCGGGCTGGGGACTGTACGAAAGCCAAACCATGACAGCGGACGAAGCATTGCGCGCCACTGCTCGTATTGAGTCCCCTTCATGGTGGTTACGCCGTCTGAAGCATATCCATGATCAGTGGCGTGAACACCTGATGATTGCGGCGGGTTATGTGCACGCCAAATCAGCGCCCTATTGCAGTGATCCCGCCCTCAAAGAGTGGCAAGCACAGAAGAAATCCAACCGTGAATTCCTTCAGGCGTTTGAACTGGAAGATGAAGACGGCAACCGAATTTCACTGGTTGATAAATACGATGGCAGTATTGCCAATCCCGCGATCCGCCGCTGCGAATTAATGACCAGAATGCGCGGTTTTGAGGACATCGCGGAACAAGAGAATTTAGCCGGTGATTTCTACACCTTAACCGCACCGTCGAAATTCCATTCGATGCACAACAGTGGCAAGCGCAACCATAAATGGCGCGGTGCCAGCCCACGGCAGACGCAGAAGTATTTGTGCCGTATCTGGTCACAGGTTCGTGCCGCGTGGAAACGCGCCGGTATTCGGGTATTTGGTTTCCGTGTAGCGGAGCCTCACCACGACGAAACACCCCACTGGCATATGCTGTTGTTTATGCTGCCCGCTGATATCGAACTGGCCCGCGATATTTTTTGCACCTATGCCCGCTGGGAGGATTCGGAAGAGCTGCAATCACAAGACGCGCTTAAAGCCCGTTTCCATGTCGTACCCATTGATAAAGAACTGGGTAGCGCCACCGGCTACATTGCCAAATATATATCAAAGAATATCGACGGTTATGCGCTTGATGATGAGCTGGACGACGAAAGCGGTAAACCCCTGAAGGAAACAGCCAAGCGCGTCAGTGCCTGGGCGTCTCGTTGGCATATTCGCCAGTTTCAGCAAATAGGTGGTGCGCCGGTCACGGTATACCGTGAATTACGCCGTCTGCGTGATAAGGAGCTGCGTTTATTCCCAGAGATATCACCGGCTCAGGTTGCCGCTGACGAGGGCAACTGGGCGGGTTACACCCTCGCACAAGGCGGCCCGTTAGTTGCCCGCAAAGATTTGCGCGTAAGGCTCAATTACGACATCACCGAGAACGGCAATGATTACGGGGATAACGTCAGCCGGATCACTGGCGTCTTTGCCCCTGAATCTGGTTCTAATTCAATTATCTATACCCGTACCACCACTTACAAAATCGTTCCTAAAATCAAAGCTGACGCGGATTTTTCTGTTGACGTTCAGGGCGGCCCGCCGCCCCTTGGAGTTCTGTCAATAACTGTACGCGGTAGCTGCCCTCAACCGGCAAAATCGGTTGAAAGCACCCCGCCAGGCGCAGAATTTAGTTATCCAAAACTGCCTAAGAACGCCACAGCCAAGCAGATAAAACGCTATCACCAGCAAACCAGCCAGCTTTTTGAGGATATGGGGCGTAAAGAACGGCGAGAACTGGCCGAACGTATCCGCAATGATGGGGATAAAGGAAGAAAAGCGCCTGATAATAGCCAAGTGAAAAAAGCAGGCATAGCGGCTCAGTATCAGCCTATCGGTGAGTTAGCGGATCAGGTACTGAGTTTCCTGCGAAAAATCGACATAGAGCCGGAGCCGTGGGAATTGCGGGCATTGGTTATGGGGGGTAAGGTGGACTTTGGGGATGGAAAATTTTTTGTCATGAGAAATAATGGCCTTCGGTACGATAATCAACAAATTTTATCTTAAAAGCCAAGTCCTCATTATGAGTAACCTGGCCTTATGCTGATTAACTGAAAAGTTTCATTATTTGAGCCGCTTGTTTCGGATTTGCTGTAACAGTATTTGAGTCCACCCGGATATAGGTATTATCACCAATAAAACTCATTTCTTTTTGTTTAGGCACTAAGACTCTAACGACGGAATGTCCTTTATAATCAATTGTGTCAATATTATTCAAAACAGATTGTTTTAGGTGACTAGATAATTCACTATTCCTAATGGAATTTACAATTTTAGCAACATAATCAGAAATGCCAATATTTAATTGCTTTGCTTCACGATCAACCCCAAAAATATCCTTATCACCAATCTGGACAGACTCTAAATCATACATCTTCCTGATTCTTTCAGAATCACTCTGGTTATCTGAAACACCAATAAATATATAACCTTCTCCAACATCAGGCCCAATATTTGCCATACTACATATTATTTCATTTATTTTTTCTAATAA
This sequence comes from Yersinia sp. Marseille-Q3913, assembly GCF_963892745.1. Lineage (NCBI taxonomy): Bacteria > Pseudomonadati > Pseudomonadota > Gammaproteobacteria > Enterobacterales > Yersiniaceae > Yersinia > Yersinia sp. Marseille-Q3913. The sequence continues at coordinate 17,492 of NZ_CAWQAF010000095.1, read as the reverse complement.
TTTTTTATTTACGCTCTTCTTTGCATCAAGATTCAAAATACCTTGTTTAAACTCATATCTTACCGTTTCTATCTTAGAGCGTCTTAGCGAATTTTCAAAATCTATATAGAGGCCAGGCCCATGAGTAAGTAAAGAGGGTGTGCTAGGAACAAAGAAATTCTGTATTAATCCCTTTGTCATTGAAATGTTACTTATCCTGTCTTCAGAGGTTACATGTTTCTTATCTGTTTTTAATTTATCATTTAGGCTAGTTAAAGCTGTTATGATTTTATCGTATTCTACAGGGGCTTTAGATTCCTTTATTACTAAGTCATAGTATGCCATAAATACTGTGTAGAATGAAGACCTAGCAGAATTGCTTGCTTTCCCACCGTAGATTACATTTTTGAATGGATGATTGTCAATTTTAGTGACTTTATTAAAAGTTGTTATTATTGTTGAAATTGTCGTAGTAACTTCCGCAAGTAACTTATCCTCAGGGTAAGATATTATTTTTGCGCAAACATTACCTGACAATTCAGATGTTGAATCATATAATTCATCAAATTTTTCTTTACTAGATGCGAAAGGTTTACCTTCAATTATCGAAACAACAATATCTGAAATAATTTGTTCATCAACAGAATCCCTTAACTCTTTTGTATTCAACACCCCTTGCTTGACCCAAAACGTGTCAGAAGCATTAACACCATAACCCTGCCTATCCATATATCCATCAATACTAATAGATGGCATTTCTGATAGTTTTAAAACATCAGAAGATGAATCACCTCTTAATTCAGAAGATAGTTTCCTAACAGAAGATGATAGCGGGGTAATAACACCAGCTTGCCGTTTCTCTTGAAAACTTAACTGTTTTCCTCCTGAGTTAATACGACCAAAGACATCTGTTACATCAGATTCATTCTCTATTGGGAAGATCGTTACAGCTAATTGATACTCTATTATATCAGCACACTGTTGCCGGGTTAGAAAATCATGCGAATCTACCACATCAAAATAACCATCTAACATAGTTTGTTTCGCTGTAGGGAACTCCTCCACATTAAAATATGAATCACTTGTTAATGAATATTTATTCTCAATAAAATCAAATATAGCATTTAATCTTTGCATACCATCAATTATTTCATACTCACCATTTTTTGTTAAAGCAAGTAAAATTAATGGAATCGGATACCCAAGTAAAAGACTATCTATTAGTTTTTGTTTTTCTTTAGTTGTCCAAACTAATTTTCTTTGGTAACTACGATTAACAAGAAACTTTCCGTTACGGTAGTCTCGATAGGCTTCCGTAATGTTCATTCCTCTTGGTGTAATTGAAGACATTTTTGCGCATCCTTATGAAAAGTATTTTTAAATGTGAGCAAACCTTAACCGACTGATTTCACCCTGTTAGATAAATAATATTTATGTATATTTCCGTTTTATCATACATCCATTAAATTTGTATATAGTTATACAAATCTTTAGTCCGAATAAGGCATTTAAGTGACTACTTTGTGAAGTAAGGCCGCCGTTATATTAGTCAAAGACATATGCAGTATCTCTTCACTCCCAATAGTTGATGCCTAAAGAATCTAATCAAAAACCATTACCTATCTCCTGCTCAGTGATTCAATCCCGCACAAGTTTGCACAATATTTTTGATGCTATTTCACCCCTTTCAGCCCAGAACTGGCGCGGCCTGCCGCCACTTGCACAAATGCACAAAAAGCGACCCTTTTTGCGTGCAGGCGTGGAGGGGAGACAATCGCGCGCTGAAGGGTGTGGGGGAGGTCGGGCACCTCCGGCTGATGTTCCGCCTGTGGGTCATGGTGATGTGCATTCGGGTGGTGGGTGTCGTGATCGGATGCGTGAGGCGTGCGCCTCGCTGCGGGGCGCACAGCGCGTTATAGCGCGAACGGATAATTGCACGGGTTGCAAGCTGCGCCCGTGCAGATGTGGATGAAAATTATTGAATGAATCGGCGGGTTAGAGTCACACGGCGGCCAGTGCATAGGGGTTGAACCGGAATACCTCCACGCCCAGCCAGTCATTCAGGGCTTTCAGATCTTCCATGATGGGATACAGCTCATTGATGGCGAACACCTTCGCCGCCTTTTCGACATCCCCAAAACCGCTGGTATTGGTTGGCATGATCCCCATCAGCTGCGGCGGTACTCGGTGCGCGGCCAGCAAATCATCGCGGGTCACGTTCTTGATACCGTTAAACTCATCTTTGGCGGTTATCTCACTGAAGGGCATGATTTGTAGGCCGTCTTTCTTCCCGCCCGCTGCGTAGACAAATACGTTCTTGAATGCCCCCTTCCCTCTGGCATCGGTCAGGGTGCGCTTTAGCGCCTGCACATCGGTATCGTTCTGCATCGCATCAGACAGATAAACAATCACCCCGGCATGACTGCCGTTAATGTAATACTTGCGCCGGAACAGCGTGGCGTCCTCATTAAGCAACGCCGACGGGATAGCCGCCAGATACCCCGGCAAGCCGTAAATTTCCTGATGAATATCCGGCTCGGCCAGATGAAACACTGAGCCAGCCGCAAAGGCGTAATCCTCTTTCTCGTAAGTCACAAACCAATACTGATCCAGATTGCTTCCGCGCCGCATATACTTGGCCGGAACATGCTTCAGTGCCAGCGGGCCGCCCAGTCGATTCTTGCGCAGTTCAAGATAGGCATTGCCGAACACCAGAAAATCCTGCACGAATGCCCCGGCATCGGCGCGGGAAAGCAATGGGTGCGGCCGGTAACAACTCATCAGTACCCGGCGTTTAAAATTCAGCGGTGATTGGTGATGAATAGCCGAGTGAAAAATACGCGCCAGCCCATAAAAACTGATCGGTGTCTCGTACCAGTCACCATTGCGGGCGCACTCCATGCAATCCAATAGGTCGCGCTGATCTAATACCGGTGTCGGGTCGCCAAAGGTAAAAGACTCCATCGTCGAGATGGGCTGCGGGGCTGGCGGTGCATCAGCGGGTGTTGCGGGTAAAACAGTCTTCATTTCCACGGTTAAAACTCCTGTACAAAGCCGCCGCCGGTGCTGCCGGTTTCTGCGCCAATCGGTTCATTTTGCAATGCGTGCATAATGGCCCACGCCACGTCGCCGTGGCTGGCCCCTTTGGAACGGTCAGAGACATAGGTGGTCATTCCGCCCGGTGTCACTGATTTACGGATAGTCATAAACGATTGAGCAATCACGCTTAGCCCGGCGTCATACTCAAAACGGCCCCGACGCATCACCATTTGCGCCTTGAGTACCAGAGCAGACTTCACGCTGATGCTGTAGACAAACTTCATCGCGGTCGGAAAGAATTTCAGTACCAGCGAATGCACCGCTCCGCCAATGCCGGTGCCGTCAATACCGATAAACTGCACGTTATAGCGCTGGGTCATTTTCCTGATCTCCTCCGCCTGAAGTTCAAACGGCATTCCGCGTAACTGAATAGCTTCCAGCACGCGGAACTTACCCCCTTCCACCTGTGGCGGGGCGATTGCCACCAGTCCGGCGCTATCGCCCCCCTCGCCTTCGCCGTTGGGGTCATAGCCAATCCACACCGGCGTATTACCCAATGGCCTTGGTGAATAGGGCCGCCAGTCATCCCACACACCCGCATTCCAGCCATCCACGCCGCAGTTAATCAACTCACTGTAAGAGAATGGCCGTTCGCCGTTAGTGATGGGCTGGCACATGTAGAGGTTGTTGAATTCATCCGGGGATTTCTTGGCGATCAGGTCGTCAATATCGATACGGTCAAAACCCAACCCCGCCGCATCTTTGACGGTCACGATCTGCTTCCACTGCATATCCGCGCAAATCTTGCCGTTTTTAAGATTCTTGTGAGTGATATCAATGTTAACGCGGTCAGCTTTTTTGCGGCCCTCGTTGAACAGCTCGCCCGACCAGAAGCGATAGGCTTCGTGTTCTTCACTGGAGATGGTAGAGAAATAGGTTTCGATCAGCCCGCTCTGTGTCGCCATCCCGGCGGCCACACTGCGCAGGTTAATAAAATTACTGGTCCAGAAATATTCGTCGAAATAGAGATTCCCGGTATACGACTGCGCCGACGCTGCCGAGGTGCCGAGGAAATGCAGCTCGGCCCCGTTGGACAGCATGATCGGATCGCCCTTCAGCTCGACCCCTACCTCGGCGGCAAACTTGATAATAAAGCGTTTGAACTGATGCGCCTGAGCGCGAGAGGCGGATAGGAATATCTGATTACGGCCGGTTTCCAGTGCATCGATCAGCGCTTCGCGGGAAAAATACCAGGTCGCCCCAATCTGGCGCGACTTGAGGATATTCCTGATGGTGATCGCCAGACTTTTGGCTTTATACCAACGCTTTTGGTGCTCATAAAGCCCCTCGTAAAACTTGGCTCTCAACTGTTCGATTTGCTCATCACTGAAATGGTTCTTCGGCTGTTTTTTGCGCCCTTCACCGCCCTCGTTATTTAGCTGGCGGTCAAAGCGCACCAGCTGGCGCGCCAGCAAATCTATCTCTTTAAAATCCCGCCCGCTTTTCTCCGTTTTATCAATCAGCTGGTTATAACGGGCCTCGGTGGTAAAGCGCACCCGGTCGAGGGGCACGGTTTTGTCCCAGTTCTCGCGCTTGCGCCGGGAGTACAGCGTATGCACGTTGAAACCGGTCAACTTGGCGATATGGGATATCTGGTATCCCTGCCAGTAAAGACTACGGGCATCGCGGACAGAATCGGGGGTTAATTTGCTCATGGGGCTTAGGCTATCGCGCCCGCGTGACTGTCGGCGAGGCGATAAAGTTGTAGCAGACCCCTTACAATAACAAGGCTTTGCGCGGGTTTAGCCGCTGGGGTGATGATGGTGTCCGCTGCTTATTGCACACCGATTGCTGATACCCGGAGCATTGTTATATGCCTAAATTATCCAAGTTTTTCCGCGTTGCCGTTGAAGGGGCCGCCGCTGATGGCCGCACGATTAACCGTCAGGATTTAGAAGATATTGCGCTGACCTATGACCCCACGGTTTTTGGTGCCCGCGTCGATCTGGAGCACTACAAAAGCCTGATGCCTGATAGCTTATTCCGCTGCTATGGCGACGTGACGGCCGTCAAGACTGAAAAAATCATTAACGGCCCATTGAGTGGCAAGCTGGCTTTGCTGGCACAAATCAACCCTACAGATGAAATGCTGACGCTGAATAAGAGCCGTCAGAAGGTCTACACCTCGATCCAGTTTTCCCCCAACTTTGCCGACAGTGGCCGCGCTTATCTAAAGGGGCTGGCGCTGACCGATAACCCAGGCAGTCTGGGTACGGAAATGATCCAGTTCTGCGCGCAACAGGTTGCAGCCGGTAAGCCGCACCCGCTAGCCGGTCGCAAACAATCCGACGATTGTCTGTTCACCGCGCTGGAAGAAACCCTGATTGAATTCGATGAAACCATGCCGGTAGACGATACCAGCAAGAAATTCACCGAACAGATTAAAGACCTGCTATTTGGTGCCAAACGCAAAACCGATGGCAATCTGGACGATATTCGCCACGCCGTGCAGGTGATTGCCGAAAGCCAGAAAACCGTACTGGAAACCCAGCAACAATTTACCGCCAGCCGACAGGAAGTGACTGAGCTAAAAGGCCAGCTATCCCAGTTGTCCACCTCGTTTGCCGCGCTGACGACCAAGCTACAAGGCGAAGATAGTCAGCACACCAGTCGCCCACCGGCTAAAGGTGGCCCGGAAGGCAGTGCCGACGACACTATCAACTGCTAAATCGCCCTATTTAATCCACAGGAATGAAGAACATGAGAAATGAAACACGTGATAAATGGGACGAATATCTGTCCGCACAGGCCCGACTTAACAGCCTGCCTGTAGATCGAGTCACTAAACAATTTACGGTGGCTCCGTCCGTTGCTCAAACACTGGAAGATAAGATCCAGCACTCCAGTGATTTTCTAAAACGCATCAATGTAAACCTTGTCCCGGAACAGGAAGGCCAGCGCATCGGCATTGGTGTTAGTGGCCCGATTGCCAGCCGCAATACCTCAACAACGGTACGCCGTGAGCCTAACTCACCGGAAGCCATTGAAGATGATGGCAAATACCGCTGCGAACAGACCAACTCTGATACCTATATCAGCTATGCCCGTCTGGATGCATGGGCCGGTAAGCGTGACTTTAAAACGCGAGTGACCAATCAGATTATTACGCGCCGCGCACTGGATCGCATCATGATTGGCTTTAATGGCACGTCAGTGGCGGCTAAATCAGATATTACCGCTAACCCGTTATTACAAGACGTGAATATCGGCTGGCTGAAAAAATACCGTCTGTTTGCCCCACAGCGTGTGATGTCTGACGTGATGGTTTCCACCCGTGATGAGGACAATAAACTCATCACCAAGGGGCAGTATGGCAACCTTGATTCACTGGCCTTTGATGCGGTCAACAGCCTGATCGATCCGTGGTATCAGGACGACACCGGCCTGATTGTTATCTGCGGCCGCAAACTGCTGGCGGATAAATACTTCCCGGTGCTGAACACCGTCAGCGGCAGCAATCCCCACACTGAAGCGCTGGCCGGTCAGATGTTGGTATCGCAGAAGCAAATCGGTGGTATGCAGACCTACCGCGCGCCATTCTTCCCAGCTGACGCCATGTTTATCACTACGTTCGACAATCTGGCTATCTATGTGCAGGAAGGGACACACCGCCGCACCATCAAAGAGGAACCGGAGTTTAACCGCGTCACCACCTATGAGTCGGATAACGAGGCTTATTGCGTGGAGGATTACGGTTTCGGTTGCCTGATTGAAGGTATCAAAGCCGGTGAGCCGGTTTAACGGTCGCTAGTCACTTACGGGCGGCCCGCCGCCCCATTACGCCTAGGGGGCATGATGTTAACTCCAGCACAACGCCATTACGACAAAGTGATGGCAGAACGGCGCGGCACCACGGAAGACGTGGTGCAAGGCTCCGCCTACGAACAACAGCTTTACCGGCTGCGCATTGATCAACGCCGCCTGTCGCAATTCCAATCACATCTCACCCGCGCCACCATGAAACGGGAAATGCTGCCCGCCTATGACGGCTGGCTCGATGGCGTACTGGCGGCCAATAGCGGCCAAAGTGACGAGGTGGTCACTACCTGCATGGTGTGGTCAGTGGATGCCGGTTTATACCGTGACGCACTGCGCCTGGCGGAATATGTGATCGGCCATAACCTGCCAATGGCTGACAAATACCAGCGCACGGCCGCCTGCTTCGTTGTCGATCAACTCTCTGAAGCCGCGTTGCTGAATTTCAAACTTGCGTCCGCCAATAGTCCGGCGATTGAAATTGATATTTTGCTGCGCCTGCAAGAGCTGACGGCGGATAAAGATATGCCGGATGAAGCCCGCGCCAAACTGCTTAAAGCGATTGGTTATACCCAACGTGAAAGCACTAATCTGGCCGATCAGGCATCTGCGCTTATCTGGTTGCAGCGGGCTTTAGCCGCGCATAAAGATGCGGGGGTGAAAAAAGATATTGAAGTGCTGGAGCGCAACCTGAAAAAAGCCGCGCTGGCTGCGGCCAGTGCGGAAGTTGGTGGTGTAGGCGCTACTGAGCAGACCACGGCTACCGACGTTATCACGACCGCAAGCGCTGACGTGGTCGCCACCTTGCCCGATACGCCAGCGGTTAGCGCAGAAACCCCTGCCAGCCCAGCGGCGAAAACAATCAGCAAAACGACATCCGCTGCCGCTGCCAAAAAACTGGCGGCCAAAGCCAAAACAAACACGGTGCGCGCCAAACGCACCTCCTGAATCGTGCCCCGCACGTCGGGCGGCACGCGGCAATGAGGTTTATCCCTGATAACCGCGTCCACCGCCCATTTTATTAACGGTGATGATATGAGCCTGTTAGCCACTGAACCAGTACACCCGGCAAGCCCACCCGAAGGGCCGGACGTGACAATCGCCAGCGCGCCGTTTTGGCCGGTGATCTCACTGGGTGATTTACGCAAAGTGATGCGCCTGGACGGCAATGTCACCGCCGAACGCCTGAAAGAAGCGGTGATCGAGGCCATCAGTAACACCAACGGCCAGTTACGGGCATGGCGCATCGAGCAAGAGGCCGCTGGCGTGTTGAAGCTGGAAGCGGTGGAATCCGAACAAGTCGCGGGCGAATCCATCCGGGTACAGCGCTACCGGCGGGCGGTCTACTGCCATGCTAAGGCCAATTTGACCGAACGCTATCGCGATATGGACACCACTGGCGATGGCAATAAGCGGGCGGACGCCCTTGATCCGCAAATCACCGACCTGTGGCGTGATGCCCGCTGGGCCATCAGTGATGTGCAAGGCCGTGAGCGCGGCATTGCCGAGTTGGTGTAAATGCGGGTTCAGGCTCAGCAATATGACACCGTTGACGCTTTGTGCTGGCGTCACTACGGCCGCACCGAGGGGGTGACTGAGGCGGTTTATCAGGCTAACCCGGGGCTGGCTGAACTGGGGCCGCTACTGCCCGCCGGTCACTGGCTGGAACTGCCCAACACCACCGAAGCGGCACAACAAAATATTATTCAGCTGTGGGACTAATCGCCACAGCCACGGCTCCCCAAAGGGGGTAACGGACATGAAAATGCCAGAAAAAGATCCAAGTTGGATAGGTGCATTACTGGCCTTTTATTCTGCTCATTCCACGGTCATCAACGGCTTTCTGGTCGGCTTTATTGTGGCCTTTCGCCGCGTGGTCTGGGGCGGTGGAAAATTGCGCGAAGGCATTGGCGAGGGGGTGGTCTGCGGGCTGGTCGGCGTCAATATCGGTCCGGTAATCTCCCCGATGCTGATCCGCGCCATTGATGCCATCCCGTGGCTAAACGGCGCGCTAACTGAAGTCGCTGCCGGAAAAGTGGAAATTTTTATCAGCTGCTTGATCGGGCTAATCGGCTTGCAGGCTATCCGAGAGTTGGTGTTTAAAATCGTCAATAAAAAGGTGGGAACCCCTGATGCCAAACCCTAAATTTATTTTCGGCAAAGCCAGCGAAAACAACCTGACCGGCGTACATCCTGATTTGGTCAAGGTGGTGCGCCGCGCGCTGGAGCTAACCCCGATGGATTTTAAAGTGATTGAGGGCCGCCGCACACTGGAACGCCAGCGCGAACTGGTTAAAGCCGGTGCCAGCCAAACCCTGAACAGCCGCCATTTAACCGGCCATGCGATCGATATTGTGCCGCTGCCGGACGGCAAGGTGAGTTGGGAATGGAAGTATTTCTATCCGATGGCCGATGCGATGAAGCAAGCCGCCGCCGAGCTGGGGATCGCCGTGGAATGGGGTGGTAACTGGACCACCTTTAAAGACGGCCCGCATTTTCAATTGCCCGCCCGTCAATATCCGGGCTGACATTATGCCAATCTTCAACACGGCCCCGCTCGCATGGGCGATTGCCGCCGCCTTACTGGTTACCAGTGGCGTACAGACTTACCGTTTGGCGGAGTCTCGCCAAGTGATGATTGACCAGCAAGCGGCTGAGGCAACGATTAAAAGCGGCCAGCTTATCGCGCTGGCACTGACCGCCAATGCCAACAATCAGGCGCAATCACAATTACGTCAACAGGTTGCCAGCGCCGATCAGTTGCTGGCACAACGTAACAGCCAAATCAAGAGGTTATACCGTGAAAATGAAACCTTACGCCGCTGGGCTGATACTCCCCTGCCTGATGATATTATCCGGCTGCGTCAGCGCCCCGCCTTCACCGGGGCCACAGATTACCGTCAATGGTTGTCCAAAGGTCACTCCCTGCCTGTTTCCGGCGGCCAGCCCGCAAACTAACGGCGATTTGAGCGACGATATCGACCAGCTAGAAGCGGCTTTGCACGCTTGCGCGGCACAGGTTGATACCGTGCTAACCTGCCAGCAAGGAACGGCCAATGCTAAAACCTAATCTGCTGCGAACGGCGCTGAGTCAGGCGGTGCCCTACCTGCGGGAGAATCCCGACAAACTGGCGATCTGGCTGGATAAAGGAACTGTGGTCGCCACCGGGCAACAGTCGCTGTCATTCGAATACCGCTACACCGCGCACGTTATGGTGATGGATTACCCCTACAGCATGGATACCGTCACCTTGCCCGCCATGCTGTGGATCCACCGCCATCAACCGGACTTAATTTTTAATCCCGATCGGCGCAAAACCGGCTTCACCTTTGAGGCGGATATTCTCAATAGCACCACCGCCGATATTATGTTGCACCTTGAGCTAACCGAGGCGGTCAGAGTGGCGGACGTGAATGACCGATTGGAATTAACCCACCTTGACGAACCCGCCGACCCGCGCGGCGATATGCTGGCAGCTTGGGAACAGGCCGCCGCCAACACCCCTTGGGCGGGCTGACATCGCGCACAGCCAAAAATGACTGTGTTGGCCATAGAGAGAAAGAGGCACCATGGATAACGAATTTCAGGAACTTGAACACTATTTACAACGCCTGATTAATCGCGGGAAATCCGGCGCACGACACAAGTTGAGTCGCGATATCGCCATCACCTTGCGCCGTGGTCAGCAACAACGTATTCGCCAACAATTAAACGCGGACGGCTCGCCGTATACCAAGCGCAAAGAGAGCATCAAAACCGTGCAAAAACGCCTGCGGTTTATCTATCAGGGCACGGTGCGCGACCTGAAAAACTGGTCGGGCAATAAGCGCCAGATAACCGGCTGGGATAACGATCGTAATGCTATCCGCACCTTTAACCGTGTCGATATTGACCGTTTTTTATCGGTCGAAACCGAAGCCACCACCCAGCGTACCAACAAAAAACAGCCGATGTTTCGCCGCTTGCGTAATGCCACCTTCCTGCGCCTTCAGGCGTTACCTGATTCCGCCGGTGCCGGTTATGTCGGTGTTGCGGCCAAAATTGCCCAGATACACCAGTACGGCGGCACCGATCAGGTTAACCCCTATGTGAAAGCGGATTACCCCGCCCGTCAATTGCTCGGTATCACGTCAAAAGACAGCGATAACGTACTCAATCAGGTGTTTGATTTTATCGCCCGTGGCTAACATTACGCTGGGATGAAAAACTCCGCTGGATCGCGTATATTTGTTTTATCTGCATTTCTATATGTATTACCGGGGATCGTAATGGCTAATGTAATGACGAGTCTGGCTGAGAAAAAACAATACTTCGACCGTGTGAAGTTAGAAAATTATCGTCAAAGTATGCGTTTGGAAGGCTTGAACAGTACTAATCAAACGTTGCCAACCTCAAAGAACGAAAGGGCTAAACTGAAGCAAAGCCTGATAAATAAATACGCCACCAAAAGCCAGCCGAGTTCGCGGTGAACAGCGATAAATACGGTGACGGCCCAGATCCTTATACCTATCCGAACAGTCAGGTGTTAATCAATAAATTCGGCATTACTGATGACGACCAATTTATTGAGATGGAAAAAGATTTTTCCGAGCTGGCTATTATGGACATCGAATTTAGCCCGCCACCCTATGATTTGCGCTACTGGTGCGCACTGCATCAAGCCTTGTTTGGCGATATTTATCATTGGGCCGGAGAGCTGCGAACCATTGATATATCCAAAGGCACTACCCGATTTTGCAATATCAATCGTATTACACCTGAAGCCAACCGACTGTTTAACCAACTGGCGCAAGAAAACTATCTGGTTGGTCTCCCCTATGACTCGCTGATTGTAAAACTGGCTGAGAACTACTCTGACCTTAATGTTATCCACCCTTTCCGTGAAGGTAATGGCCGGGCGCAGCGGTTGCTGTTCGAACACATTATTATCAATTGTGGCTTTCAAATCTCCTTCGCTGGCATCAACCCCGATGAATGGATTCAGGCCAATATTGATGGTTACCATTGCCGTTATCAACGCATGACTGCGTTATTCGCCCGCTGTATTAGCTAAACCACCCCGAAATTTCCCGCTAAAAGTTGTCACAGTCCCCCTACAACTGCCGCGCGTTGCGCCCCTGCCCGCGCGCGTAAACAATACCGTTACGCTGAATAACGAGTATTGACCGCCATGACCAACGCCGAAATCTATCGCCTGATAATGAATCTGATCCGTTTCGGTATCGTGGAACAGGTGAATTTAACCCTCGATCCGCCCAAAGCCCGCGTACGCTGCGGTGAATTACTGACCGACTGGTTGCCGTGGTCGGTGCGCCGCGCCGGAACCGCTAAAACGTGGTGGCCGCCAACCGAAGGGGAACAGGTGATTATTCTGGCCGCTGGCGGTGAGCTGTCCGCCGGGGTGATCATTGCCTCCCTGTATCAGAAAAGTGCCCCCACGCCGCTGAATACCGCCAACACTCAACACGCCACCTACCCCGACGGCGCAGTGATTGAGTACAACGCTGATACCGGCGCACTGAAAGCCAGCGGCATTAAAACCGCCACCCTTGATGCGGGTGAATCTATCCATGCCACCGCACCAGAAATCACCTGTACCGCCTCGGTCAAAATCACCCTGGATACGCCCACCGTGGAGTGCACCCACAATCTGAGTACGGTCACGTTGAATGTGACCGGTGGCGGCAAAATGTCCGGCAACATTCAGCACTCCGGCGGCACCTTCTCATCCAATGGGGTGGTGATTGATAGCCATGCCCACGGCGGCGTGCAGCGCGGCGGTAGCAATACTGACGGGCCAAACAAATGATCTATTTAGGCATGAACGCCCAGACCGGGCGACGCATTACCGACATGGATCACATCACCCAGTCGATCACCGATATCGTCACCACCCCAACCACCACGCGCTGTATGCGCCGGGGCTATGGTTCATTGCTGTCTGACCTGATTGACGACCCGCAGAACCCGCTGTTACGGCTAAAAGCTATGTCGGCGGCCTACAGCGCCATCATGCGCTGGGAGCCGCGTGTGGTACTGACCCGCGTGTTATTGGCACAGCCGCAGGCGGGCAAAATGACGCTGGAGCTTCAGGGCCAGCGCACCGATCTGGCTGATATCTTTAATCTGGCGATCCCCGTTGGAGGCGGTTCATGAGCACTATCGACCTGTCACAACTGCCCGCCCCGCTGGCAGTGGAAGCGCTGGATTACGAAACCCTACTCGCTGAACGCAAGGCGGAACTGATCGCCCTGTATCCGGTTGACGAGCAGGCGGCCATCACCCGCACCCTATCGCTGGAATCTGAGCCGCTGGTCAAGTTATTGCAGGAAAACGCCTACCGTGAACTGGTATTGCGCCAGCGGGTTAACGAGGCGGCGCAGGCGGTGATGGTGGCCTATGCCAACGGCAGCGACTTAGACCAGTTGGGGGCGAACAATAACGTTGAACGCCTGATTATCACGCCCGCCGATCCGGATGCCATTCCGCCCGTTGCCGCCGTGATGGAGTCTGATACGGATTTTCGCCTGCGTATTCCGCAAGCCTTTGAAGCGCTGAGTGTCGCCGGGCCGACCGGAGCCTATGAAGCTCACGCCCGTAGCGCTGATGGGCGGGTAGCTGATGCCTCGGCGCTGAGTCCATCACCGGCCTGTGTCACTGTCACCGTGCTGGCGCGGGCCGGAACCGGCGAAGCCTCGCCGCAACTGCTCGACATTGTCCGCCTTGCCCTGAATGACGAGGACGTGCGGCCGGTGGCTGACCGCGTCACCGTGCAATCCGCTGTCATTGTCGATTACCAGATTGACGCCGTGCTCTATATCTATCCGGGGCCGGAAGCTGAACCGGTCCGCGCCGCTGCTCAGACCAAGCTCAATGCCTATATCAGCACTCAGCGCCGACTCGGACGGGATATTCGGACTTCCGCCATTTATGCCGCGCTGCATGTTGAAGGGGTGCAACGCGTCGAACTGAATGCGCCGCTGGCTGATGTGGTACTCGACAGCACACAGGCGGCTTACTGCACCCATGCGGTATTGACGGTCGGGGGAACTGATGAATAACCGCTTGCTACCGGCGGGATCATCCCCGCTGGAGATCGCCGCCGCGCAAGCCTGCGCCCGGTTGGGTGAGGTGCCGGTGCCGTTGCGCCAGTTATGGAATGCAGACCTGTGCCCGCTGCCATTACTGCCCTATCTGGCGTGGGCGTGGTCAGTGGATCGCTGGGATGAGAACTGGCCGGAAGCGACCAAGCGCGCGGTAGTGAAATCTTCGGCTTACGTACACAAACGCAAGGGCACTATTGGCGCACTGCGGCGCGTGGTGGAGCCGCTCGGCTACCTTATTCGGGTGATCGAGTGGTGGAAAACCAATGAAGCGCCCGGCACCTTTCGCCTTGATGTCGGCGTACTGGAAACCGGCATTACTGACGAAATGTATTTTGAACTGGAGCGGCTGATTGATGGGGCCAAACCCTGTAGCCGCCATCTGGTGGGCCTGTCTATCAATCTGGATGTCTCCGGTGCGATCCCTGTCAGTGTTGCCAGTTACGACGGTGACGAGCTGACCGTTTACCCCTATTTACCTGAAACTATTACCGTGAGCGGCCAGCACTACACCGGCGGCACACTTCATCTTATTGACAGCGTGAGCGTAAACCCATGACCACAAAATTCTTTGCCATACTGACCAATTTGGGGGCGGCCAAACTGGCGAACGCCACGGCCCTCGGCACCCAACTACAGATCACTCATATGGCCGTGGGCGACGGTGGTGGCGTATTACCGCTGCCGAACGCCGCACAAACGCAGCTGATTGGTGAGAAACGCCGCGCCGCACTGAACTCATTAAGTGTCGATGCGGCCAACAGTAGCCAGATTATCGCCGAACAGGTTATTCCGGAAACGGATGGCGGGTGGTGGATACGTGAGATCGGCCTGTTTGATAAAGATGGCGTATTAATTGCCATTGCCAACTGCCCGGAGACCTATAAACCCCAGTTGCAAGAAGGTAGCGGCCGCACGCAAACCGTGCGTATGGTGTTGATTGTCAGTAGTACCGAAGCGGTCACGTTAAAAATTGATCCCTCGGTGGTGCTGGCAACGCGCCAATACGTTGATAAAAAAGTGGATGATAAGGCGATTGAGGTTAAAGCCTATGCCGATGGATTGATGGCTGCGCATTTGGCAGCGGCTGATCCCCATTCACAATACGCACCGCTTGCCAGCCCCGCCTTGACTGGCAAGCCGACCGGCCCTACAGCGGCAAAAACCGATAACAGCACACAGCTGGCAACCACGGCACATATTAAATTGGCGCTTGCAGACTATGCGCCGCTTGCCAGTCCAGCATTGATCGGCACACCGACAACCCCCACAGCCGCAGCGGGAAACAGTACCCAACAGTTAGCTAATACTGCTTTTGTGCAGGCCGCACTGGCGGCATTAGTTGCATCCTCACCGGCCGCACTCGACACCTTGAAAGAGCTGGCCGACGCGCTGGGTAATGATCCCAACTTTGCCACCACCATGACCAATGCCTTGGCTGGAAAAATGGATAAGGCCAAAAATGGCAGTGATATCGCGAATGTAGCAGCCTTTCTCGCAAACCTTGGTTTGGGCGACGCGGCTAAATTGGGGGTGGCAACTAACTCGCAAATGGCAACAGGCACCAGCACATCCTTGCTTCCTTCTGTTGCTGCCGTAATGAGTTTGTTTGGCAAGCGGTCATTTGCAACTAATGACTATATCCGAATTCCTGACGTTCCCGGCGGACTGATTATACAGTGGGTAAGGGGTTCTACTGCCGCATCTGTTGAAGGGCAATTCCCAGCAATAACATTTCCAATACCATTCCCAACCGCGTGCGTGTTTGTCACTGTGGGTACTCAGGGTAATAACTCAAACGGTTCTGACTTCATGGCACAAGTAACATCGTGGACTCAAACCTCGACGCTTATTTTTTCCCAGCAATTTACAACATCTGCATCCACCGGCTCAATCAACCCTCTTGTACTCGCGATAGGATATTAATATGGGCAATAAATTTATACCGTTAGCGCTATTTAGCCCGTCAGTTCTTACTTTTTACCCCCAAAACATGATAGATGACGGTAGTTTTGGCGATAATTTGCCGAAAGATTTAATTGAAATAACTGAAAATGAACAAACTAAATATTGGAAACAGCCCCCACCTTCCGGGGCCGTTCTTGGTGAGTCAGACGGTCGCCCCTTGTGGGTAGATGCCCCGCCACCAACTGCTGAACAACTTGCCGAGACTAAGGCTATCAATGTTGCCCAAGCCAAAGCTGATAAATCAAAATTGATTAGCGACGCTAGCGACAAAATTGAAATACTGAAAGACCGGATCGAAGCAGGGCAGGATAAAGCCGCTGAGTTGAAGTTGTGGAAAGCCTATCGTATTGCGCTTGATGATGTTGATGTGAGTGCAGCGCCGGATATCGAGTGGCCGACAGCACCGGAATAGTCGGTATTGGCCGGGCTTAGTACCCGGCATCTTTTTTAATTATTAAGGCACGGTAGGCCAAGTAATATCCGGTGTAGCGTATCGTGTGAATTGCGAAAATGTACCACATGATTTGGTAATAACTGAATGTGAGTGATTTTATCAAATTGCACTAACAGGGGATTGAGGGTCAATGGTGTAAAAATCACGATAACGATATAACCATCTGTTATTTATACTTAAAATATCACTCACAAAGGAAAGGGAGCTGTGATAATGGTCGATTAGTGACTGGTTTTTTGGTATACCCTATACAGATCATTACATGTCTTTAAGGATAAAAAAATTATGAACGTTAACGAAGAAAAGCTTTTAAAATCAGGATTTACAAATGCTGAACTACAAAAAATTAAAAATAACGTAGATAGATTTGGGGGGACTCTTAGCGAAGCCATTCAAGATCTCGCTAACCGCTTCCGGGCTCTGACCTGGGTAACCACGGGATGTGTATTGGTTTTTATTTTTTTGGTTATATTCAGCTCAACAATAAAAATCGTGGCTGGGGGCCTATCTTTTCTTTTAGGCATATCCATTATGATGTTTGCTCAACCACCAGTACTTACTTATAAGTCCTGGCGGTTCTGGAGAGCCAACCGAAATTAACGTGACGGATCATTTGTGGAAAGCAGATCGAAAATCACTTTAGCCTTTACACCATAGCCCACTATTTTCATCGTCAGTTTGGGGCGACTTATCGTTTCAACCTTACGATAGTAGTCCCGAGGTATCCACCGGAATAATCGCCAAGCCCCCGGTTTAATCGCAAGCCCGAAAATGCTATATACGCTAGCACCTAGCGTTGTTGCGTTATAAAAAGCCAGTCCGGATTCCGGCCTGAACCCCATAAACTGAGCAATCTCCATAGCCCCATCAGCAAAAATACCTTGAGATGGCGAGTTTTCTCCATAAGATGAATGGTTGATAATTTCTTTTGAGATTCCATTGAAACCATCAACAATGAGCGTGGCCCCTGCTAAAACCCCTACTGGATTCATCGTCGAAACCATTATAAATCCGCCGAATAGAGCAGCACCGGAAACAACAATATGTACAGCTGAAATAACATACCCGACAATTTTATTATTTTCCCGGACGAACTCCACTTTGGCGTAAAGTTTCGCGGTTTCCATCCGCA
>NZ_CAWQAF010000094.1:0-825 GCF_963892745.1 Yersinia sp. Marseille-Q3913 | reverse complement strand
CTCATGGAGAAGGTGTCCGATCTGGTGGTGGACGACGGATTCTACGAGATCGACGATTTCTTCGATCTGCTCGTGTACGCAGCTGAAACCAAGCGCAAGGTGCTTTCGCGTTTCCCCTACCTGCTGGAGTTCTCCGTCCGGGCCTTCTACCCGGAGCACAAAGACATCAAGGACACGATGGACAGCTGGACGCAGAGGCAAATCGACCTGATGTTCTCCGCGTACTTCAGATGCGTGCGGTTTGACCGGTTCCGCGACGACATCGACCCGAAGTACGTGCTCGACCTGCTGATTTGGCTGGCTGACGGCTACCTGCACCAGCAGCGCGCCCTGCATCAGCGCCTCGACATGGATGCGATGCTGGACGAGATGTACCTCTGGTGCGACATGCTGAAAGCCTATTCGTACAAGGAGGAATACCGATGAGCGCAACAATCGGCCCCGCGATTGCGATCGAGGGGCTCAAGAAAGATTACGGAAGCGGACGCGGCGTGTTCGGCGTGTCGTTTGCCGTGGAGCGGGGCGAGGTGTTCGGCTTTTTGGGACCGAACGGCGCCGGCAAGACGGTGACCATGCGCAACCTCATGGGCTTCATCCGCCCTGATGAGGGAACCGTGAACATCAACGGCCTGAACTGCTTCAGCCAGCGCGCCCGCATCCAGGAGCACCTGGGCTACCTGCCCGGCGAAATCGCCTGCATGGACGAGATGACCGGCACGGCGTTCCTGGAATTCATGGCGCGCATGAAGAAGCTGCGCGACCGCACGCGCATGGAACAGCTGATCGAGTACTTCGAGCTGGACCCCGCGCGGCGCATTCGCAAGA
>NZ_CAWQAF010000093.1:0-857 GCF_963892745.1 Yersinia sp. Marseille-Q3913 | reverse complement strand
CAGATTCACAATGCCGCTAAACGCGCCGCCCACTGCAGAGCCAAAATCAAACGCCGTGCTGGCGCTGTTTTTCGCCACATTCAGGGTGCCGCTGCCGGTCAGCGCATGGTTAAACAGCGCAATATCAGCCAGATTCAGGGTCGCATTGGTGATATCCACCGTGACATCACTGCCCACGCCGTTGCTGCTGGTCAGTGTCGCATTGCTGCTGTCGGTGACCTGCAAGATACCGTTGCCGATGACAGTATTGGCAAAGGTGCCGCTAAAGCCGCTCAGCGCCAGAATATCCTGCGCCCCCGCCAGCGCGATAGTGGCTGCTGCTCCCAGATTATTGATTTCGCTCACCGTCAGTTTGCTGCTGTCCGCCAGCGCATACTGGCCGAGGAAGCCGCTGTTATTGCCGGTTAACGACACATTCGCGCTATTGTTGATTTCGACAGTCGAATCTGCCACGCCACTGAGGGCGTTGGCGATAGCACCGCTGAGTCCGTTCAGCACCAGATGTGAGGTGGCGGTATCCAGATCCACCGTGGCGGTTGAGGTCCCGAGATTACTGGCCTGCGTTACCGTCAGTTCACCGGCAGCGCCAATATGATGTGCGCCGCTGAAAGTGTTGGTGCCGGTCAGGATGACGGCGGCGTTGGTATTGATGTTGCCCGTGCCGCTCAGCACATTGCCCAGTGCGCTATTCGCCCCATTCAGATTCAAATCGCCCAGCACGTTAATGGCACTGCTGCCCAGCGTACCCGCGCCGTTCAGGGTGGCAGATGCGCCCGAAGCAATCAGGGTCTGACCGCTTAAGCCGCTGTTCGCGCCACTGACCGCTAAATCGCCGCCGTTGATGTTCAACGTGCCCG
>NZ_CAWQAF010000092.1:0-828 GCF_963892745.1 Yersinia sp. Marseille-Q3913 | reverse complement strand
GCTCCAACGTGCAGGTGGCCGCCGTGGAAGGCAACTTCGACGACGCCCAGTCCGCGGTCAAGCGCATCTTCGGCGACCGCGCCCTGGCCGAGCGTCTCGCCGGCAATTCGCACGTGGTGCTTTCCTCCGCCAACTCCATCAACGTGGGCCGTCTGGTGCCGCAGGTCGTCTACTACTTCTCCGCTTACGCCCAACTGCTCGCCGACCAGGTGATCAACGTCGGCGATGAGGTCGAGTTTGTGGTCCCGACCGGCAACTTCGGCGATATCCTCGCCGGCTACTATGCCAAGCTGCTCGGTCTGCCGGTCAAGCACCTCGTGGTGGCTTCCGACAAGAACAACGTGCTGTTCGACTTCCTGACCACCGGTACCTACAACCGCCAGCGCCCGTTCTTCCAGACCATCTCCCCCTCGATGGACATCCTCATCTCCGCCAACCTGGAGCGCATGCTGTACTACTTGTCCGAGGGCGACACCCGTCTGATCTCCATGCTGATGAACGACCTCAACAAGTGGGGCACGTACGAGATCCCGGAAGAACTGCTGGCCAAGATTCGTCAGATCTTCGGCACCGGTTGGGCCGATGAGGATCAGGTACGCGAGTCCATCAAGCACTGTTGGGACGAGAACCACTACGTGATCGACCCGCACACCGCCTGCGGCTACTACCTGCTTGAGCAGATGCCGCGCGACCCGCTGACCCCGCGCGTGCTGCTCTCCACCGCCAGCCCCTACAAGTTCCCGCGCGTGGTGAACGAGGCATTGGGCTTCGACGCCACCGGCACCGACTTCGAGTGCATGGATGTGCTGCTGCTTGAAAAAAAAAAAA
>NZ_CAWQAF010000091.1:0-871 GCF_963892745.1 Yersinia sp. Marseille-Q3913 | reverse complement strand
GCATTACCTTTGAGAGCCCTGCCTTGCACAATTATCCACCACAATGCGGTGGCGCGCATTTGAAGGTGTTTTTGCCTTTAGCGGGCCAAACGCAACCGGAATTACCGGTACCTGGTGAGAAAGGCCCGGTGTGGCCAGCGGCAAACGTGCGCCCGATTGTTCGCACCTACTCCGTGCGGGCTATTCGCCCAGAGTTATGTGAGATAGATATTGAGTTCGCTATTCATGATCACCATGGCCCGGCGGTGAATTTTGCCCGCAATGCCAGGCCCGGAGACTGGTTAGGCATCACCAATCCCGGTGGCCCTGAAACCCTGCTGCCTGCGGCAACTTACCGCTATCTGGTTGGTGACCCCTCTTCGCTCCCTGCTATTGCCGCACTGCTGGAGTCCCTGCCTGCTGATGCTAAAGGCCATGCCATTATTCGTGTGAATACGCCACAAGATGTGCTGGACCTGATCAAGCCTGCCGGTGTTGAACTCAGCTGGGTGATTGGTGGCACCGAGAAAACACAGGAGGTTATCACCCAATTTTGCGCCCTGAATTTGTCGATGGAAGAGTCGGCCTTCTGGATTGCCGGTGAAGATAGTCTGGTGGTGCAGTTACGCCGCTATTTGCGCCGTGAAAAAGGCGGTGACCGCCAACAACTCTATGCCATCCCTTACTGGCGTGAAGGGCTGAATGAAGAGGACTACCATCATAAACGCCACCAAGTTATGGACAATATTGACGATTAGTCTCAATTAATCCCTAAAAATCAAGGGGCATTACCTGCTGACGCCCCTTTTTCTTGCTCTTTTTTGACCATCCCCAGTTAAAACCTTGTAAATTTTCTGCGACAATTTCCTGTTATTTGTTAGTCTTAAAGCTA
>NZ_CAWQAF010000090.1:0-878 GCF_963892745.1 Yersinia sp. Marseille-Q3913 | reverse complement strand
ACCCGTTAGATTGGAAATTGCCTAGAAAACCAGTCCGAAGGGATGTCGCACCTATGGGAGAAGTATATTCGCACCTGTCGGAAGAGGAACGCCAGGTCATCCAGATCGAGGTAGGCAACGGCGCCAGCATACGCGGGATCGGCGCGATGCTGGGCCGCAGCCCGTCCAGCATCAGCCGGGAGATCAAGCGCAACACATGGTTCCCGTCCAACGAGAACGAGTCGTACCGCCCGTACCGGCCGAAAAGACTGAAGGCGGGGCCATGGACCGGCCGCTACTACATCGCCGGGCCCGCGCAGCGCAAGGCCGACCGCAGGAGATCCAAGCCACGAAAGCCCTACCGGCTGTCGCACGACCGCCTGTGGGCGCAGGTGGCCGAATGGCTGGGCCGCGGCTGGTCGCCGCTGCTCATCAGCGGCAGGCTGCGCGTCCTGTGGCCGGACGATGCGCTCATGCGCGTGTGCCCGGAGACCATCTACCGATGGGTCTACTCCAGCAGGCCGCTTCGGGAACGCTGGGCGCGGTGCCTGCCGCGAGGGCACAGGCGGCGCCGCAGGCACGGCGGCAGGAGGACGTCGCGCTTCCCGATCCCCGGCCGAGTGCCCATCTCCGAACGCCCGCCGGAGGCCGACGGCAGGAGCGCGTTCGGCCATTGGGAGGCCGACAGCGTCATCGGAGTGGGATGCAACCTGCACACCGAGGTGGAGAGGAGGACCAGGTTCCTCATGGCCCGCGTCGTTCCGGACAAGACCGCCGGCGAGAGCGTCGGAGCGCAGCTGGACATGTTCTCGCCGCTGCCGGCCGGCGCGCGCGTCAGCGTCACGCACGACAACGGCACCGAGTTCGCCCACCACGAAAGGCTGCGCGACGGGCTGGGC
>NZ_CAWQAF010000089.1:0-891 GCF_963892745.1 Yersinia sp. Marseille-Q3913 | reverse complement strand
ACTGTACCGGCGTTGGTCAGTGCGCCTACCGTTTGCGTGTGGCCGTTGATGTTGGCGCTGGCACCGCTGGCGATATCCAGCAATGAGGTCCCGCCGAAGGCACCGTTAGCCCCCAGAATCAGCTCGCCAGCATTGACCGTGGTCGCGCCCTGGTAGCTGTTATTGCCGTTTGCCAGCGTTAACGCGCCGTTGGTGGCATCAATCTGCAAGCCACCCGCCCCGGAGACTAGCGCATTCAACTCTTTATTCGAGGTCGCGCTGCTGTCCGTCGCCAGCAACAAAGCATCGGCACCGTCCGTTAACAGTTCCAGTGCGCTCAGGCTGTAATTGACATACAAGCCATTGCCGCCGCTGCCGTTGCTGCTGGTCAGGCCGTAGTTATGGGTCGCGTTGGCGACTGTCGTCCCCCCCTGCAAGATAGAGGAGGTCACGCCTTGCGCCGTGTCAGTGACCGTCGTGCCGTTGATCATCAGACTCAGATCGTTGGCATTGCCAGTCACACTGTTGGCGTTAATCAGTTCCAGCATCACGCCGCCGCGATCCTGATCGAGGATCGACAGGTTCGGCGCGGTGGTCGGGTTCTGGTTAATCCAGTTGCCCGTACCGGTGACACTAATCGTGCCGCTGTTCAGCGCCAGATCCGTCACTGTCACCACGCCGCTGGCCTGTGACTGCGGTGCTGCCCCATCAAAGATCAGGGTGCCGCCACTCAGATCCAAGCCGTGCAGTGTCCGATCATCAGTGCCGACCGTGGTCACATTATTCGCCGAGAGTTTCAGTGTGGCATTCGCCAGCGCGGCGCTGTTAACCGCGCTTAACGCAAAGGTCGAGTTGGTCAGATTCACAATGCCGCTAAACGCGCCGCCCACTGCAGAGCCAAAATCAAACGCC
>NZ_CAWQAF010000088.1:0-171683 GCF_963892745.1 Yersinia sp. Marseille-Q3913 | reverse complement strand
TTTACCTGCTTATTATCTTATTTAGGGCATTCAACCGACAAATTAGCGGCGGGGGATTGTAAGTCGCTCACCGAAAGATCGCTATAGTAAGAAAATGTCTCATACGGTAAAATTAAGTAACCTGCTGATATAACATACATATGTTGTCCAAAAAGAGCAGTTCGTCTGCGGTCATGTCAAAAAAAGGTCATATTTTCCTTTTCCCCACCCCCCATTGTCACTGATAATGCGCCGCGTTCATGTCCACAAACTGGCGTAACGCTTATGCTACATCTTTTCGCTGGCCTGGATTTCCATACCGGCCTAATGTTAGTTCTTGCTTTGATGTTCGTGCTGTTTTACGAAGCCATTAATGGTTTTCATGATACAGCCAATGCGGTTGCGACCGTAATCTATACCCGTGCCATGCGTTCACAGGTTGCTGTTGTGATGGCAGGGGTGTTTAACTTCCTCGGCGTGATGCTGGGCGGTTTGAGCGTGGCTTACGCCATTGTTCACTTATTGCCTACTGATCTGCTGTTAAACGTCAGTTCGGCACATGGGTTGGCTATGGTCTTCTCCATGCTACTGGCGGCGATTATCTGGAATTTGGGCACCTGGTACTTCGGTATCCCAGCCTCCAGTTCTCATACGCTGATTGGTGCGATCATCGGTATTGGTTTAACCAATGCATTAATGACCAGTACATCCATTGTCGATGCGCTGAACGTTCCTAAGATGATTCAAATCTTCCTGTCATTAATCTTATCCCCAATTGTGGGTTTGGTTATTGCCGGCTTGATGGTGTTCCTGCTACGTCGTTATTGGAACGGAACCAAGAAGCAACAACGTATTCACCTGACACCCGCTGAACGTGAAAAGAAAGACGGTAAACGTAAACCGCCATTCTGGACTCGTACTGCACTGATAATATCGGCTATCGGCGTGAGTTTCTCTCATGGCGCTAACGATGGTCAGAAAGGGATTGGCTTGATCATGCTGGTATTAATCGGTGTGGCTCCGGCTGGCTTTGTCGTGAATATGAATGCAACCGGTTATGATATTGCCCGCACCCGCGATGCAGTGACTCATCTGCAACAATATTATCAGCAACATGTTGAGGTATTGCCTCATGCCGTCGCGCTGAAACCACTGGTGCCGACACCAGAGACCTTGCCGAATACACCTGCACAGTTCCACTGTGATAGCTCACGCGCCATGATAGCCATTGATCATGCACAGGTGCTGCTGGCTAATCTGCAAAGCTATGACGACCTGACGGTTGATCAACGTAGCCATATGCGTCGCTTGCTGATGTGTGTTGCAGAAACCGCAGGGACTGTTGCCAAGCTGCCAGAAACCAGTGCCGAAGACCGCCGTTTCCTCAACAATCTACGTACTGATTTGTTGGAAACTGTGGAATACGCACCGACCTGGATTATCGTTGCCGTCGCTCTGGCCCTCTCTTTGGGGACCATGATTGGCTGGAAACGTGTTGCTGTGACCATCGGTGAAAAAATCGGTAAGAAAGGCATGACCTACGCGCAAGGGGTTTCTGCCCAGATGACTGCGGCGGTTTCCATCGGGATTGCAAGTTATACCGGTATGCCAGTATCGACAACTCAAGTGCTCTCTTCAGCGGTTGCCGGGACCATGTTGGTCGATGGCGGAGGTGTGCAGAGTAAGACGGTTAAGAACATTATGTTGGCATGGGTATTAACCCTGCCCATCTCTATTCTTCTTTCCGGCGGGTTGTACTGGGTCGCATTGAAGTTTATTTAACCCAGCGAAACGTTTTACTATCACCGTGTGTCTACGTGCTGCACGATGATAATGCCGGGCGGTACAGTGTACTGAACGGTGGCAATAAACGAAAAGGCGGCCTTCACAGGTCGCCTTTTTAAATAGTGCTCTGCCCATTATTGATACTAATACCACAAGATTAACCCCATCAAACTCACCACGACTAAACCACACAATGCACTGGTCAGTATAAATTGCCCACGTAACCGCTCGCAGCGGCGGATAAACTCTGGATCATGATGATCAAGATAGCGTTGAGTAAAAATGTAACCTACTAATCTAATCTGCTTGCTCGGCTGGCCGTGGGAGGTAAAAAATCCACCGCCATCAACATATTGATACAGCAACGGGTCGCAGCCACGTAATACCACCAACAAAGCACGCAGTGATGAATAATAACGTGCCATATTAATCACACATACCACACACAAAGCCCAAAAAAGCGCGACGGTACTGATCATAACCATCCTCCCAGCGATATCTCACACATTGGATCAGTGACCTGAACCTTTGCGTCATCGCTCACTCTAGCCGATACAAACACCCCCAGGGCCTAAAAAACCACCCCCTATCGTTCGCTTTCTCATGGTGGTTCGACCTGTTATTCGCTCGACACAACATCCGAACGTGTAGGACTCCCTTTATGAGTGTAGGAAACGAAATGGAAAATAGCCTGATAATCTCTAAATTATGCCGCTTTGGCCTTTATTAAGTATCGATTAGCATTAACTTAAGGCGAATCTTACTTGCTGGTAAGCGCGTTAAATTCATACAAAAACCGCTCAAACATTAATCTCACTTAACTGAATTAAATAAACTTGACTGCTGCTTTTGCTCAATTATATTTGCATCACAAATATGAAATTCCGTTCATTGGGATGTTTTATCAGCGCTATACTTAAGATAATGATCTGCTTTAAATTCGAGTGACTGGATAATGTACCTAGGCTATAAACGGCAGAATTGAGTTACACCTCGGCACAAATAGATGTAAAACGACATAGGGTTACTTTAGTGATCATCGTCAAAACAGTGTGTTGTGATCCGTGAAACACTTCAGTTAGGGGTCATAATGCTACTATGTCGATATCGCGTTAGCACCCGTTCAACAGGTTGAATGTTTGCTTACCCATTAATTAACATTATGGAAGGAGTTTACTTATGGCTTACAAACACATTCTGATTGCGGTTGACCTATCTCCGGAAAGCAAGGTGTTGGTGGAAAAAGCGGTCTCTATGGCCAAACCGTACAATGCCAAAGTTTCCCTGATCCATGTCGATGTTAACTACTCAGATCTCTATACCGGTCTGATCGACGTTAATCTTGGCGATATGCAAAAGCGCATCTCGGAAGAAACACACAATGCACTAACTGAACTTTCGCAGAATGCGGGCTACCCGATTGAGCAAACCCTGAGTGGTAGCGGCGACTTGGGTCAAGTACTGGTTGATGCCATTAAGAAATATGATATGGACTTGGTATTATGCGGCCATCATCAGGACTTCTGGAGTAAGTTAATGTCTTCAGCGCGTCAACTGATCAACACCGTGCATGTCGATATGCTAATCGTGCCTCTGCGCGATGACGAAAATGGCGAAGATGATTAAGCGTTCATTCAATCTAGCTTAACGTTGTCACCACTAACGCCCGCCTTTCGCGGGCGTTTTTTATTGTGCTCTTGATGGTATCACCCCCATCGTCACTCATTGATAACCCTGCTAACTTTTTCTCAAAATCCCTTGCTGTATGAATATAAACCAATGATATAGTCGATGATGCACAACATCGTCTCCCTACTATTTTTATAAAAATAATAGTTAGAAATAATTGTCGGGAGAGTCTTAATTGGTACAAGGAATGATTAGTAATGAATGATTTAATCTCTCTGGAGTCATTTTTAGAGTCGTTACAAAAACGAGATGCTAACCAACCAGAATATCTCCAAGCCGTGCGTGAAGTCTTCACCTCGCTTTGGCCCTTTCTGGAGCAAAACCCACATTACCGTGAACAAAGCCTACTAGAGCGTTTAGTCGAGCCAGAACGGGTGATTCAATTCCGAGTGGCCTGGAGTGACGATCAGGGTAAGGTACAAGTTAACCGTGCCTGGCGTGTTCAGTTTAGCTCAGCGATTGGTCCTTATAAGGGTGGAATGCGCTTTCACCCATCAGTCAACTTATCAATTCTTAAATTCCTTGGTTTTGAGCAAACCTTCAAAAATGCCCTGACAACCTTGCCCATGGGTGGCGGTAAAGGCGGCTCTGATTTTAATCCGAAAGGGAAAAGTCAGGCAGAAGTCATGCGTTTTTGTCAGGCGCTGATGACTGAGCTGTATCGCCACCTTGGCCCGGATACAGATGTTCCGGCAGGTGATATTGGCGTCGGTGGCCGTGAAGTGGCGTTTATGTCCGGTATGATGAAAAAGCTGTCGAATAACACCGCTTGTGTCTTCACCGGTAAAGGGTTGTCCTTCGGCGGTAGCCTGATTCGCCCGGAAGCGACCGGCTATGGTTTGGTCTATTTCACCGACGCCATGTTAAAACGCCACGGTTTAGGTTTTGAAGGTCGAAGAGTGTCAGTTTCCGGTGCCGGAAACGTGGCGCAATACACCATTGAAAAAGCCATGGAGCTAGGTGCCAGAGTCATTACGGCCTCTGATTCAGGCGGCACAGTGGTTGATGAAGCGGGCTTCACACCGGAAAAACTGGCTCATTTGGCTGAAATTAAAAACAAACGTTATGGCCGAATTGAAGACTATGCCCGCGAACGTAATCTGGTTTATCTGGCGGATCAACAGCCATGGAGTATACCGGTTGATATCGCCTTACCTTGTGCGACACAGAATGAACTGGACCTGCCGGCTGCACGTCAGCTGATTGCTAATGGCGTGAAAGCTGTGGCCGAAGGCGCGAATATGCCGACAACTATTCAGGCCACCGATGCTTTCCTGGAAGCTGGTGTCCTCTTCGCACCGGGCAAAGCCGCCAATGCGGGGGGTGTTGCCACATCTGGTTTGGAGATGGCGCAAAATGCGGCACGCTTAAGCTGGAAATCAGAAAAAGTAGACGTTCGGTTGCATCACATCATGCTGGATATTCATCACTCCTGTGTTGAATATGGCGGCGACGGCAAGCAAACCCACTATGTACATGGCGCGAACATTGCTGGTTTTGTCAAAGTAGCGGATGCCATGTTGGCCCAAGGCGTGCTGTAAATAAGATATCACTCCCCCCATACTCTTTATAACGACATAAATAAAGAGTATGGGGTATTCATCTGCATTATTATTTTTAATTTTACATATAATAATTACGCTATTAATTTAAGATTATCCTTATTTTAAAATTATCGCCTATTGCTAATATAGCAATCAAAGTCAATGTATATAGTAATGCATTTCCATATTATTTATAAGGTGGTTATCATGTATTCCCGCAATAGACATAACAATATAATTAATAAGAAATTACACATGCAACACAAGAATAAAATAAAGAAAGATATATCACAAAAGATAGTCACAGAGTACACTTGGAATAATGCACTGGGATATAACTCCAACCTTCATTTAAGTTATTCATTCACTCCCGCCATCACATCAGGCCTTATTGATAATGAGTTTTTTGGCGATGTATTTTTATTTAATCAATCACAGATTTCTCAGGCAAAAAAAGCAATGCAGGCTTGGTCTGATGTGGCTGACATCTCATTCTCTGAGGCACCAAGAGGTCTTGGTGGCAATGTTATATTCTTAAATTTCAATCGCAATAATATCGGCACTGGTTACGGTCAATATCCCAACTCCGGTAAAATTAGCTTAATAAAAACAAATTATATTGACAGTTATAATAGAGCACCAGGAAAATTCAATTTTGGTGCTCATGTGCTCATTCACGAGGTCGGTCATGTTCTTGGCCTAAAACACACCCACGACTTAGAAAATTCGCCTGAAAATCAGCAATACACACAGCAGGTTAGCGTCATGAGCTACCAATCAGAGCAAGCATCAGGTGCTAATTATAGTGATAACTATCTGTCCGCACCGCAATTATATGATATTAGCGCTGCCCAACATCTTTATGGGCCGAATTTAAGCACCCGCACAGATAATACCGTTTATGGTTTTAACTCCAATAGCGATAGAGATTTTCTTACGGCCAAGACTTCCGCAGATAAGTTAATATTCTGTGTTTGGGATGCCGGTGGAAAAGATACCTTTGACTTCTCCGGTTATACCGAAGATCAAAATATTAATCTTGATGAACTCAGTTTTTCTGATGTCGGTGGCTTAACGGCGAATATCTCTATTGCTGCCGATGTGGTAATAGAGAATGCTATCGGCGGTAGTGGCAATGACACATTAATTGGCAACGATGCTGATAATACTCTGTCTGGTGGCGTAGGTGCAGATCATCTATGGGGCGGAAAAGGGCGAGATATATTTAGCTATCGTGACATAAATGATTCGACTCTAAATGCTGCGGATACAATATATGATTTCGAGTCTGGTCTCGATAAAATCGATTTATCAAATCTGGCGAATGGTGACATTATGCTGGTTGAATCATTTAGATCGACAACTAATCGCCATTATCGTACGGAAATTGCGCAATTTTATGGTTCGGTGAGTGATATCACTTACTTAATGATTAATTTTGATTATACCGATAAGACGGATATGGTGATCAAAGTAGCGGGTAAGCATCAACTGTCCACTCATGATTTTATTTGCGCACCACAGCTAATAGCCTGACCCTATATAGCAGGCTGTTGATGCGCAGGTGTCACAGCCTGTTATTCCAAGGAAAACCCTAAGGTAAATAGAGATCAAAACGGTGGCTCTTGGTGGTGACCGCCGCCTGCGCAGCTATTCCTGCCAGCGGCTCGGCATAGTCCGGGCGCTTAACCACCACCCGCCTGGTCGCCAGCGCACGGGCGGGTGCCAGTAAGCCATCGGCATCTTCATCAGCGCCCACCAGCGATTGAAATACCCGCATCTCCTTTTTGACCAGCGCACTTTTCTGCCGATGCGGGTACATTGGGTCGAGATACACTACTTCCGGCCGCGGCTCAATTGTCGCCAACGCCGTTAGACTGGAGGCATGTAGCAGCGTCAAACGCTCACGCAACCAAGGGCCAATTTCAGCATCCTGATACCCACGGCGCAAACCATCATCTAGCAAGGCCGCCACCACCGGATTACGTTCCAGCATTTGCACCTGGCAGCCTAGCGCCGCCAGTACAAAAGCATCGCGCCCCAAACCTGCGGTAGCATCAACCACACGCGGAATATAACCTTTTTTGATGCCGACCGCTTTGGCGACCGCTTCACCCCGCCCGCCACCAAATTTGCGGCGATGGGCCAGTGTGCCGGAGACGAAATCAACATAAATGCCGCCGAGTTTTGGTTCATCTCGCTTGCGCAACTCAAGGCGCTCAGGGGTCAGCACCAGCGCCATAATGGCCTGCTCGTCAGACACCAATCCCCAGCGCTCCGCCAGAATAGATAAGGCGCCGGGATCGGCGCCTGCTTCAGACAATAAACAAATACTTACCTGTGACACATTCTAGCCCTTAATACCGTAATGGCGCAGCATAGCATCCAACTGCGGCTCACGACCACGGAAGCGCTTAAACAACGTCATTGGCTCTTCTGAACCGCCACGGGACAGAATATTGTCGAGGAAGGATTGACCGGTTGCCGCATTGAAAATCCCCTCCTCCTCAAAGCGCGAGAAGGCATCAGCAGAGAGCACTTCCGCCCACAGATAACTGTAGTAACCCGCCGCATAACCACCGGCAAAGATATGGCTAAAGGCATGTGGGAAGCGGCCCCATGTCGGTGACGGAACCACTGCAACCTGTTTTTTCACCTCATACAGGATCGGCAGGATCTGCGCACCGGTCAGCGGATCGAACTCATAATGCATACGGAAATCAAACAGCCCGAACTCCAGTTGGCGCAAAATAAACAGCGCGGCCTGATAGTTTTTCGCCGCCAGCAGCTTATCCAGCATCTCTTGCGGTAGCGGCTCATTGGTTTGGTAATGGCCGGAAATAAACGCCAGCGCCTCCGGCTCCCAGCACCAGTTTTCCATAAACTGACTCGGCAATTCGACCGCATCCCACGGCACACCATTAATACCTGAGACGCCCGCAGTATCAATTTTGGTCAGCATATGATGCAAACCATGGCCGAATTCATGGAACAAAGTGGTCACTTCGTTATGGGTAAATAGTGCAGGTTTGCCGCCAACTGGGCCGTTAAAGTTGCAAGTGAGGTATGCCACCGGTTTTTGCAGTTGGCCGTTCGCCAAGCGCAGGCTGCCGACACAATCATCCATCCAGGCCCCGCCGCGCTTATGTTCACGGGCATACAGGTCAAGGTAGAAGCTGCCGCGCAGTTCACCACTGGCATCATAAAGTTCGAAGAAACGCACATCCGGATGCCAGGTATCCACATCGTGGCGCTCTTTGGCGGTGATACCGTAAATGCGTTTCACCACTTCAAACAGCCCTTCGACGACACGCTGTTCAGGGAAGTAGGGGCGCAACTGTTCATCACTGATAGAGAACAGGTGCTGCTTCTGTTTCTCGGAGTAGTAGGTGATGTCCCAAGCGGCTAATTCATTGACACCATAATGTTTTTCCGCAAATGCACGTAGCTGCGCCAGCTCCTGTTCCGCCTGTGGACGCGCGCGTTTGGCCAGATCATTTAAGAAGCCCAACACCTGCTGTGGGCTTTCAGCCATCTTGGTCGCCAGCGACTTATCCGCATAGCTGTTAAAGCCCAGTAACTGCGCCAGTTCATGACGTAACGTGAGGATCTCAGCCATGATTTCGCTGTTATCCCACTTGCCCGCATTCGGCCCCTGATCAGAAGCGCGGGTCGCAAAGGCGCGGTACATCTCTTCGCGCAATTCGGCGCTATCAGCATAGGTCAGCACGGGCAGGTAACTTGGCATATCCAGTGTCAGCAGCCAGCCATCTTGCTCTTTGGCTTCCGCCATGGCTTTAGCTGCCGCCAATGCGCTTTCCGGCAGCCCTTTTAGCTGTTCGACATCAGTAATCAACTTGCTCCAGCCCATAGTGGCATCAAGCACGTTATTGCTGTAAGTCGAACCCAGTTCTGACAGGCGGGCCACGATTTCGCCATAGCGTTTTTGCTGCTCAGGCGCCAGACCAATACCGGATAACTGGAAATCACGCAGAGCATTTTCTACCGCTTTGCGCTGTGGGGCGGTCAATGCCGCAAAACCCGGCCCCTCTTTTAAGCTGACATAGGCCTGATACAAGCCCTTGTGCTGCCCGACCCAGGTGCCATATTCCGACAGCAATGGCAGGCTTTGCTCGTAAGCGGTGCGTAATTCCGGGCTGTTCTTCACCGAGTTTAAATGCCCGACCGGTGACCAAATACGTGATAAGCGGTCATCCGATTCAGCTAGCGGTTGGCACAGATTATCCCAGGTGAAAGGCCCCGGCTGGGCAACGACCCGCTCCACCGCTTGACGGCATTCATCCAGCGCGGATTTTACCGCAGGCACGATATCTTCAGGGCGAATAGCAGAAAATGGCGGCAGGGAGAACGGGGTCAACAGCGGATTTGTCATAGGGCAGTCCTGATTATGATTTTGAATTCCAGCGCCAGAACCTGTCCAGCGGCGGAGAATAAGTGATGAATGAATAATTAACATGAGGTCTGCCGGCATGAAAATCAATGGCAGGCGACCTTAATCCTTTTGATTTCACTTTTTATCCACCAGACAGTTTATACTAGTTGCCATAATGTGCTGGCTGCGTTTTCTGACTGCGATGTTTTGTTGCATCCACAAAGATAAGCCGCAAAAAGCACTGCCACAATGTACAGCATATATTTTCGATGAAACAAATATTCATCATAAATATCAATTGGTTAATATAAAATGTTAAGTTATCGCCATAGTTTTCACGCCGGCAACCATGCCGACGTCCTTAAACACACTGTTCAGAGCTTGATTATTGAGTCGCTGAAAGAGAAAGAGAAACCCTTCCTGTATCTGGATACCCACGCCGGTGCCGGTCGCTACCAGTTAAGTGGCGAACATGCCGAGCGCACAGGTGAATACCTTGAAGGTATCGGGAAACTGTGGCAACGCGATGATTTACCTGACGATTTAGCCCCATACATGAGTGCTATCCACTACTTTAACCGTGCCGAGAAGTTGCGTTACTACCCTGGTTCGCCGTTGATCGCGCGTCATTTATTGCGTGAAGATGACAAAATCCATCTGACCGAACTGCACCCTAGCGATTACCCGCTGCTGCGCAATGAATTCGCCAAAGATGAGCGGGCTAAAGTCCAGCGAGCTGATGGTTATCAACAGCTTAAGTCACAGCTCCCTCCCGCATCTCGCCGTGGTTTCATTCTGATTGACCCACCCTATGAAATGAAAACCGATTATCAGGACGTGGTGAAAGGCATTCAGGAAGGTTATAAGCGCTTTGCAACCGGCACCTATGCATTATGGTATCCGGTGGTTTTACGTCAGCAAATCAAGCGCATGTTACGGGATCTGGAAGCCACGGGTATCCGCCGTATCTTGCAAATTGAACTGGCAGTTCGCCCAGACAGCGACCAGCACGGCATGACGGCTTCTGGCATGATTGTGATTAATCCACCGTGGAAACTGGAACAACAAATGAACACACTGTTGCCATGGCTGCACAAAGCACTCGTGCCATCAGGCCATGGTCATACGCTGGTGAAATGGGTAGTGCCGGAATAATACCAATTGCCTATCGGAGCCATTGATCCAACCTTTGCGACAAAACGCTGGCAAAGGTTAAACTCTTAGGCCATTTTTAAACGACTTGGAAACGACCCTGATGACCAAACATTACGACTATCTAGCAATTGGCGGTGGCAGTGGCGGGATCGCGTCGATCAACCGGGCTGCCATGTACGGCAAAAAATGTGCGCTGATCGAAGCTAAACAGCTCGGTGGCACCTGTGTGAATGTCGGTTGTGTGCCGAAAAAAGTGATGTGGCATGCCGCGCAAATTGCGGAAGCGATTCATTTGTATGGCCCAGACTACGGTTTCGACACCACAGTGAATCATTTCGATTGGAAAAAGCTGATTGCCAATCGTACTGCTTACATCGATCGTATCCATCAATCTTATGAGCGTGGTTTAGGTAATAATAAAGTTGATGTGATTCATGGGTATGCGCGTTTTGTTGATGCACATACCGTGGAAGTTAACGGTGAGAAAATCACCGCTGACCACATTCTGATCGCCACCGGTGGTCGCCCGAGTCACCCAGATATTCCAGGCGCTGAATACGGTATTGATTCCGATGGTTTCTTTGAATTGGACGAAATGCCAAAACGCGTTGCCGTGGTAGGCGCGGGCTATATCGCGGTAGAGATCGCGGGCGTGCTCAATGGGTTAGGTACAGAGACGCATCTGTTTGTGCGCAAACATGCGCCACTGCGGACTTTTGATCCGCTGATTGTGGAAACCCTGCTGGAAGTGATGAACAGCGAAGGGCCGAAGCTCCATACCGAAGCGGTGCCAAAAGCGGTTATCAAAAATGCAGATGGCAGCCTGACACTACAACTGGAAAACGGCACTGCGGTGACTGTTGATCACCTGATTTGGGCGATTGGCCGTGAACCTGCAACCGACAACCTGAATCTGGCCGCCAGCGGCGTCAAAACCAATGAAAAAGGCTACATTGAGGTTGATAAGTTCCAAAATACTAACGTCCCAGGGGTCTATGCCGTCGGTGATAATACCGGGGCGGTTGAACTGACACCGGTGGCCGTGGCGGCGGGCCGCCGTCTGTCTGAGCGCCTGTTCAATAACAAGCCGGATGAGCATCTGGATTACAGCAATATCCCGACTGTGGTATTCAGCCACCCCCCTATCGGCACTATTGGTCTGACTGAACCACAAGCGCGCGAGAAGTTTGGCGACGACCAAGTGAAAGTGTACACATCGTCATTCACCGCGATGTACAGCGCTGTCACTCAGCACCGCCAACCCTGCCGGATGAAGTTAGTCTGCGTTGGTGCGCAAGAGAAGATTGTCGGCATCCATGGTATCGGCTTCGGTATGGATGAGATCCTGCAAGGCTTTGCCGTGGCAGTGAAGATGGGCGCAACCAAGAAAGATTTCGACAACACTGTCGCCATCCACCCAACGGCCGCCGAAGAGTTTGTCACAATGCGCTAAGCAGACTGACAAAAGATCGTTAAAGGCTATAAACCCAAGGTTTGTAGCCTTTTTTATTGTCTTAAAGCGCGAAGGCCACCGCGTGACAGTGGCCTGAAAATCAATAGCTAACTCACTCTTATCACTTAGAAACTGACGTTAATACCCAAGTTACCGGCGTAACCGTCCATCTTGCCATCAAAAGCTCTTTGGTATTTAACATCCGCATAGATATCAACGTTGTTATTCACTTTAGCATTAATACCCGCGCCACCTTGCCAATAGGTTTTACTGAATTCAGGGCGGAGGCTCGCGGTATCAATGGTCACTTCTGGGTTATCACCGAGCTGATAGATCACATCCGTAGATAAGTAGGGCTTAATCGTCTGCTGTTTAGTCGCCTCACTGAATACTCGTACACCCGCGCGGGCTTGCCCGACAGAATAGGAGGTGCCATTGACCCCAGAAATGTCATCAGTAAAGCTATCCAAATTCAGATATTGATATTGCAACTGCCCCTGGGGTTCCACTTTCCAGTTACCAACAACAGGGTATGCTTGACCAACTTCGGCTGACATCGCCACACCATAACCATTCTGTCTGGCATCATGCTGGCTTTGATAGCTGTTGCGGTATAGCGTCCCCTGACCGACGAGATCGATATATCCCCCCTGCCGTGTCATCAACGTGTAATAACCACCCAAACCATAGGCATCAGTTTTGATTTTGCCGGTATTGATTGATAAACCCGCACGCACCGCGCGCGCCTTATCCTGCGTATCAGTCTCCTGCTTACCGAGTGTTATCATCCCCCCCGCCGTGGCCTGCGTTCCGGCCGCATTTTCGCCCTGATAAAAATCATGGCCCAACTGAGCGAACCAGATATCGGAGTCATAACTAAAACGCCCTGCTTCGAAGGTATTTCGCTGCCCGCTGATCCGACCCCAAGAGTCTTGATTAAAGCCGTTGCTAGCCCCAGCGGCCGAACCACGGCGCTCGTGTAAGCGGCCCAGTGTGCTGAAGCCGTAAAAGGCATTGAGCCAAGGCGCAGCAATGTAGCCCGGCACTTCATCTCGATAAGCGATCACCGGGCGATTAGGGCGGTTTGGGTCAACAACTGTCGGTTTACCCGGATCGGTGGGGCCAACCGGAGCCAGATAGGATTGCAAATTCCAGTTATGCCCATCAACCTGATATAAGTAATACTGGTAGGCACCAGCGGTAACCATGTCACTCATCAAAAACTGGCTGTAGAGGGCATCGCCATCAACCCTAATCAGATTGATCCCTGAACCCGTGGTTAATGCACCCAGCCCGCCTTGATTCACCACTTTCACGTAGTGTTCACCCGTCGCACTGCCCGTCACATGCAACCTATCAGCCGGTGAATTGTCATCGTCTAATTGCGCATTAAAGACAAAACTGCCGTTGCCGGTTAAGTCGCCATTCACCGTTAAGGTCCTGAAATTGCCGCCCGGAATACTAGTACCAGGGAGACTACTGACCGCTGGAATAAAGTTTATCTGACCCAGCACGTTCAGTGAGCCGACATCTGTATTGTTGGTCAAGTTCCAGATACTGCTGCTGTCGATATCGATATTTTGGGCATTACGCGCAGCACCAGTCCAGACCGAGCTGTTTTTCAGCGCCAGACTGACACTGTTATTGGCATCGGCCTGAATATCACCCACCAGAATAGAGTGGTTGTCGGCACTCAAATTGACGTTACTGATAATATCCAGTGGCGCGGAAGTAGTGCCAACATTAGTACTGGCATTTACCAGTAAGCCGTTGCCACCACTGAGCTGCGAACCATTTTTCACATCAATATTTATATTGGCGCCATAAGCTCGAACACCCGCCCCCTGTTGACTGATAATCTGAGTGTTATCCAACGTCACCTGGCTATAAATGGTGTCAGCGCCTGCGGCGTAAATAGCGCCAGCATTCATACCGGTTGTGATGATGCGGCTGTCTTGCAGCAAAATAGAGCTGCTGGTTTGCGTCCACAGCGCATAGGCGCTGGCACCAGTAGAGGTGCCGGCCACATTTTTCGCACTGATTGATGAGCCAATGAAAGTGCCCAGCACCATACCG
The DNA here is from genome assembly GCF_963892745.1 of Yersinia sp. Marseille-Q3913. Lineage (NCBI taxonomy): Bacteria > Pseudomonadati > Pseudomonadota > Gammaproteobacteria > Enterobacterales > Yersiniaceae > Yersinia > Yersinia sp. Marseille-Q3913. The sequence goes on along the minus strand of NZ_CAWQAF010000088.1, from coordinate 157,609 downwards.
GAAGCACCGGTAGTCTCAATAGTCGCCCCATCAAGATTCAGGTTGCCACCTCTGGCCGCGGTAGCACCCACACTGCCAACACCCGCTGTAGAAATAGCCATATTGGTGGCATTAAAAATTGATTGAGAGTAAATACCGTGCGAGTTATCCCCGGTAGTTTTCACCGTGGTATGGTCAACAATCGCCGTTCCCCGGTTCTCGATGGCGATCGCATTGTTCCCATCGGTCATCACCGTGGCGTTATTGACTCTCACCGACGAGCTGTTATCCGGCACCCAAATCCCCATGGCATATGTGCCTTGGGAGTGGTAAGAGCCGCCATTAATGGTGACATCGGCGTTCATATTCACGTTAACCAACGCGGAATTGCCACTACGAGAGAGGGCATTGACGTTATTTAACACGATGACGGCCTTGTTGGTCAGGCTATTGCCCATGGCCCGCAATACCGAGCCAGACGCTAAATCAATATTGGCGTTGCTGATATTGGCGCTGCCATTGATATCGAATACGTTATTGATATTGCCCGTGGCGGTCAGACCATTCAGCGTAATGGCCGAATCTTTATCCACACCGACCCCCGCATAAGCATTGGTCATATTAAGTGTCGTGTTATTCAATGTGGAATTTAAACTGCCATTAGTAATATAAATACCCGTGCCGCTATAAGAGCTAGTATTATTAATGACGTTATTTTCGCCAGTTAATGAACTCCCGGAACCGCTCAAATAAATACCATACCCACCACTGATATTTATCGTTGAATTATTCACCGTTAATTCGCTGCCATCATAACCGGACACCGCGTTAGCAAGCCCGCCTAGAATATTAAACACTGTGCCATTAATATCAGCACGATTTCCTGCACCAGAGGTGTAAATACCATTACCGCTTGAACCTGAGGTAATTATTGTCCCACCCTGCAAATTCACCGTACCGCTATTATTACGGATACCATAGGCAACCTCGCCTTCGGTCTTGATGATGGACCCACTCAAATTGAGTGCGCCGCCATTAGATACTTCAACACCATTACCCATCAGCCCAGTGGTATGAATGCTGAGGTCGGAATCTCCACTAACCGTGCTGCCATGGCCTTTCACCACCACAGTCGGTTGGTAGCCGCTATCTGTACCGTAATCGCCAGAGATAGAAACGGAGCTACCATCGGTGACACTAATAGTCTGTGCTGCCCAGCTATAGAGAGGGGTAAAAAAAGAGAACAACAGACCGGCCAATAACGTTTTACGAAAACGAGCTGATGGCGCTATTTTATTTATTAGCATATGAATCACCTGGAATCTTGAAAAAAAACAAGAAAATTAAATTATTATTTTGTTTATTTTTATTTCCTGCCAAATTTAATTATTGAATAGTAATTAAATTTAACCATCACCTAATATAGGCCGACAAAAATACATTGAACATAAGACCGCATAACTTGATCCGTAGGACACTTCCTACAAAATATAAATTCAGATCTTAATCAAGACGTTAAGGCTATTTTTAATCGGGAAATTGAGGGTTAATCTTACTATTACTGTCGTTAGAACTTACCCACGACTGTTGTGATAGCCATCGACTCTGCTATTATCAACAGATTACTCGCGATTTTATGTCACATTTTGTAGAAGAATCATCTGCATAAGGCATGAATTAATGCAATTAAGGAGAATTATGCCGAACGCACCGAAAAACAGCTCAGCGCCACTGGCAACGGGGATTGAAACCGGAAAGAGAGCTATCTCCTCGATGACGCGAATGAGTAACCGAGTGAAAGCTTATCCGCCAATCGCCCATATTATCCGCGCCACAGATCGTTTTAATGACCGCTTGGGCAGCCAGTTCGGGGCAGCCATTACCTATTTTTCATTTTTATCGCTGATCCCTATTTTGATGGTCTCTTTTGCCGCCGTCGGTTTTGTTCTGGCCTCAAATCCGGACTTATTAGCTGAATTAATTAACAAAATTGTTAATACCATCAGCGACCCAGCATTAGCCGCCACACTTAAAAATACTGTGAATACCGCCATTCAGCAGCGCACGACTGTTGGGCTGACCGGTTTAGCGATTGCCCTTTACTCCGGTATTAGCTGGATGGGTAATCTGCGCGAAGCCATTCGTGCCCAGTCACGGGATGTGTGGGAGCGCAATCCGCAGGATCAGGAGAAGTTCTACTACCGCTATGCCCGTGATTTTATCTCGCTCATCGGGTTAGTTGTCGCGCTAATTATCACTCTGTCACTGACCTCGATCGCCGGCGCGGCGCAGTCTGCCATCGTCAACGCCTTAGGTCTGGGGGGAATTGAGTGGCTGCGGCCCGCCATGACACTGATTGCAATGTCGATCTCTATCGCGGCTAACTATCTGCTATTTTTGTGGATATTTTGGATTCTGCCACGGCATAAGCCGAAGAAAAAAGCCCTGCTACGCGGCACCCTAATTGCCGCCATCGGCTTTGAGATCATCAAGTTTGTCATGACCATGATGCTGCCACGCCTTGCCAGTTCGCCTTCCGGCGCGGCCTTTGGTTCGGTGATTGGTTTGATGGCCTTTTTCTACTTCTTCGCTCGCCTGACCCTCTTCTGCGCCGCCTGGATAGCCACCGCCCACTATGCGGAGGACGAAACCTTACCGCAAAATCCAGGCGGAAAAACAGGGTAACCCGCCAAATCTATCTGCATCCGAATCAGGTGAACACCCCATAATGATAAATAAGGGTTATGGGGGTTTGCCCTGACTGCTGATTTGTCATTACACTGATGCTCCATCATCGGAAGTGAAGGATCACAGATGTCACGCTATATAAAAAAAGCTGGGTTTAGATGGATAATATTGGGGCTGCTGGTGGTAATCGCGGTGATCGTGGCGTGGCAATCACGCTCCAGCCATGCCGACGCATTGTGGAAAATTGTTAGCCAACAATGTGTGCCCAATATGGAAGCCAATCAAGACCCGCAGCCCTGTATTGAGGTCAATACGCAGGGCGGGTTTGTGGTGTATAAGGATATACACGGGCCATTGCAATATTTACTCATGCCTACAGCGAAAATCAGCGGCATAGAAAGCCCGCAAATATTAGCCGCCAACAGCCCGAACTATTTTGTTGATGCCTGGCAAGCCCGCCACTTTATGGCCGATAAATATGGCGCACCCATTGATGATGCGAATATCTCGCTCACCATTAATTCAAAATATGGTCGCTCTCAAAATCAATTACATATTCATATCTCTTGCCTGAAACCTCAGGTAAAAGCGGCGCTGGCCGCACATGAGGCTGATTTCAGCCCACAATGGCAGCCCTTACCCGGCGGGCTGCTAGGGCATGATTATCTGGCGCGGCGCACCACAGATACTGAATTACAGCATCTCGGCGCATTTCGCCTACTCGCCGATGAAGTTGCCGGGGCAAAAAGTCATATGGGCAGTTATGGTTTAGCCATGACCGCATTGCCAAACGGGGAGTTTTTGCTGTTAGCCAGTCAAGCGGACCTGACAAAGTTGCATCGTGCATCAGTGGAGGAGTTGCAGGATCACCAGTGCCAACTGCTCCCCCCACCACCAATACACTAACTGACTACTTTTTCTGCTTTATTTTTTGCAGCAATGGCGTGCACTGATTAGCCTCTGCTTCACTGGGGGAGATCAGCGCCAGCAATGCGGCGGCAGGGGTTAGCGCCACCCCTAACACGGCGGCAATAGCACCTCGGGCGATTAATGGCCCAGCTTTTACGCCCGCGTCCGGCTGCTTAAATGTGCCTTTCACATAGAGCGGGGAGCGTAGGGTCAGAATACGTAGCCCTTTGCTTTCTGGATTGATGGTTAGATCCAGCCGTTCGGTCGCGAAGTTAATATTACCGGTAATGCTGATCATTGCGTTTTCGGTATCAACCACAAACAGGCGTGGGGTGGCTAACCCATTGCGCAGCTGAATATCAGCCACCGCGCAGTTAATCTTCACCTCATCGTCACCAAACAACTTCGCCACCAGATAGTTACCCACATTCAGGCCAAGCAACTCCATCAAGCTGCGGCTGATCAGCCCTTGATTCAACAGCAAGCGCAAACTGCCATTACTGGTTGCCAGTAGCGCGGCCACCGAGTTGCCGGTCGCAGTAAAGGATGCATCGCCATTCAATTGCCCCAAGCTATTACGCATTGCTTTTACCTGTGGTAATAGCGCCTTCAATTGCAGCCGACGGGCATGTAAATCCACTTTGCCCTGCATGGGATCTTTATTGCCATTCAGCCGTAATGTGGCATTCAGGTTTCCTCCCGCCATGCCGAAACGCAGTGGATCAAGCAATAACTCGCCATTATTCAGCTCCACGTGGGTCGACAGATCATTTAGGGGTAATGATTTATCGCGTTCGATACGTTTCGCGGCATAGGTAACATTGGCATCCATCACCCCCCAGCTTTTGGTATCAAACTGTTCAGTCGGCAAGACCTTATTCGCGGGTTGCCGGTTTCGCTCGCCACGCTTGGCTTTTTCCTGATTGGAATCCGCCCCAATCAATGGCGCTAAATCAGCAAAGCGCAATTTTTCTGACGACATGTTGCCGGTTAATTTTGGCCGTGGCTGACTGGCGGTATAGGTCAGATTACCGTGAATATCACTGTCGCCAATTTTACCGTTAAAGTTTTCATAGCGATAAACCGCGCCATCGGCTTGCTTGAGACTCGCCACTAAGCGGCCATCGGTGTTGTAAGGCGGAGTGGCGGGCAGTAGCACGCCGATCAGCGGGTAGAGGTTGTCCAGACTGGCGCCTGAGAATTTCAATTGCAGATCCAGCCCCGCCAGATTACCGGGGTCAGTTAAGGTGCCCGCCACCGCCACGCGAGTAGATCCAGAGCGCAGATCAGCCTGCAATGGGAATGGCCGACTCGCATCACTCATCGACAACATGCCACCCATCTTACCGCTGCCAGTCAGTGACTGCCCCTGATACTTGCCGTCAATCTTCCAGCCAAAAACATAATCTGCCGTGTTGCTTTGTGCACTATCCGCAGGCGATTGACCCTTTTTCTCAGTGCTTGCCCCCGTCACCTCAGCAAAGGGCAAGGGCTTTCCCAGAGGATCAATCACGGCATGTAGATCTGCTTTCAGCATGGCATCGTTTAGACTTATCTCGCCACGATCAAAGACGATATCGTCGATATTGACCGACCAAGAGGAGGGCTGCTCACCCTCCTTCGGGCTATTGGCCAGATTGAATGTCCAGTTATTCTTACCATTCGCCAGCCGTAGTAGATTGGCATCCGGCTGTGTCAGCCAGATGCGGGGTATCCAGACCTCTTTCGCCAGTAAGGCTAAGGGGGCGATACTGGCATCGACCCGTTTTAGGGTGACCATCTCGCCAGCAGGAAAGGCCGTGGAAGCGATTTTATCGTCTGCCGTTTTATCACTGACCAGTTCCGGCGGGTTGCCCAGAACCAGATCTTCAGCATGGATATTCGGCCAGGGGACCCAACCGCGCCAACCCGGCTCATCGCTTTTTCGTGACCAATCGACAGCCAAATTGCCTCGGATAGCAAAAGGCCGTTGCAACTCGGCAGAGACTTTTTCGTTAATCGTCGGCTTGAGGCGGTTCCAGTCGAAGGTCATAATAAGCACAATCGTTGCTGCCAATAGCAGCAGAATCAGGCCACTAACGCCTGTGAGCACTTTTCCGGTTTTGGTCATAATAGCTCCATGCCAATAATCTGATAAATAACGCTAAATCCATCGCCAGGAGGTGCTCGAACGCACGTCGATTTGCGGTATTTTAGTCGAAAAATCAGTCAGGAAATCGTTAAACGATTAATAATGCGGATTCAGAAGACTACACTAACCATAGTCGATGATGGGGTAGAGTCCATTATTTGGACAGCCCAAAGCGGTGACGCGAAGGAAGGCAACACGGGGAACCTAATCGTGGTGAAACAATAGGATATTGTTCAGAAAGTATTAGCCACAAAACAGCATAGGTAGCGCCTGCAATCGATCAAATGAGGTTGGACGGGAGAGATAATAACCTTGCGCCGCTGCCGCGTCAGAGCGTTGCACCATGGCCCACTCCTGTGAGGTTTCGACGCCTTCGACAATAACTCCTTTGCTGTAGCGGTCCATTAAGGTGACCAGCGTGAAGAACAGTTGGTTCCCGGCATCACTCTCTTGCAACACGATAAACAGATCTCTGGCAACTTTGATGTATTCATAGCGCCAACTAATGAATGAAGTGAAATTCGCCAGCCCACTACCAAAATCATCCAACCACAGTCGGTCTGCTTCAGCAATGCGCGCAAAGGGAGTATCAAGGGAGGTATCAACATGCTCAAGCAATTCAAAGCGAATGTAGGGCATAGCGTCGATGAGCACCTTGGCTTGCCGGTCATCCTGCATTGCCATCAGCGCCTGACCATCAATATTGATCGAAACCAGCACCGAGTGATGAACGAATATCGCGTGCCACTGCTTAATCATGTTCAGTTGCTCCAGCACCACATCCAAACGGTCGCGGATACTGATGGAACTGAAGTAATCTTCAGGGTTCAGACGGGTGTCTGGTGATGAAGGGTGAAAAACAGCCGTGAGCAACTCAATCGCCAGCAACGCCCCGGATGTGCGATAGATAGGTTGAAAAGTGTACCGACGCTGACATTGCCGCCAGAAGCTCTGTCCTTTATTACGATCAATGGCAGCAAAGGATGGCGCAAGTAAACCTGATACTTTATTAGTCATCATCAGTTTAATCGCCATGTTTCGGGACATCAGACAGTAATGGCAGTGTGTATTGCTGCCAGTCCGAAGACATCCGGTGGTAAAGGTGATTCCTTCTGGAGATGTTATCGACTCGTGTGACCATAACTTTATATTGCGGCATGACAGATTCTTATTTCCAGATAGATTATGACCCCAGGCGGATGAGCTGGCGCGACACATTTAAGCCATCTATATTACTTAACTCAATAATGCCATTACTCTTAATGGAGATGAATATGCCTTATGTAAATATTAAAATTACCCGCGAAGGGGCGACGGCGGAACAAAAAAAACAGCTGATCGCGGGCGTCACGCAACTGTTAGTCGATACTTTGGGCAAAAACCCAGCGACAACCGTGGTGGTGATTGATGAAGTGGAGACCGATAACTGGGGCATTGGTGGTCAGAGTGTCACCGACCTACGAAAATCGTCATAATTCGGTTTGGAACAGTGGGAAACTTGTCAGTTTCCCAACCTACATCATAAAAAATTTAAAACGTCGTTTTAATACTATTGACTCTGACTAAGCCAGCAGTGAGACTAGCCTAAACCACTCCCATCACTGACACACATTCAGGAATAGGCCAGCTTTCCATGACCAGCAAAAATATTGCCGTTATCGGCGAATGCATGATTGAACTATCACAAAAAGGTTCCGACCTTAGCCGGGGCTTTGGCGGTGATACGCTGAATACAGCGGTGTATGTTGCACGTCAGGTTTCTGAGCAGGCCCTGAATGTGCATTACGTGACCGCACTGGGCACTGACAGCTTCAGCCAAGAGATGCTGACCGCCTGGCAGCAGGAGAAGATCCACACCGACCTTATTCAGCGTATGGATAATAAGTTACCGGGGCTCTATTTCATCGAAACCGACAGCACCGGTGAGCGCACCTTCTATTACTGGCGAAATGATGCCGCCGCCCGCTTCTGGCTGACCAGCCCGGCGGCAGACGACATCTGTCAACGTCTGGAAAAATTTGATTATCTGTATCTCAGCGGTATCAGTCTGGCTATCCTGGACAGCGCTTCACGTCAGCGTTTACTAACGTTGCTGCGCGCCTGCCGTGCTAATGGTGGCAAAGTTATCTTTGATAACAACTACCGCCCACGTCTGTGGCAGAGCAAGGAGGAGACACAGGAAGCCTATCGCGACATGCTGGCTTGTACTGATATCGCCTTCCTGACACTGGATGATGAAGATATGCTGTGGGGCGAGAAGCCATTGGAGCAGGTGATAGATCGCACTCAAGCATTAGGCGTGAGTGAGATTATTATCAAGCGGGGCGCGGATTCTTGCATCGTTTGGGTCAAAGAGGGCTTTGAAGCTCAGCAATATGATGTTCCTGCGGTCAAACTGCCGAAAGAGAGAATCGTCGATACGACGGCAGCCGGGGACTCCTTCAGTGCCGGTTATCTGGCTGTTCGCCTGACTGGTGGCAGCGCCCACGACGCAGCAGTGCGTGGCCATTTAACCGCCAGCACAGTAATTCAATATCGTGGTGCCATCATCCCATTGGCGGCCATGCCGGCGGTCTGATTAGCTCAGCATCAAGTTCGAGGGGGCTAACGCACCTCGGGGCACTCCGGCGGTTTACACCGCTACGACCCCAACGGCACGCTTCCCCTTCGTTCAGCAATAGCCATCAATCAACCCGGAGCATACCGCGTCCGGGCGACTTAATTACTGTGCCGTAGTGGGTGTCGGCGGTGCCGTCTCCGCGGCACTCACCACCGGCACGGCATCCTCAGGCACCACGGTATGCGGCGTCATAATCGCGTTATACGCCTCCTGCAACCCCTTCACATTCACTTCCGGCTCGCCTTTCGGTTGCGTCAGAATCAGCGTGGTATCTTGCGATAGCTGCTGCTTCAACTCCTGATTAAGTGCTGCCAGAGTCAAGCCCGACAAGAATGCCTGCCGAAGCTTCTGATACTGCTCTGGCGCGATATCAACCACGCCACTCTGTTGTGAACGCAGCCGTTGGCTCATCAGAATGTCGGTATCGGTTCGGGCATAGGTGGCAAACAGCTTGCTGAGCTGATCATTTTTCTGCGCCATCAATGCATCAAACTCCGCCTGACTCAGGCCATTGGTGCGTAATCCAGCCAGTTCGCGGGCAACAAAACTCATACCCGGCGTCAGATTCTCGGTCGGCGTATTCAAGTGAATAGCACATTGAGCGCGCTGATACTGCACCCGACAATCAAAGCCCAGCTTCAGGTTCTTCTGATCGCTCTTATTCAATACTTGTTGGATGTGCCAGAACAACGCCTCACGCGCCAAATCGCTGCGCCAGTAGCGGCTCAATGCGACGGAGTCCTGAATCGGGTGCCATGGGGTATCCCACATCAGTGATAAGGTATCTTGCGTTGCCTGTTCACCCATCAAGCTCACAGGTTCTGGCGGCAGTGGCGCTAACATTGCCACTGGCGCGGGTGTCGTGCGCTTCCCTTTCAGCTCCGAGAAGGTTTTGCTGATTTGGGCGGCGATACTGCGGCTATCCACATTCCCCACCACGTATAGCGTCATGGCGTCCGGGGTATACCACTGCTGATAAAACTGTTTTAGCTTCTCGACATCGACCGGTTGCACCACGGGCTGACCCGGATCATGCCCAATCAACGAAGAGCCTTTCAGCCGATAACGCCACCAAGGTTCCTGAATATTTTGCGGGAAAGTGGCAATCGGATCGCTCGCGCTATTGAGTGCGGCATTAACGGTTTGCTCATTTACAGCCAGTTTGCCACTGGTATCAGATAACCAGGCCAGCGCTTCCTTCATCAGGTCAGGGCGGTTATTGGGTAGGCTAAGGCTATATAAGGTGAAATCATAAGATGTAATGGCCGGTGGCAACGGGCGCTCGTTATCGACCCCTTGCTGCCACAACGACTGAAGTTGGGCGGGCGTAAAGCTCACGCTGCTCATTAATGCCAGACGTGGCAACAGATGGGCAAAGCCAACTTGCTGCGCACTTTCTGATAATGAGCCAGTATTGACGACCAGACGTAACTCGATCCGATCGCTTGGGCGCTGTGGCGTTGCCAACAGCTGCCATGAAAACCCGTTTTCTAGCTTCCCCTGCTGCCAGGCAGGATCGGGTTGTAGTGCTTCAGCCTGCACATTACTGCTGGCGGCGGCCAACAATAATCCACCAACTATGAGACGAATTCTGGTGCCCTGCATGTGAACCCCTACTTAATAATCTATCCAATTTTAACCCTTCTTACTCGAAGCCACAGTAGTGTTAGCGGCCCTCCTTGACATGGGTCAGTGCATCGCTGACGGCCTACCTGCAACGCCAATTACCTTGGGTATAAACAATACAATTTTACGTAAGTCACTGTTTCACGTGAACGGCCAATGCTTAGCATATCAGCGACCAACGCCATATATCGCAGCTATAAAGAGATGCATAAACCATCCAGCTTGCAAAAACAGGTCGCTATGCCGGCATTTTTGGGCTAAAAATCAACGGTCATCGCCACCGTGAAAACTGGAGGTGGGAGTGTACCATTCTGTTAGACCGCGTGCTTTTGCGGATGTCACTCATCAGAGTAAAAAATAGTCTCTAAAGAGTAATTAATACCAGAAAACAGGGATGGGGGACTCATTTTACGGAAGTACCGCCAGTGACAGCGAGCCACTGGCGGTTTTTATGTGAATTATCTGAAACTCGATTACCCGCCGATTAAGAAGAAGAGACAGTGCCCTTCATCTCACTATTCGGGGGAGTTTTATTGGATAGCACGGCTTGCAACTGATCGTTATCCAGCTGGTTGCACCATTTGGCAACCACGATGGTTGCAACACCATTACCCACCAAGTTAGTCAGCGCACGGGCTTCTGACATAAAGCGGTCGATACCCAGAATCAGTGCCAACCCAGCCAGAGGCAAGTGCCCTACCGCAGAAATGGTGGCGGCTAACACAATAAAGCCACTGCCGGTCACCCCTGCCGCCCCTTTCGAAGAGAGCAGCAGCACCACTAATAATGTTACCTGATGAATCACATCCATATGGGTGTTCGTGGCTTGCGCGATAAATACCGCCGCCATAGTCAGGTAAATAGAGGTGCCATCAAGGTTAAAAGAGTAGCCGGTCGGGATAACCAAACCGACCACGGACTTCTTACAGCCCGCCTTTTCCATCTTATCCAGCATCCGCGGTAACACGGATTCAGATGATGAAGTCCCCAACACGATCAGCAACTCTTCTTTGATATAGCGGATAAACTTGAAGATATTGAAGCCGTTGAATTTTGCAATCGAGCCAAGCACGACCACCACAAACAGGATACAGGTGGCGTAGAAGCAGATGATCAACTGACCCAGTTGCACCAGGCTGCCCACGCCATATTTACCGATAGTAAAGGCCATGGCACCGAAAGCCCCGATTGGTGCTAAGCGCATGATCATATTGATAATACCGAAGATAACGCGGGAGAAACTCTCAATAACATTGAAGATGATTTGGCCTTTTTCACCCAGACGGTGCAGGGCAAAACCAAATAACACAGCAAACAGCAGCACTTGCAGAATATTGCCGCTGGCAAAAGCCCCCACCACACTGCCGGGAATGATATCAAGTAAGAACGGCACAATCCCTTGCTGCGAGGCTTGCTCGGCATAAAGTGCAACCGCTTTGGCATCCAGTGTCGCCGGGTCGATATTCATACCTGCACCGGGTTGCACCACATTCACAATCACCAACCCAATTAGTAGCGCAATGGTGCTGACAATCTCAAAATAGAGCAAGGCGATCGCGCCGGTACGGCCAACGGCCTTCATACTTTCCATACCCGCGATGCCCGTCACGACGGTACAAAAAATCACGGGTGCGATAATCATTTTAATTAGTTTAACAAATCCATCACCCAATGGTTTCATCTGAGCGCCGAGGTCAGGGTAAAAGTGACCTAACAAGACGCCTAGTGTAATCGCCGTTAACACCTGAAAATAAAGACTTTTAAATATTGATGCTTTCATAACTATGTCCTTTTGAAGAAATACACGGCAGCCTGTAGCTTTGTTCTCAGTGATGATTGAGTGACACTTCTTTTTTATCCGTGCTTGCGCGGAAAATAACACCCCCATAACAATATGGAAATTATTAGTTGCACTGGATTGCACCCTTCGCTCGAAATTAAGAACTGAAACGCTTCAAGCGAACGCAACAAGAGAAATACAGTGAGATCAACCAGACAATTAACTAAGAATGATTAATAGTGATAATGAATAAAAAAGCGGCAATTAACAGGGTGAGCGGGAAAACGCTGAGGGTTTTGCTGCACAATTTCTGCAATCAATAATAGAAGTGGCTCGCATTTGGGATGGGAGACAAAAAATCAAAAAGGCGAAAATCGTGCCGCACAGCCCCAAAGGAAAAGCACGGCATGATGCTCAGACATTGCAGCGGGTAATTAACAACCGAGGGTGATGCCATACTGTTCGCGATAGCGATGCACAGCCGCCAGATGATCAGCCATTTCCGGCTGCTCTTCCAGATAACTGACCACATCACTCAGGGTAACAATAGAGATCACTTTGCAATGATAATCACGCTCAACTTCTTGAATCGCTGAGATTTCACCACGGCCACGCTCCTGACGATCCAATGAAATCATCACACCTGCCAGTGTCGCGCCTTGCGCATTAATAATCTCCATTGATTCACGAATTGCAGTACCGGCGGTTATCACATCATCAACCAGCATGACTCGCCCTTGTAACGGGCTGCCCACCAGACTGCCGCCTTCACCGTGGTTTTTCGCTTCTTTGCGGTTAAAGCAGTAAGGCACATCCCGCTCATGATGTTCTGCCAAAGCAACGGCGGTGGTGGTTGCGATCGGAATACCTTTATAGGCTGGCCCGAATAAAAGATCGAACTCCACGCCACAATCCATTAATGCAGCCGCGTAGAAACGCCCGAGTTTTGCCAGATCAAGCCCGGTATTAAACAACCCTGCATTAAAGAAATAGGGGCTGATTCGCCCAGACTTCAGGGTAAACTCGCCGAACTTCAACACCTGCTTGTTAAGCGCAAACTCAATAAACTCGCGCTGATAGGCTTTCATGGGGACCTCTCCTCTCCAGATTGTGACTGCTTTCGTTAATCACTTAGATTATTCATTAGGTGCCTCAAATTGCAGGCAAAAAAAAGGCGACTACCGAGTCGCCTAAATCAATTACTGCGCTAACGCCGCCTTCTGCGCCTGGAAGATAGTCTCTATTCCCCCTCGGGCCAAAGCCAGCAACGCCAATAACTCTTCGTGACTAAACGGCTCGCCTTCAGCGGTGCCCTGCACCTCAATCATCCGGCCATCTTCCATCATGACGACATTCATATCAGTTTCTGCCGCAGAGTCCTCTACATACTCCAGATCACAAAGGGCCTCTCCCTTCACGATACCGACAGAAACCGCAGCAACCAGCCCTTTCATCGGGTTAGCTTTTAATTTGCCGCTGGCAACCAACTTATTCAGCGCATCAGCCAGCGCCACACAAGCCCCACTGATTGAAGCTGTACGGGTGCCGCCATCAGCCTGCAAAACATCGCAGTCTAAAGTAATGGTGAACTCGCCCAACTTCTTCAGATCCACTGCCGCACGCAAAGAGCGGGCGATCAGGCGCTGGATCTCCAACGTACGGCCGCCTTGCTTGCCTTTCGCAGCTTCGCGGGCATTACGGCTATGGGTGGAGCGTGGCAACATGCCATATTCGGCGGTAATCCAGCCCTGGCCCTGCCCTTTTAGAAAGCGCGGGACACCCTCTTCAACCGTGGCGGTGCACAATACTTTGGTATCGCCAAACTCAACCAACACTGAACCTTCAGCGTGTTTCGTGTAATTACGGGTCAGGGTTAATGGGCGGACTTGTTGTGCTGCTCGGTCTGCTGGACGCATGGGCTTTCTCCGGCTTTAAATCGATATTGGTCGCGCATTATACGGCCTTAGTGATGTAATGCCTATCCTGCCCGCGCCTCGGAGGCTATAATCCCTGCATCTTTTCTTTATTAAAACGGGTACGCACAATGATCCGCAGCATGACCGCCTACGCCCGGCGTGACATTAAGGGTGAATGGGGCAGCGCAGCTTGGGAGCTGCGTTCCGTTAACCAACGCTATTTAGAAACTTATATTCGCTTACCAGAACAGTTCCGCAGCCTGGAACCGGTCATTCGCGAACGTATCCGCAGCCGCCTGACTCGCGGCAAAATTGAGTGCAACCTGCGCTTTGAACTGGACGCCACGGCACAAAGTTCGCTGATCCTGAACGAAAAACTGGCGAAACAGCTGGTTGAAGCGGCGAACTGGGTCAAAATGCAAAGTGATGAAGGCGAGGTCAACCCGCTTGATGTTTTGCGCTGGCCGGGCGTGATGTCGGCAGAAGAGCAGGATCTGGATGCCATCAGCACTGAACTGATGCAGGCGCTGGATGTGACCCTTGATGACTTTATCATCTCCCGCGAGACCGAAGGTGCGGCATTAAAAACACTGATCGAACAGCGCCTTGATGGCGTGAGTGCGGAAGTGATTAAAGTCCGTGCACACATGCCCAACATTTTGCAGTGGCAACGTGAGCGGCTGCTAAACAAACTGGAAGAAGCGCAGGTCCAGCTGGAAAATACCCGCCTGGAACAAGAGCTAGTGCTGATGGCACAACGTGTCGATGTCGCCGAAGAGCTGGATCGTCTCGAAGCGCACGTCAAAGAAACGCACAATATTTTGAAGAAGAAAGAAGCCGTTGGCCGCCGCCTTGATTTTATGATGCAAGAATTCAACCGCGAGTCGAATACGCTAGCATCAAAATCTATCAATGCCGAGGTCACTAACTCAGCCATTGAGCTGAAAGTGCTTATTGAGCAAATGCGCGAACAGATTCAGAACATCGAGTAACTTCTCACCGCATTTCAGTACGTCGCAAAATGCCTTTAAAGCCCGTAACTTACGGGCTTTCTTTATCTCAACACATCACATATCATTCCATGAAATTTCACTAAATCCATGTACCAAGCTATGTACCATTTCACTCTTTGGTACATCTACATTTGGTACACAGGAAAGGCTCAGCGTGGATACATGGGAAAGTTAACAGATTTACAAATTAAAGCATGGTTAAAGGCTGGAGAACGCTTTGAGGGCCGCTCAGACGGCAATGGACTATATCTTTGCTACCGAGAGAGTTTCGCCTCACCTAAATGGCGTTTCCGCTACCGTTTCGCAGGTAAAGCACGGGCTATGTGGATCGGTTCTTATGCCGAGCTATCACTGGCCAAAGCGCGTGAAACAATTAAGTTACTGTCGGCTCGTGTTTCTTTGGGTTACGACGTGGCTGGAGAAAAGAAAGAGCGTAAGGCTGATGCACTAGCAAAGATCGAGTCTGATAAGAATGCGTTGTTGGTTTCTCATTTAGCTACGGAATACTTTGAACGCCAGATATTAGGCCGATGGAAACACCCTGATATCCTCCGCCGTCGGATTGATAAAGACATTAATCCGAACATTGGCCACTTAAAAGCCGATGAAGTAAAACCCCGCCATATTGACGATATGCTGCAAAACATCCTCGCCAGAGGTGCACCAACAGTGGCCAACGATGTACTACGCTGGACGCGACGAATATTTAACTATGGTATTAAGCGCCACATCCTTGAAGTGAACCCCACAACTGCCTTTGATATATCCGATGCTGGCGGGCAGGAAAAGGCCAGAGAGCGCTATTTAGATACTGGTGAGCTAGAGCAGCTATTTGCTGCAATGAGGCTAGCAAAAGGTTTCAGTATCCAAAATGAGCTAACAATGAAATTACTCTTATTACTCTGCTGCCGGAAGATGGAGCTATGTGCAGCTAGGTGGGAAGATATTGATTTAGAAAATGCCATATGGCACCTAACTGGCACCAAGAACGGCGACGCTATCGATATTCCACTCCCTCCAGTGGCCATAACATGGTTCCAACAGCTTAAAGACATGTCATTTAGTAGTGAGTGGGTTCTGCCTGCCCGAAAAATGCAAAACCGCATGATTCCCCACATAGCAGAGAGCACGTTGCCTGTAGCCTTAGCCAAAGTAAAAACACAGATGCAGGGTGTAGAGAATTTTACTGTTCATGACTTCCGACGAACAGCCCGGACTCATCTGGCATCTTTAGGCGTTGATCCTATCGTTGCAGAAAGATGTTTAAATCATAGAATTAAAGGGGTGGAAGGGATTTATAATAGACATCAGTATTTGGACGAACGTAGAAAAGCCTTAACTTTATGGGCAGATAAATTAGTGAAATTAGAATCGGAGGAACGAGATAGCAAATGAAAAGCTTCCAAAAAATGAATGAGTTTGAAAGGGTTGCAACTCTCCCCTCAATCACTATCGATGAAATAGCTAAGTGCTTGGTTGGGCTATCTCCGACCTTATTAAAAAGAGATATAGATACAGAAAAACTAGAAGTTATTTCTCATATAAAAATGAGACTTAAAAGAACCTTAGAGGAAGTATTCAAAGCTAATAACATCGAGAGAATAACAAAATATACTGATTATATAGCTTCTCCGCACCCCGTAGATGACAGTGAAAAGATTTCATCAGATCTTATTTTCTCAATTGGATATAATTGTCTTGATGCCGATGAAACCCCTGAGGCTATAATTGAAAGATGCAGTATGGCTGTGCAAAATATTGCAATAATAAATAAAAACAATAAGTTACTTTCTTTTATTGGTGGTGAAGCGGAAAAACTCGGCCTCCAAATAATAAAAAATAACAGAGGTGCATATAAAAAAGATGAGGAGCTATTTAATGTAAATAAATTACTTGGGATAACATTAACTTTATTAGCCAAAGAAAAATATGAGCAAAACAATGCAAAATGGATTAAGAAAGGAGATGTTATTTGCGTTGAACATATCAAAGAAATGATTGATCTGTATATTCAAGAAAATGATATCTCAACCAATGGCCTACGAGCATCCTCTCTTCGAGCAAAACTTAAATCGGCCTTAAATGCCATATATAACTAGTTATGTATCAGCTAAACATCTAGTAAGGTTTGGCTGATACATAAAAATCCATCATAAAGTTGCCTTTAATTGCCTTTAATTGCCATCAGTTGCCATTCACTAATATTCACTTGTATCCCACCTCACTAATTCGTACTAAAAATAATTAATTCATATATTTCAATAAATTAAAAAACAACCCATTTGTGCTTTTTTAATGGAATTGTGAACATTTCAATGGAAAATGTATCAATTTAATGGAATTCCATTCTTGATGGAAAACTAAGATTGTGTCAGGTAATCTCACCTCATCGCTTACCCATCAAGGAGTTACAAGATTGATGAGACATGAAAATACAACACATGGCTCTTTACCCGCAGCAGGGTTTGTCCGGCAAAAGGCATTGATGCCCTGCTTACCGTTTTCCCCTGCAACATTATGGAGACGGGTATCAGCGGGTACATTCCCTAAACCAGTAAAGATATCAACCAGAATTACGGCATGGAAAGTAGATGAAATTTGGGAATGGATTGAATCACAACAACATCATTAATAATGTAATAAAGGCGACCAAGTAGATCGCCAATATAATATACAAATAAAATCTAAATAATAATATTTAGCCTTTTGGTTCGATGCCTCGCCGCTTTAATTCTTGCCTTGCGAGATCTTTTATCCAATTGGCGAGACTAACATTATCTTTACCTGCCTCAGCTTCTAATTGTTCTTTAAGCTCAGGCGTAATTCGCATTTTGAACTGTGGAGATTGACCGCCCCCTTTAGGGCTTCTATCTCTCGTTGTAACTGTTGACAAGTGGCCACCTATTGGATTACTGTTAACTCGTTAGGTGGCCACCTTACCATGATGTCCCCTAAAAAAAAAGCAGCCTCAATCAGTATTCGCAGTACCAATTGAGGCTTAACCATTAACGAAACAGAGAGCAACGCCATGGCTACATCAAAGTGTACCTACATCTTTGCGGCAATCAACCGCACACAACGGAAAATACGCCCGCTCATGCTGCGGATCACCGCCTGTAATGAGACTACCGCCCGCCGCCAGTTGGCCGGTGACTATATCTTACTGTTTGCTGGTCGTTTGCCGGTAAGAGCAGGCTCCCATGACTGAACTCCCTGAATACGGCGAATGTTATCGCCACAAAGAGGGCTGGACGGTGCGTATCGTGAACCTGAAACTGGCTTCCGAGCAGACCCAGCGCCAAAACCCTGAATTTCGTTATGAAGTCGTTTTTAACTATGACCTCACTACGCAATATTCCTCCATGCCGTTAACGTGGTTCGCCAAGGTATACAGCAAAATAGCTGATGCGCCGGAACGTGACCCGATAACAACACTCAATATCAGTAAAGGATTATTGCTGCACAAGTCCGTTAAATATATTTACCCGAAAAAGCCTTATTCAGAACGCCGTCCGGCGGAAAAGAGCGAGGAACATTATTCACACTTTCTCTAACCGGCATAAATAACGGTAACGAATTCTCACTTTCTAAAACGGACTCTATTATGACAATGCAACAATATGAGCATAACGCTGCTCAGGGCCGCCCTTTATCTGAAACTCAGGTTTTGAATAATCATCTGGCCTACGGAATACCGGAAGATGATTTCTTTAAATTAACCCGCGCCAAAAATGCCAGCGCATTATTAGCCGCCCTACTGGCGAACCATTTTGATTCATCTGCCTTTCCCGGCATGTTGCCAGTGAAAGAAGTCTCCGCAATGGTCGATTATCTGTATGAAGACCTGATAGCCGTCACCCAAAGCTGTGCATTACTGTCTAGCGGGGTGCAATCATGAATCTGAATAACACCTCCTGTATTCCCCTTGAAGTGCGCACCGCGCTTTATCGCCGTGCCGTGGCGCAAGCCTATCTGGATACCTGTGTGTCCTACGGCGTCGCACTCACCATGAATATTGATGAGCTGCAAATGGTGATAGCCGAAAACGTGGAAGTCTATTTTATGACACGCCACGGCCCTGAGAGCGGGATGGAAGCTGCCTGCTGCATGCTGGAAGACATGGTGCTGCCGGACATTCTGAATGTGGCTCCGCGCCTGACGCTGTTGGGGGAAACCATGATGGATGAGCTGTGCCGGGCGTACATCAAAACGGCCAATATGCCGGTCACACTGCACTGAGGGGGACACGATGGCACAGAATTTTGTATCGGATATTACCGCCGCCGCCCATACGCGCTGGCCGGTTGTCCTGCCCTTGCTGGGTATTGTCGTTCCGGCCCATGGTCAACACGGCGCTTGTCCGCACTGTGGCGGTTCAGACCGTTTTCGTTTTGATGATCGGGACGGGCGCGGGACATGGATTTGTAACCAGTGCGGGGCCGGTGACGGGCTAGATTTGGTCAAACTGGTCAACGGGTTGACGGCCGGTAAAGCGGCCCATGAGGTGGCACAGGCGCTGCAATTACCCCAAAGCCAACAGCCGCCCGCCAGAAAAGAAGCAGCCAAACCCATACAACCGGTAGCCGAGACTGTTGCGGCCTTGCTGGCAGGCTGTGTGCGGGGTGAAAGTGACTATCTGACCGGTAAAGGGTTGTTGGAACATCCTCACCGCCTGACCACGCAATTGAAGAAAAGCGGTGGGATTGATTTCCCGCCCGGCTCACTGGTACTGCCGCTGACCGATATCAGTGGCACCGTGACCGGCGCGCAACTGGTTTCCCCCTTGGGAGACAAGCGCCTGTTGCCGGGTACGGTGCTCAAAGGGGCATTTGTTGCCCTTGAATCCGAGCTGGATAGCCCGCCACAGGTCATTATCACCGAGGGCTATGCCACCGCCCTGACCGTGGCACAACTCACTGACGGCGTGGTGATGGCAGGCATTGCGGCCAGTAACCTGCAGAACGTGGCGTTGGTTATCCGGGCGAAGTGGCCAGAAGCGCGCATCATTCTGGCCGGAGACAATGATTTTGATGATGGCAAGGTCAACACCGGCAAAGTGTGGGCGGAGAAAGCAGCCAAAGCCGTGGACGGTTGGGTGACGCTCCCCCCGACCCGTTTTAAAGCCGACTGGAATGACTATCTGCGGGATAACGGCACCGAACGGGCCAGAGAAGCGTTCCGGGAAGAACTGGTGCAACTGGGGAAAGACAAGGCCAAATTGCCACAAGGCTTTCGGCTAACGCAGGAATATTTGTGGTTCGATAAGCAGGTACAAAAATCAGACGGCGATACTGAAATCCGCAATATCAAAATCTGTAACCCGCTCAAGGTGTCGGCCATTACCTGCGACGCGGACGGAGGGAACTTTGGCCGCCTGCTGGAATGGGAGGACACTTACGGGATTTGCCGTAAATGGGCGATGCCGATGGAAATGTTAAGCGGCAGCGGCGAAGAGCTGCGGCGGGTGCTGCTGGTCAACGGTCTGTCGTATATCAGCACCACCGGCGAGGCCCGCGCCCGGCTGATGGAATACATTTCTCTGTGTAAACCAGAGCGCAAAGTCACCTGTGTGAACAAAACCGGCTGGCATGGCGGGGTCTATGTGTTGCAGGACGAGGTGATTGGTGAGGGGGCCGACGGGGTGATATTGCAGACGGCCAGCGTACAGGGACGGGATTTTCGGGTAGCGGGCAGCCTTGATGAGTGGCGCGAGCATATCGGGCGCTACTGTATCGGTAATTCCCGCGTGGCCTTTGCGGTCAGTCTGGCGTTTGCGGCTCCGCTGTTGCGTCTGGTGGGGATGGACGGCGGCGGTTATCACCTGAAAGGCGAATCCACAGACGGCAAGACCACCACCATGAAAGCGGCCACCTCCGTGTGTGGCGGGCCGGATTACTGGCACACATGGCGCTCAACCGGTAACGCACTGGAGGGCACCGCCAGCCGTCGCAACGATGCCGCCATGATGCTCGATGAAATACGCGAGGTGGATGGCCGTGAAGCAGGCAATATTGCCTATATGCTGGCAAACGGACAGGGCAAAGGCCGGGCCGGGACTGACGGCGAACTGCGCGCCCGCAAACAGTGGCGTATGTTGTTTTTCTCCACCGGCGAATTGTCACTGACCGAACATGCCGCCCGCGCCGGTGAGCGCACCTTTGCCGGGATGGAAGTGCGGATGATCCAAATCCCCAGTGACTCAGGCAAGTTTGGCGTCTTTGAAGCGTTACACGGCTTTGGTAGCGGTAAAGAGCTGGCCGAACATTTTGAGGGGGCAACAGCCAGTTTCTACGGTACGCCGTTCCGGGCATGGCTCAAGGCACTGACCGAAGACCTGAACGGCATGACCACACAGGCGAAAGCCCTGCTGAAAACTTACACCCGTGAGCTGATGCCTGTAGAGGCCGGGAATCAGGTAGGCCGGGCCATTAACCGTTTTGCCCTGATTGCGATGGCGGGCGAGATGGCAACCCGTTGCGGTCTGACCGGCTGGCCGGAGGGGGAAGCCTTGCGGGCCACCCGAGTGTGTTTGCAGGCATGGATAGGGGAACGCGGTCACAGTGCCAATCAGGAAGACGCCGCCGCCCTCGAGCAAATACGCAGTTTCTTCACCGCCAATCAGTACAGCCGTTTTGCCGACTGGCATGACGAGCGTAACCGGCCCTCGAACATGGTGGGCTTTCGTAAGGTGGACAAGGGCAATAATACCCGTGAGGCCGTCACCACGTTCTATGTGTTGCCGTCGGGCTGGAAAGAGGTGTGCAAGGGGTTTGATGCCAAAAAAGTCGCGCAACTGTGTGTCACGGCGGGGTATCTGCTGGTATCGAAAGACGGGAAGACACAAACCACCGTCCGCCTGCCAGAGATGAATCCCAAACGGATATACGTC
Source organism: Yersinia sp. Marseille-Q3913 (assembly GCF_963892745.1). Taxonomy (NCBI): domain Bacteria; kingdom Pseudomonadati; phylum Pseudomonadota; class Gammaproteobacteria; order Enterobacterales; family Yersiniaceae; genus Yersinia; species Yersinia sp. Marseille-Q3913. The sequence goes on along the minus strand of NZ_CAWQAF010000088.1, from coordinate 136,058 downwards.
TTTAACAGCGAGGTGGTGGGCTAATCCTTTACGTGAGTCTTATCTTTAAGGTGTAACAAGGGTAACAGGTGTAACAACGCTGATTTCATTGAGAAAAGCCTGTTACACCTTTTTCTTCTGTCGGTGTAACAGGTGTAACAAACCGGCACGATAACGACAGTGTTACACCACGTTACACCGGGTGTTACACCTGATGATTTTAGAAAAATACTGATATATCAATACTGTAACACCCGTTACACCTGTTACACCCCCAAAGGGATACACCGTTTCTCATTCAGGTCAGTTCAGGGCTTCTTTCTGGCTGGCCGGTCAGTTAGCAGTCCGTCAAGGTGTGGGTGCGTATCGCGGGAACCTGTTGGGTGAAATGCTGCTTATTTCCCGTAAACGTCACTTCTTCTGGTGAAGCGGTCACCTGCAAGGTTCCGGCCCGCTGACTGAATCCCTCAATTGCCTTATCAGTAGGGTTGCTCAGGGCTGACAGTAGCGCGTCCGAAAGGAATTGTGCTTCATGGCGTTCCAGTGTGAAAAACTTCTCTCCAACGGTCACATTAATCATGGTTCTCTCCTGTTAATCAGAGTCGCTATTGTGTCGTAATCGATGAATGGCACAACGGCGTGTTGTTGTGTCAGCGCTGGGACAACGGGCATCGGTTGAGCTGTTGTGTGTGGATTTGCACAATGGCGACATCCCGATGAGAACGGAGCACAACCATGAGCCAGACAGCAGAACACCCGATTACCCCGGCACTGAACAGCTATAAAGCAGCGAAAGCCGAACACCTAAAGAATGAAGCAACCTACGAAGACATTATTGCGTCCATTGCCCGCAGTCAGCAAAAGCAGCGCGACGCCGAAAACCAGAGCCAACAGGCTGACGGCAGTTGGCGCAAATTGTTTCGCAGTCTGCGCGGTGAAATGACGGATGAGCTTCAAACCGAACATATCCGCCGGATTTCACAGCGGGAGCTGGCACAAGAATTCGGACATCTGATTGAAGAGCTGGAGTTGGATAAAGATTACACGTCACTGCAATTATGTGCTTCTGCAAGACCGTATAAAGACACGCATAGAGTAGCGTTGATGGAATATGCGAGGCTGGAAATGTCTGCTGCGATGAAAACCCTATCACCCGAACTCATCCGGGCAGCGAAAATAATGGTAACTGCGAACGAACTCTACACTGACTCATCATCGACGAAGGCACTGGGTACACTGACAGCGACTCTTCTTTCATTAGCGGGGCTTTATTCGTTTGATATGGAGAAAGAATCGATATTAGCCGAACTCACACTGCAACAACCACAACCGGGTTATGTGGACTCTGACTTAAACAATAGTCCGATAAAACGTGCGCGATTATTCAATAAAGTAAAAGAGAAACGCGAAAAACTGAACCCAACCGGGGAGCCGTCAACATGATGCGTTGCCCGGTATGCAGACACGCTTCTCATACTCGTTCCAGCCGCTATTTGTCGGAACAGACCAAAGAAGTTTATTACCAGTGCCAGAACCTTGATTGTTCCTGCACCTTTAAGACAGTCGAAAGCCTCGACAAAATTATTACCCGGCCACCGGCGCAGGAAATCCCTGCCCCGGTAGTGATCCCCCCACCGGTAAAACGCCATACCCTAGGACGATATGGCGACGCATTCAGACACGGATAACAGAATCATGGCAACCTTTCCCCGCCCTCGTGCGGGGCTTTTTTTGTCTGCAATTTAGTGATGGCGCTCACCGTTTGAGGCTTTATTTCTGGCTGGCGAGACTAAAAAGGGGGGTGCATGCCTAGAGTGCATGGATCTGCATGCAGAATACCCCCCTTAAAACCCTGTGCAGCCCCAGTGTTGGCGCGGTTTGATGGTCTGCATGCAACTGCATGAAAAGCGACCTGTAAAGCGCGCAGGCGTGGCGGGGATAGCATTGCGCGCAGAGGTGTAATGACGAAAAGCGTTAGTATGTAAAACCAGTATGACAAACAATAGCCTAACCACTTGAGACTTTTTTAAGAAAGACGTTTTTGTAAAATCAGCGTCACCATTAAAAACACTACATATGGTAACTATTCATAGTCATAATACTAAATATAGAGAGTTAATAATATTTAAGTGCACAACCTTGATAAAACTTTTTTTTTGGCGTAAACATTAAAGGAGTACATTGATAAAAGATTGATTTTAAGTATAATCGTGCGGCCTTTGCTTTATGCAATGTTAAGGAAAGAAAATGATTTACTTATTAAAGATGGTTGATAATCAGAAAAAAAACGTGGGGCAGAATAGTTCCATGGATAATGATGCATCTTTAAATAAAGTTGAAAGTTTAACTGAACGCAGAAAGTCAATATTACAAAATAAAGCACGTGAAAAAGTTTTATTAGCCTCTTCGAAACTGAATTGGTAATAAAGAATATAATAATAATAAATTCCGACATAATAGTTAAGTTGGATAAATATCTATAATTATTTTTACACCAGATTATTATTAAAATTTACTTTATATTTATATCTGGAGCAAACACATGGCAGATTCAGCCGAGAACATCATTCCTGTCGTATGGGAAAAAAAAGAAAACACTGACAGTATTAATGACATCAAGGGACGACGTTCCCAAGAACTTATTATAGGTTTATGCGGAGCAATTGGCTCAGGAATTAAAACACTTAAAGAACAAACCATTGTTTGCCTACAACAAAATGGTTATCATGTTGAACATATTAGAATAAGTGATTTAATTTCTACTTTCTCCAAAGTTAACACTTCTACATTAAACAATTTCGACCGCTATAAAACTCTTCAAGATTTAGGTGACAACCTTAGAGAACAGCATAAGAATTTCATTTGTGCTGAATTGGCAATTCTTCGGATTCAAGAACTTCGTGAGGAAGTGTACGGAAAAGACAGTCCTGAACTAACAAAAAACACGAAGAAGACGGCTTATATAATTGATCAAATAAAACACCCTTCAGAAGTTGAGCTATTCACTCAAGTTTATAAAAATAACTTCTACCTTGTAGGATTACTTCGAACTGTAGCAGAACGCATTCAAAACCTAAAAGACGAAAGCATTCGTGAAGATAATATTCAAACAATTATCGAAAGAGATAGAAAATCATCACATAAATATGGCCAACAAGTTGAAGAAACATTACAACTAGCTGATTACTTTATTAAAAACCTTGATACTGAAGTCATGAAGAAATCAGTTCAGCGGTTTATAGATTTAATACATAGTGCCAGCAACATCACTCCATCTAAAGATGAGTCCGGCATGTACTCTGCCTACTCTGCGTCTTTAGGCTCTGCATGTCTATCTCGGCAAGTAGGAGCCTCTATAATGGATGTTTCTGGAAATATCATTGCTACTGGGCGAAATGATGTACCACAATTTGGTGGCGGACTTTATACTTCTGAAAGTGTTAAAGATCGAAGATGTTTTAATAAAAATGGCTGTCATAACGACAAACATAAAGCTCTTCTAAAGAACGAAATAAAAAGCATATTACAAAAATTTAAATTACAAGACCCCGATCAAGTTGCTGAAGCGATAATGAAAGAAACCAAAGCTAAGTATTTAATAGAATACTCGCGAGCTGTGCATGCAGAAATGGATGCCATTGTTTCTTTAGCTAGAAATACGAATATGGGAACAACAGGTAATACATTATATTGTACTACATATCCTTGTCATGTTTGTGCTCGCCATATAGTAGCAGCGGGGTTGCGGCGTGTAGTATATATAGAACCATACGAGAAGAGCCTCGCTTTACAACTACATGATGATACGATATGTCAATCAGATCAAACCCCCTCTCCTGATAAGGTCTTGTTTGAAAACTTTGAAGGTGTCGCGCCAAAAAGGTATGCGAAGTTCTTCGGCTTCAATAGAAAAAGAAAAGATGCTCAAGGTAAACCAATTACATACCGCATAGAAAATTCTTTCCATGTTGATACACAATATCTTGATAGTTATGGTGATTATGAGTCTAAAGTAATCAGTAATTTAAAAACTAAACTTGATTTATAGGGATGCTTGATCTTGGTGCGTACCAAAGTGCGTACCAAATTATAAGATAATTAAAATAAACCCATAAATTACATAAAGTTAACTTACTGTAATTATTAAGATCCAAAATATCGATTAACTTCTCACCGTATTTCAGCACGTCGCAAAAAATTTCTAATACCAAAAATTAAGTTGCACCTCAAATGTTGGATAACAACCTGACATTTAGAGGTGCACTCTTATGATTTTTCATCGCCACAATCTCCCCGCTTACCTTGCCGGACCGCTGGTTTTAACTGGTAGTGGAGGTTTTGTTCATAGGTGAATATGTATTCATAAAACGCAAAGGTAATTTGAGTGCTTTCCGGGCGCTCAAAAATAAGAATCCGTGAGATTGCTAGTCGCTAACACTCAATCTAATATTGTGAAAGATAAGTTGGTAAAAGGAAATCATCATGTTTAAGTGTCGCGGTTTAATCGCAGTATTGGCAGCTATTATCTCTCTTTCCATGTTTGCAACACCGGCACTGGCAAATCCGGGTAATGGCAACAGTGGTGGTAACCATGGCAATAGCGGCAATCATGGGAATAGCCAAAAAGGTAACGCTAGCCAGAAAAATACCCCGTCAGCTGATCATCGTAAAAACTATGGTAAACCTGATCATGTTGACTCAGATATTAACTATAACTTAGCCCGCAATCTGGCAGTTAACTTCGGCCTGACGGGTTATCAATCATTGCCGCCAGGCATAGCGAAAAATTTGGCCCGCGGGAAACCCCTTCCTCCAGGCATTGCAAAGAAAAGTGTTCCTGCTTCCATGCTGGGGCAGCTCCCTTATTACCCAGGATATGAGTGGAAGATGATGGGTAATGATTTGGTGCTTATCGCATTGAGCACTGCCGTCGTAACGGCAATCATTAACGGCGTTTTTGATTAGTATCAAAATTGCCCTGGCTTTCAGGGCAATTTATTAAGCACTTATTTATATTGTTTGCCAAATGCATCAATAACCCTTTCGCCATCTTCTTTGGTAAACACACCTTTTTGTGGTTCAGGCAATATTTCAAGCACTATTTCTGAAGGGCGACATAGTCGTGTTCCCTGTGGGGTAACAACAATCGGGCGGTTAATCAGAATAGGATATTGCAACATAAAATCGATTAACTGATCGTCCGTAAACGGGTTTTCTGCCAGCCTTAGCTGTTCATAAGGCTCAACATTCTTACGCAATAAGGCCCTGACACTTATTCCCATATTAGCAATGAGCTTTACCAGCTTATCGCGGCTCGGGGGTGTTTCGAGATAATAAATAACTGTTGGTTCGACTCCACTATTGCGGATGAGTTCTAACGTATTACGGGATGTACCACAGTCTGGATTGTGATAAATAGTAATGTTGCTCATATCAGTATCTCATTACAAATTGAAAGAGAGGCGCAATGCCAGCATAAGCAGAGTCATGACAATCTCAATGCCATCATAGCGTCGATATCACCAAATAATCATCAACATTCATTATGTTTTAATGATCTGCTTCGGATATATGCCCCCGACTGTGCCTCTACATAGGTAGAAACCTGTAGAACGCAGTCTACCCAAATGGATCATTACCTTTTTAAATATTCGATTATAAAAAATTATGTTGAGTCACAGAGAGTTTGGAAAACTATTTTGTTTGGCGGAAGATCACAGGAGTCGAACCTGCCGAGGACCGCTGGCGGCCCCATCTGGATTTGAAGTCCAGCCGCCCCACCGGGGACGATGATCTTCCATAGATATGCATTATCTAAGTCGGTGATTATAGCGCGTTTATTGTATGGCACTATCCATTCAATAGATATGGTGAATAAGTAGTTCTATTGCATTAACGGCAGTCAGTCAGCAGTGGTGCTGTCGCCAGGTAAGTGCAGCCTGTTACCAGACTGCACTTATATCCAGCTCTAAAGGGGTCAGGCCGATATGACTCTCAACGCAATGCCTGAAGAATATTATAGGCAGCTTGTACGCGGACAGGATTAGGGTAATTCTTGTTAGCCAACATCACTATGCCAATATTCTCCTCTGGGATGAAGACAATATAAGCCCCAAAACCATTGGTAGCACCGGTCTTATGCACCCAAGATGCCCGTATCGCAGGGTGTGGTGGCTGCAATTCCTCAGCTTTACGCGGTTTCAACGCAATATCATTGCCACTGTCGGCAATGACTCCCTGTGGATTGATAGGCCAGTTATACATTTCCCACCCCAACCCTTGGAACATCTCTCCCACTTGGAAATAGCGAGACTGGGCCGCGATGAGCGCTCTCTTTAACTTATCGTTTTCAGCAGGCAAGCTGTCTGGGCTCATATTGGCCTGCATAAATCTCACCATATCTTGCGAGGTGGATTTCACGCCATAGGCTTCTTCACCCAACATGCCTAATGTGACACGTACTGGCTGACCATCCTTATATCCCCATGCATAGTTTGACTGCATCGACTCAGGGACAGTGATAAAAGTATGTTTCAGTTTTAATGGCTGGAACACATTTTTCATCATGTAGTTTTCAAATGTTAACTGACTTTTTTTCACCGCCAGCGCACCAAATAAGCCAATGCTGGCATTGGAGTAATTGCGCATTACCCCTGGAGTCCATTGTGGCTGCCATTGTTGATAATATTGCCATAATGATTGCTGGTCGGTCACCGAATCGGGGAGTTGAAGAGGAAGCCCGCCCGCAGTGTAAGTCGCCAAATGCAACATTTTCACTTCTTTCCACTGATTTCCTGTTAGCTCAGAAGCGTATTCCGTCACAGGATCATTAAGGTTCACCATTCCGGTTTGCACCGCATACTCCCCGGCAACTCCGGTAAAGGTCTTACTCACCGAACCGAGCTCAAACAGGGTATTTTCTGTTACTCGGCGGCCTGTTTTTATATCCGCGACGCCATAGTTAAAAAATTGCGGCTTGCCGTCATAAAATACAGCGACGGCCATACCGGGAATATCCTGTTCTTTGAGCAATGGCGTAAGGGTGTTATTAACGATAGCTGCAACCTGTTGTTCCGTCAGTATTGTTTGTGCTGAGGTACAAAGTGGGGAGGTTGTGATAGCGGCTAAGACCAAAGTAGTGATTATAGACTTTTTCATCATTGGGGATCTTCCATAGACTGGTAAATGACACGCAGTGTGGCTCCTTCTGCGGCACAAATTCTGCAAGGATTGACTATCGATAACAATCGATTATATTTGGCATTTAATAATAGAAAATCTAACAGATAAGCCTATGGTACGCAGCTATATTCCGTTAAATGCACTTCGTGCCTTCGAAGCTGCGGCCAGACAGTTAAGTTTTACTAAGGCTGCTATCGAATTAAATGTTACCCATGCAGCAATAAGCCAGCAGGTCAAAGCGCTGGAACAACGCCTCAACTGTCGCCTCTTTATTCGTATTTCACGCGGATTAGTGCTAACAACGGAAGGTGAGAATCTACTCCCCATCCTTAACGACTCCTTTGATCGGATAGCTGACACCCTAGACCGTTTTTCTGCTGGGATGAAATCTGAGAGAGCCGAATCGCGGTGACAGATTCTGCTGTATTAACGGGATCACTCAGTGGCTATTTCTTTACCGCGGCTCGAAAGAGCTAATAGCTCACTTCGCCATATTTATCGCGATGCTCTTTCGGGGTGATGGAATAGCCTTTTTTGAATACCGAATAGAAATATTGCAGCGACGGGTAACCGCACATTTGTGATATTTCATTGATAGGCAGCGAGGTAGCGGCCAGTAAATTGCGCGCTCTATCGAGTTTTTCTTCATGAATAACGCCATGGATCGTCTGCCCGATATCGTCTTTAAAGCGCTTTTCCAAGTTCGAACGCGACATCCCTACCGCATCCAGCACCTGCTCCACCTTAATCCCCTTGCAGGCGTGATGGCGAATGTAGTGCATTGCCTGAATGACAGCCGGATCACGTAGCGAACGAAAATCTGTTGAACGACGGGCAATGACTTTCACTGGGGGAACCAGAATGCGCTGCAACGGTGGGGCCTCTTGCTGTTTCTGGCGTTGGTTAAGGCGTTGATGTAACAACTTAGCCGCCCGATAGCCCATTTGCCGCGTCCCTTGCGCAACAGATGAAAGTGCCACTCGCGATAAATAGCGGGTTAACTCTTCATTATCAATGCCAATAACACTCAGTTTTTCTGGTACGGCAATATCCAGATGCTCGCACACTTGCAATAAATGGCGCGCTCGCGCATCCGTCACGGCGATAATCCCCGTCTGGTGCGGCAAGGTTTGTACCCAATCCGCCAGCCTATTTTGGGTGTATTGCCAGTTCGCCGGCGCGGTGGCCATACCTTGATACACCACCCCTTGATATTGCTCCGCTGCCACTAATTGGCGGAATGCATATTCCCGCTCCTGCGCCCAGCGCTTATCACTGCTGGCCGGTAGCCCGTAGAAAGCGAAACGGTTTAAACCCTTCTCTTTCAGATGCATAAAAGCGGCTTCGACCAAGGCCCGGTTATCGGTCGCAATATAATCGACCGGCGGATACTCTTCCGGTTGATGATAAGAGCCGCCGACCCCGATGATAGGGACATCGACATTCACCAGCAGTTGCTCTATCTGCCGATCATCAAAATCAGCTATAACGCCATCACCCAGCCAATCACGGATGTTATCAATACGGCAGCGAAAATCCTCTTCAATAAAAATATCCCAGTCGCACTGCGAAGCCTGTAAATACTCGCCGACGCCTTCCACTACTTGCCGGTCATACACTTTATTAGCGTTAAACAGCAAGGTTATCCGGTAGCGTTTCTCAAACATGGGAGTGGCTCCTGAAATGGATGGGGTATTAAAACGGAATTCGCAGAGAGATCAATGCAGTATGGCACTGAACTCTCTGCTGCGGGATAGGGTTAAACCCGGCGTTTAGTGGCGGAATCCATCCACACGGCCAGCAGCAAAATCGCGCCTTTGACAATGTACTGCCAGAATGTCGGGACATCTAGCATACTCATCCCATTGTCGAGAGAAGCCATGATAAATGCGCCCATCACCGCACCGGCCACACTGCCGATCCCACCGGCAAGACTAGTGCCACCAATCACACAGGCGGCAATGGCATCCAGTTCAGCAATATTACCCGCCGAAGGTGAACCGGCCCCCAGACGTGAGCTGAGAATCAAACCGGCGATAGCGACCATCAACCCATTGATCGCAAATACTGCCAGTTTAGTGCGCTCGACATTCACCCCTGATAAACGAGCGGCATCAATATTGCCGCCAATGGCATAGATCCGGCGGCCAAATGCCGTGCGGGTAGCCATAAATATCCCTGCCAACATCAACGCCGTCAGAATCAATACCGGAGTAGGAACACCGCGATAATCATTCAGTAAATATATTGCACCAAGAACAATAATGGCGGTAATTGATTGGCGGGTGACATCCCCTTGTGGCGCGGCGACAGGCAAACCGAGCCGGATTCGGTGACTGCGGCGATGCCACTGCCAGGCGACAAACAGCATCAGCCCAATCGCGCCGATACCGAACCCAAGACCATTGGGCAGATAACTTTGACCAATCTGCGACATGGCGTTACTGGTGGGCGACACCGTCGTGCCGTTGGTGATGCCAATCAAAATGCCGCGAAAAGCCAACATTCCCGCTAGGGTGACAATAAATGAGGGCACTTTGCGATATGCCACCCACCAACCATTCCATGCCCCAAGTACCAGCCCTAAACCCAGCGTGACCACAATGGTCAGGGGCAGCGGCCAGCCAAGCCACACGTCAAAAATCGCCGCAATTCCGCCTAGCAACCCCATCATTGAGCCGACGGATAAGTCAATTTCCGCTGAGATAATGACAAATACCATGCCGACGGCGAGGATACCGGTGATAGCCGTCTGGCGCAGCAGGTTCGAGATATTTCTGGCGCTGAGATAGGCCCCTTCGGTGGTGAATGTGAAAAACAGCATAATAATGGCGATAGCCGCCAACATGACGAAAACTTGCAAATTAACTGATTTTAGCCGAAATAGCGGCTTTTTAGCGCCATTTTCCGGCGCATTGACTTCTGATTGATTAGCTTGCGACATGGGTTTCACTCCTGAGTGCGGCTTCCATGACCTTTTCTTGAGTCAGGTTCTGGTTAATGAGATCGGCTTTGATGCGCCCCTGATGCATGACCAGCACCCGATCACTTAATCCCAAGACCTCCGGCAGTTCAGAGGAAATCACAATGACCGCAATCCCCTGTTGGACCAATTGATTGATAAGTTTATAAATTTCATATTTTGCGCCAATGTCTATGCCGCGCGTCGGTTCGTCGAGGATCAAAATCTGTGGGTTCAGTAACAGGCATTTAGCCAATATGGCTTTTTGCTGATTGCCGCCACTGAGGCGGGCGATTGCCAACTCTGAAGAGGAGGTTTTCACCTTCAATCGCGCCAGAGAGTGCACAATCGTCGATTGCTCTTTAGCATCATCCAGCACGCTAAAAGCACCGGTAAAATCATCCAGCGCCGCTAGGGTAATATTGGCCCCAACCCCCATCACCGGCACAATGCCATCTTTTTTGCGGTCTTCCGGCACCATCGCGATACCCAGCTTCATGGCTTGCTGGCAATTGCTGATGGTGACGGCTTTGCCATCAATAAAAATCTCGCCCTGCCAGCGGCCCGGATAGACACCAAACAGGCATTGCACCGTTTCTGTGCGGCCCGAACCGACCAATCCGGCCACCCCTAAAATCTCGCCCCGTTTCAATGAGAAAGAGACGCCATCTACCCGACGAATATGGTGGTTTACCGGATGCCAGGCGCAGAGATTTTCTACCCGCAAAATTTCCTCACCGATATGGTGCGCTTCGTGAGGGTAGAGCTCTTTCAGTTCGCGGCCCACCATCATGGCAATAATGTCATCTTCACTCATCGTCGCCGCAGGGCGAGTGCCAATATGACGACCATCGCGGATCACACAGATATGATCCGAGATGGCTTTCACTTCATTCAATTTGTGCGATATATAGATGCAGGCGATGCCGTGATTTCGCAGGTCACGAATAATATCCAGCAAAATGGCCGTTTCGCTCTCCGTCAGTGAAGCCGTTGGCTCATCAAACACCAGCAGCCGCACTTGTTTATTCAGCGCTTTTGCGATTTCGACCAATTGTTGCTGCCCAAGGCCCAGTTCACCGACCAGTGTATGGGGATCGACCGCGAGCTTGACCTGCGCCAGCATCCGTTGACAGCGTAAATACATGGCGTCGTAATCCATGATGCCGAAGCGGCCCCATTCTGAGCCGAGAAACATGTTCTCCAGCACAGACATTTGTTTCACCAATGCCAATTCCTGATGAATTATTGCCACGCCCTTTTGCTCTGTTTCACGAATATTTTTGGCCTGAAGCGTTTCACCTGCAAAAATTATTTCCCCTTGATAGGAACCTGTGGGGTAAATACCACATAACACTTTCATTAGTGTGGATTTTCCCGAGCCATTTTCGCCGCATAATGATAATACTTGCCCAGCCTCCAGTGTCAGGCTGATATTATCGACTGCCTTAACGACGCCAAACTGCTTGGTGATCTCTTTCATCTCTAGCAGGTAGGCCATTGCTCCCTCCTATACCTTTTTAATTAAAGTTGCAGCTAACAAAGTTGCAACTTTAATTGTTTATGCTATATATGAAATAGCAGCAATTTTAATAAGTTGGAAAAATTAACCACTCATTAAAATTAGTAATAACATCGCAAAATAAGCTTAATCAGTAAATATCTGATTTTTTGTGGAATCCATCGGCGATAATTGTGCTATCAATATTATTTTTATCGACTTGAATCGGCGTTAATAAATAAGCGGGCACATCTTTTATGCCATTATTTAATTGGCTATTTGCTTTGGGTTGTTCACCTTTCCCCAAGCTCACGGCAATTTCTGCGGCGTCATTAGCTAATTTACTGATTGGCTTATATACCGTCATGGTTTGCGTACCTGCAACAATACGTTTTATGGCTGCCAAATCAGCATCCTGCCCGGAAATAGCCACTTTACCCGCCAAACCTTGCGCAGCTAATGCCTGAATAGCGCCGCCTGCGGTGGCATCATTCGACGCCACCACCGCATCAATCTTGTTATTGTTGGCCGTCAGCGCGTTTTCCATGATTTTCAAGGCATTTTCAGGTAACCAGGCATCAACCCACTGGTCGCCAACAATCTTGATTTTACCCTCTTTTATCAGTGGATTAAGCACGGTCATCTGCCCCTGACGGAACAACTTGGCGTTGTTATCCACCGGCGAGCCGCCCATCAAGAAGTAGTTACCTTGTGGCACCCGCTCAACCAGGCTTTTAGCTTGTAATTCACCCACTTTTTCATTATCAAATGAGATATAAAAGTCGATATCCGCATTATTTATCATGCGGTCATACGCCAATACTTTTATTCCTTCCCGTTTAGCTTCGGCGATCACGTTACTTAATACCTGGCCGTTATAGGGAATAATAACCAGCACATCAACACCACGGTTAATCATATTCTCAATCTGCGACATTTGTGTTTCTTCATTGCCGTTTGCTGATTGAACAAATACTTTAGCGCCGAGAGATTCAGCCTTGTTAACAAAAATATCGCGATCTTTCTGCCAGCGCTCAAGACGAAGATCGTCTATCGCCATACCAATTTTAATTTCTTTACTGAATCCTGGCTGACTAAACATCACCAGTGCGGCACATGCGGAGAGTAAAATGTTCTTAAATTTCATCTTTCGGTACCTTTCTTATTGTGCAAGCAGGGTAAGAGAAACGGTAAACATCAACTGCAATAGGGATTGTTGACGCTTATTTGCACATCAGCAATTACAGATTTTCGTCCGCCAATTATGTTTTTTGGTTTAATGTTAATTTTATGATAACGATCATGTTTTCTTCTCTGCAAAATGCATAATTCCACAGCGAGATGTTATCCGCACGATAAATATTAGCGATTTTTTATAATTAATCGGTTATTTATGAGATCTACAGCACAATTAATAATTCTCTGAATTTGAGTGTGAAATAACGTAATTGAGAGAATAGCAAACAACTCCGAAGATAAAAGCTCACCCGCCCAATAATGCGGGCCAGCTTCCAAGGAGTATTGCATGCAATCTTATTTTGATGAATTAGAACAAGTGCGTTACGAAGGCAGCCAAAGCGCTAACCCGCTGGCGTTTCATCACTACAATCCGGATGAAATTATCCTTGGTAAGCGAATGGCCGATCACCTGCGGTTTGCCGCCTGCTACTGGCACACCTTCTGCTGGGGCGGCGCCGATATGTTCGGAGCCAATGCCTTTGAGCGCCCGTGGCAGCACTCTGGCGATGCCCTCGCACTGGCAAAACGCAAAGCCGATGTCGCTTTTGAGTTCTTCCATAAGCTGAATGTGCCTTACTACTGCTTCCATGATGTGGATGTCTCCCCTGAGGGCGCGTCGCTAAAAGAGTACCTGAATAATTTTGCGGTCATGACCGATATCTTGGCCGAGAAACAAGAGAGTAGCGGCGTAAAACTATTATGGGGCACCGCGAACTGCTTCACCCACCCGCGTTATGGTGCAGGTGCGGCCACCAATCCTGACCCCGAAGTTTTCAGTTGGGCAGCAACCCAAGTCTTTACTGCCATGAATGCGACACAAAAACTGGGCGGCGAAAACTATGTGTTATGGGGCGGGCGCGAAGGCTACGAAACACTGCTAAATACTGATTTACGACAGGAACGCGAACAAATTGGCCGCTTTATGCAGATGGTGGTGGAGCATAAACATAAAATCGGCTTCCAGGGCACCTTGCTCATTGAGCCAAAACCGCAGGAGCCGACCAAGCATCAGTATGATTATGATGTCGCGACGGTTTATGGTTTCCTCAAGCAGTTCGGGCTGGAAAAAGAGATAAAAGTGAACATTGAAGCCAACCACGCCACACTGGCTGGGCACTCTTTCCATCACGAAATTGCCAGTGCCATTGCATTGGGTATTTTTGGCTCCGTGGATGCTAACCGTGGCGATCCGCAACTGGGTTGGGATACCGATCAGTTCCCGAACAGTGTGGAGGAGAATGCATTGGTGATGTTTGAGATCCTTAAAGCGGGCGGTTTTACCACTGGCGGCCTGAATTTTGATGCCAAAGTGCGCCGCCAAAGCACCGATAAATATGATCTGTTTTATGGTCACATTGGGGCGATGGACACCATGGCATTGGCACTGAAAATTGCCGCCAAAATGATTGAAGCGGGCCAGTTGGATCAGTGGGTTGCTAAACGCTATGCCGGTTGGAATACCGAACTGGGCCAACAGATCCTGAAAGGCAAAATGTCGCTGGAAGATCTGGCGCGCTATGCAGGTCAACACAATCTGAACCCACATCACCAAAGTGGCCATCAGGAGCTGCTGGAGAACCAGGTTAACCGCTATATCTTTGGTTAATAACATTGGGCTAATAACATTGGGCTAATAACAGCGGTTGATAGACGGGGAAATGTACCGGATGGGTCCCTATTTATTTAAAATACAAGTGGCGTGAGCCGTCGGAGTGCCCATTGGTGCAGTCGCCCCGTCAGGCTCCGCACGATAAAATAGCCTAATAATGAAGGAGATTATATGTACCTTGGTATCGATCTTGGCACCTCCGGCGTTAAAGTCATTCTCCTGGCCGAAAACGGGCAAGTCATTGCCAGCCAAGGTGCTGCATTATCTGTCTCGCGCCGCCACCCCTTATGGTCAGAACAAAACCCAGCCGATTGGTGGCAGGCAACCGATCAGGCCATGCAAGCGCTGGCCGCAGCTCATGATTTACAGCAGGTAAAAGCCCTCGGACTAACGGGCCAAATGCACGGCGCGACCTTGCTGGATAAGCAGCACCAGGTGCTGCGCCCCGCCATTTTATGGAATGATGGTCGCAGTTTTGCTCAGTGCCTGGCACTGGAACAGGCGGTACCTGCATCGCGCCAAATTACCGGCAATCTGATGATGCCGGGCTTTACCGCACCTAAGCTGAAATGGCTGGCGGAATATGAGCCGGAGGTTTTCAGCCGCATCGATAAGGTGCTGCTACCCAAAGATTATCTGCGTTTTCTGATCAGTGGTGATTTCGCCAGTGATATGTCCGATGCCGCCGGAACAATGTGGCTGGATGTGGCTAAACGCGACTGGAGCGATGAGATGCTGGCCGCCTGTGACTTGACCCGCCAGCAGATGCCCGCACTGTTTGAAGGTAGCCAGATAACCGGCCATGTCAGCGCGGAGATAGCACAGCGCTGGGGTATCAACACCATCCCCGTGGTCGCGGGTGGGGGCGATAATGCCGCCGGTGCGATAGGGGTTGGCCTGTACCAGACCGGTCAGGCGATGTTGTCGCTGGGCACCTCCGGTGTCTACTTCGCGGTTAGCGACGGCTTTCTCAGCAATCCGGCCAGCGCAGTTCACAGTTTTTGTCATGCGCTCCCCAACACCTGGCACTTGATGTCAGTGATGCTCAGTGCCGCTTCCTGTCTGGATTGGGCCTGCCATTTGACCGGTGCCGACACTGTTCCCGCCCTGATCGATGAGGTGGCAAACTCGCCGGCCGCCACGACCCCCGTATGGTTCCTGCCCTACCTCTCTGGCGAACGCACACCCCATAATAATCCTAATGCCAAAGGGGCATTCTGGGGCTTTACCCACGAGCATCGCCGAGCCGATTTAGCCCGCGCCGTGTTGGAGGGGGTAGGGTTTGCTTTAGCCGACGGTATGAATGCTCTACATGCCAGCGGGTTACAGCCAAAATCGGTCACCTTGATTGGCGGTGGCGCACGCAGCGCCTATTGGCGGCAGATGCTGGCGGATATCAGCGGCCAAACACTGGAGTATCGCACTGGCGGCGATGTTGGCCCGGCGCTAGGTGCGGCGCGGTTGGCTCAAATCGCGCTAAATCCGCAGAGGCCGCTGGCTGATTTATTACCCGCGCTGCCACTGGAGCAGACCCATTTGCCAGATGCGCAGCGCCATCAAGATTACGCCGCACGTCGGATAATCTTTAAAAAACTGTATCAGCAATTACTACCGCTAGCTGAATAGATAAAAGCGAAAGTGCACAGGAAGCCCAATAAAAGGGAGCGACTAAAAACTGGTCCCTTTTATCCCCTATGATGGCCTGATTTGGCATTCCACCCGGCTTGAAACCCGCGCATGATGAATTCATACCCATACGGCGGAGGGCCGAAAATGACTAACAGCGCACTATTGATCATCGATGTTCAGCAATCATTCGAGCATAAATCTTTTTGGCAGCAGCAAGATGTGCCGGCTTTCTCAGTCGCGCTGAACCAACTTATTAGCGGTTGTAAACAACGTGACGTCGCACTAGTGGATGTGTTCCATGTTTCGCCTGAGGGGCCATTCTCGTTGGCTTCCGGCTATGTTAAACCAATGTCGCTGGTCTCCCATCAGGCCGATGTTTCCGTGCAAAAACGAGTACATAACGCGCTGACCGATTCAGGGCTGGATCAATGGCTCAAAGAGAGAGATATCGGCCACCTGATTATTGCGGGTATGCGCACCGAGCAGTGTTGTGAGACCACGGCCCGCGTGGCGTCGGATCTGGGCTATCAGGTCACCTTTGTCACCGAGGCCACACTGACCTTCCCGATGACCCAGCCAAATGGTGTGCTGTTGAGCAGCACCGAATTGAAACTGCGCACTGAAACCGTGTTAGCGGATCGATTTGCCGCTATCCGTACCGTCGCAGAGACACTGGATGCGCTGGATTCACAACCTGTCGCCGCCGCCGACAAAACGATAAGCTGGCAACCGCAGCCCTATTTGCCACGAGCCATCACGCCAGCAGGCATCAAAATCCTTAATCAATGGCGGTTAAAGCGCTATGTGATCCGCTACTCGCAGGCGCAGGGTGCGACACCGGATTACACCCCCGCTTATCAACTTGTTGGGCAGTGGTTACCGCGCGATGCAGAGACCGTCAATCGCCCTGGTGTCGGTTTTGTGATTGAGCATCAGGGAAAAACACTGAATTACCTGATTGCCGGATGGTGGGATAACGAAAACGAATTACGCGTGAAAGTGTGGGTGCAGGAACAGGGAATTTGGCGCGCGGCGCGGGATGAATCATTCTGTGTGTGGGATTTGCAGGTAATGGCCTTTGAGCGCGACGCTTTTGTTGCTACTTTGCTACAGCATACTCCGGATATTCCGGCTTATATGAACCGTTATTTGACGGTAACTGTGGATTAACCATGCAACGAAATGTCTATTTTCTCTTGCTGCCCGGCGTGCTGTCGCTGGATTTAACTGGCCCTGCTGAAACTTTACGGCTGGCGGGGTCATTTAATCTTTGCTATATCAGCCCGCTGCCGGCCGTGATCTCCTCCACCGAAATGCTGCTGGGCCAGTTGCAGCCGCTGCCCGCGCACTTACCGGAAGGCAGTTTACTGGTGGTGCCGGGTGTCAGCGATTCACGCCACTACTTTGCGACCGAAACGGCGGCAGTGGCGCGCCAGTGGTTACAGCAGCAGAAAACAGCCATCGCGCAGCAAAAAATCATCTTGGTCTGCGTCTGCTCCGGTGCATTGCTGGCGGCACAAGCGGGGTTACTGGACGGTTATCAGTGCACCACCCATCACAATGTGCTGGAGCGGTTGCGCCAACAGGCTCCGGCGGCACAAACCAAAGAAAACCGCATTTTTGTTGAAGATCGCGGGGTGTATACCAGCGCCGGGATCACGGCGGGGATTGATCTCTCTTTGCATCTGATCAGCCGCTATTGCAGCCCGCAAATTGCGCTGGAAGTGGCGCGGGAGATGGTGGTTTATTTCCGCCGCTCAGGGGATGACCCACAACTTTCGCCCTGGTTACGTTACCGCAATCATCTCCACCCCGCCGTTCACCGCGCGCAAGATGTGATGTCGGCGGAGCCACAAGCCGAGTGGTCGCTGCTACAGGTGGCGCAGAAAGCCCACGTGAGCAGTCGCCATTTAACCCGCTTGTTCCGCGAACATGTCGGCGTCAGCGTGCGCGAATTCCACGAGCAGCTGCGGGTAGCGGTCGCCGAAGTGCGCTTGCAAGAGGGATTTAATCTGGAGCAAGCCGCGCTGGCCGCCGGATTCTCCTCCGGTCGCCAGCTACGGCGCGCGCAACAGCGCGGATTACCTGCGGTTAGCTAACCAAACGTCGCCGATCGATGCGCTGCAACCCCATCGACAGCAAAGTGCTTAATGCGAGGGCCAGCGCAAAGACATAGAAAATATCCAGCACCGGATAAGCGGTGAAATCGTAATGATGGGTGCGGATAAAATGGATAATCAGCGCGTGAAAACCATAAATCGCCAATGAATGACCCGCCAGCCAGCTCAGCCAGCCAATTTGCTGATTGAGGCAGTTTTTAAACCACACCAGCATCGATACCGCCGCCACAAAGACCAACGGGCCACAGTACATATAGAAAGTATCGGCAAAACTGCCATTAATTCGCGTCTGCTTTTCCGTTGAGATAACAATAAATATCACGCTCAGGATAAACAGCGCAGCCGCGCTCCAACTGATGATTCGCCCCTGAGTTTCCAACATCCCAATCGCCCGCCCCAGCAGCGCGTACAGCAAATAGTAGAAAGTATCGCCATAGATATAGAGGTTGATGGGCAGTAAATGGAAGCCGCCAATGGACAATTTACTGGCCTGTGGGTTGGCGAGCACCGCGAGCAGCAGGATGATCACCCCTAGATAGCGGCCCGACACCGGTTTGACGTTTATCAGCGGTGAAAACAGGTAAACCACGATAATAGCGTAGAAAAACCACAGATGATAAAACACCGGTTTTTGCAGGATATTCTTCAGCGAAGCCCAGCCATCAATGGGGGTGAGGGTCGAAATGTAGATCAGTGCAATTATGCTGTAGAACAGCAGGCACAGCCCAATGCGGGTAAAATGTTTCTGTTTGGCGCTTTTTTCACCAAAAAACAGGTAACCGGAGATCATAAAGAACAAAGGCACACAGGCGCGGGAGGCTGAATTCAGCAGATTGGCAATATCCCAGTTCACTTCCCCCACCTGCGCACCACTGGTCACGTAATAGGTGGTGGCGTGGATCATAACCACCATAATGCAGGCCACGGCCCGCAGATTATCAATCCAGCCAATCTTATTGGTCATGCATACTCTCGATCGCCTTAATATAAGCCAGAAAACAGTTACTTCACGAATAATAACGTAAGTTTGGGGATATACACAGGAGATGGTAATTGTTGCCATAACGTTATATTGACGGCAAAATAGCCGACCTGACGCGCTCTGACTGGCATTCTGCCTGAGTGCTTCCCTTTTTTTATGTTTACTATTAATAGCTTAATCTATGCAAACTTCATTTTCACCCGCGACGCGTTTAGGTCGACGGGCGCTTTTATTTCCGCTGTGCCTGGTATTATTCGAATTTGCCGCTTATATCGCCAACGATATGATTCAGCCCGGAATGCTGGCGGTAGTCGCCGATTTTAATGCCAGTGTTGAGTGGGTTCCGACCTCCATGACCGCCTATCTGGCGGGGGGGATGTTCCTGCAATGGCTGCTGGGGCCGCTGTCAGACCGCCGTGGGCGTCGCCCGGTGATGTTGGTCGGCGTGGCGTTCTTTGTGGTCACCTGCCTTGCCATTTTGCTGGTCAATACTATTGAGCAGTTTATCGCCATGCGCTTCCTGCAAGGGATCGGTTTGTGCTTTATTGGTGCGGTCGGTTACGCCACGATCCAAGAGTCATTCGAGGAGGCGGTGTGTATCAAAATCACTGCGCTGATGGCGAATGTGGCCTTGATTGCCCCGCTGCTTGGCCCATTGGCTGGTGCTGCGCTGATTCACGTCGCGCCATGGCAGTGGATGTTTGTGCTGTTCGCGGCACTCGGCGCCATTTCATTTGTTGGCTTGTGGCGTGCCATGCCGGAAACCGCATCGCGAAAAGGCGAGAAATTGTCAGTCGCGGCGATGTGGAGCGACTATAAGCAAGTGCTCGCCAACCGCCGTTTCCTGTGTGGGGCGCTGGCATTGGGCTTTGCCAGCCTGCCATTGCTGGCGTGGATTGCGCAATCACCGGTTATTTTGATCAGCGGTGAGCGGCTATCCACAGTCGGATATGGTGTGCTACAGGTGCCGATTTTTGGCGCGCTGATTGTGGGTAACCTGACACTGGCGAGATTGAGCGGCAAAACCAGCATTCCACGGCTGATCCGCTACGGCGCTGGCCCAATGATAGTTGGGCTACTGATTGCCGCCGGTTCCACACTCTACTCATCCCATGCTTATCTGTGGATGACCGCAGGGTTGAGCCTGTATGCCTTTGGTATTGGTCTGGCGAATGCTGGTTTGGTGCGGCTGACACTGTTTGCCAGTGATATCAGCAAAGGGACGGTCTCTGCGGCCATGGGGATGATCAGTATGATGGTCTTCACCTTCGGCATTGAGTTTGCCAAATTGGCTTACCTGTGGGGCAACAGCGGCATCTTCAATTTATTCAATTTAATCAGTGGCTTGATTTGGCTGGGCTTGGTGATGATATTTATTCGCCGCCAGCCGGAAAGAGTCGCGGCAGAGTAATGCCCTGTGCTGGAGGTGCAACAGATAGCAACTCCAGCACGTTATCAATAGTCAAAATCATGGGGCCTTATTTAACAGGGTGACCCGTTCTACATAGCGTTGGCACATTTAACCCGCACACTGAGCAAAATCATTGACAGCAGTTTGTGGCCGGTAACAGTCGTAAACTCTGGCGGTCAACCCCATATTAGGGCTCCGTTTAACTGTTCTATTCAGTCATCGCCGAAAACAGCCCACTGTCGCGCAGCAAATGGTCATTGCCTCGGCGGCGGGTAAATCCGCTGCGGTCAAAGAATTCAAGGATTTGAATCGCCAGCTTGCGGCCCACACCTAATCTGTCGCGGAAGTCCGCAGCGCAGGCGCTGCCTTTAGTGGCGTCCAACTCACGGACCAAATCCGCGAACTGCTCAATACGCTGGCTCAGATAGTAGCGATCCGGCACGATTGCCGTGATGTGGCCCAGTTGTGCCGCTTTGCGCAGTAACCTGCGCATCTCGTCTTCATCCATATGCAGCTGGGCCGCTAAATCACGTACCCACCACGGCGAATCCGCAAAATAGGGGGCGACTTGCTGCCACTGCGCCTGCTCCTGTTCGGTAAATTCCAGCCCATGCGCCGGCAGATGCAGCCAGCCACGGCTGTTTTTTAACTCCCCTTGCGCCAGCAGGTGATCAATCAGCCGAAAAACCAGCCCTTCATCTAGCGTCGGCAAGGCCATGCGCCGCAAGCGCGCGCGCCCTAGCCCCAACTGATCGCCATGCTGCTGATGATAGAGGCACAATACATGCAGCAGGGTTTGCTGCGCCTGCTGAGCATGGGGTTGCGACAGCACAATATCACCGGCGACCACGCTCTCCGTCCCCGCCAACAGTGCCGCCATATCAGGTTCAGCCAACTGGCGCGCCCAACTGAAATCGCGCAAAGAGACCGGCCCTTGCGCCAGATGTAAATCCAGCACCTCGCGGTCAGTGTTGGCCTGCGCCAGCGCCGTTAACCAGGCTAAATAGGCCGGTTGACGTTTACCGCGTTTCGGCACCGACAGATGAATCACCCGCGCGCCGCCTAAGGTTCTCTTCGCCGCGATATCCCGCAGAATAAGGCGGTCATTCTCAGCCAGCCACAGTGGGCTATCCAGTAGCAGCTCGGCCAGGATCAATGGACCTGTATTGTCACTGGAAATGTTATTGTCGCTGGAGATGTTATTGGCAGATAGAACGTCGGGGGATGCTGGATTGGTCAGCAGCGAAAAACGCCCGGTAATGTGGCTGGCACCATGGTGTAGATGCAGTGGCTGCCAGTGTTGTATCGGCGCATCTGCATCGACGGTAACCAGCACTCGATCCACCGCCGCAGGGGGTTGCTGCGCTAACAGCCAGTCGCCGCGATTGATCTGCTCCTTGCTGATATCACCGCTGATATTCAGGGCAATACGTTGGCCCGCCTGCGCCTGTTGGGTATTTTGATTTTGGGCATGAATGCCCCGCACCCGCACCGGGCAATCACTGCCGGTAAGCCATAGCGTATCGCCCACCGCCACTTTGCCCGCCAGTGCCGTGCCAGTGACCACCAAACCGGCCCCTTTCACGCTAAATGCCCGGTCGATAGCGAGGCGAAAACGCCGCTGTAACCGATCATGCATTTTATCTTGCTGATAACATTGCGCCAGATGCGCGCGCAATTCGCTGATACCACAGTCGGCAGTGGCGGCGGTCACAAACAGGGTCACTTGTTCTGGCAGCCAGCCTTGCGCAGTCAACTCCGCCATCACCTGCTGGCGTACCTGCGCGATGCGCTCATCATCAACGCGATCCGCTTTGGTCAGCGCGACGGTGAGTGTCGGGCGACCGGTGAGTCGTAAAATCGCCAGGTGCTCGCGAGTTTGCGCCATCACACCATCATCACACGCCACCACCAGCAAGGCATGAAAGATACCGCCCACGCCCGCCAGCATATTGGCTAAAAACTTCTCGTGACCGGGGACATCAATAAATCCAAGAGTGGTGCCGTTAGGCTGCGGCCAATAGGCATAGCCGAGATCAATGGTCATCCCGCGCTGTTTTTCTTCCGGTAAGCGGTCAGCATCAACCCCGGTAATCGCCTGTAAAAGCGTGGTTTTGCCATGGTCGACATGGCCTGCTGTAACAATAATCATGGTGCCAATTCCCTGAGCAACGCGGTTTCATCCTCCAAACAGCGCAAATCTAGCCATAAACGCCCATCAGCCACGCGGCCAATCACTGGCTTCGCCAACTCACGCCAGCGCGCTGTTAGTGCTTCCAGCGTGCGCCCACTGCCATCGTTAGGTGTAAAGGTTACGGCCCAACTGGGTAAGCGGTCAACCGGTAATGAGCCGCTACCGATTTGCGATAAACAGGGTTCCACCGCTAGGGTAAAATCAGTGCAATAGCGATCACTCAGTGCCGCCAGTAGCCGCTGTGCACTCTCGGCGATAGCTTCTGCCGGACGGGTCAATAGCCGCATCGTGGGCAGCAGCTCAGTGAGCCTGTCCGGTTGTTGATAGAGACGCAAGGTGGCATCCAGCGCGGCGAGCGTCATTTTGTCGGCCCGCAGTGCTCGCTTGAGCGGATGCTGCTGTAAGCGCTCAATCCACTGTTTTTTGCCGAGGATAATCCCCGCCTGTGGCCCGCCTAGCAATTTGTCGCCGGAGAAAGTGACCAAATCCACCCCAGCCGCAATCAACTGCTGCGGCATCGGTTCGGCGGGTAAGCCATAACGGGTCATGTCCACCAGCGAGCCACTGCCGAGATCGGTGGCGGTCGGAATGGCAAACTCCTGCCCCAACGCCACCAGTTGCGGCTCGGCAACGGCGGCGGTGAAACCGGCTATGCTGTAGTTGCTGGTATGCACTTTCATCAGCAGGCCAGTTTGCTCATTGATGGCTTGCCGGTAATCTTTTAGGTGGGTGCGGTTGGTGGTACCCACTTCAACCAGTTCACAACCCGCCTGGCGCATCACATCAGGGATGCGAAACGCGCCGCCGATCTCTACCAGTTCACCCCGTGAGACCACCACTTGCTTGCCTGTCGCCATCACCGTCAGCAGCAAAAGCACCGCCGCCGCATTGTTATTGACGATACAGGCATCTTCCGCGCCCGTCAGTTCGCAGAGCAGATCAGCCACCGCGCGATCACGATGGCCACGGCCCGCGCCGCTCAGGGAGTATTCAAGGGTGACCGCGCCGCGCATGGCATCATTCACCGCTGCAATGGCAGATTCCGCCAGTGCCGCACGACCTAAATTGGTGTGCAATACCGTGCCGGAGAGGTTAAAGACCGGTTTTAACGCGGGCTGACGTTGACTCAACCGCTGACGTAAAGCCGCGGGCCAGTCCGCGCACCAATCCGCCAGCGCTTGAAACTGGCTAATGTGCTCACGGGCTTCGCACTGCATCTGGCGTAGGGTGTCGGTCAACAGCGCGGGGCCATATTCTGCCAGTAACGGGGCCATGGCTGGCTCCCGTAACAGGCGGTCAATGGCCGGTAACTGGCTGTAAAGATGGTGTGGTTCAGTGCTCATAGTCACGCAGGTCGCCAAATCTGGGGAATGCCTTATTCTCCGGGAAACACAAACGGATTGATACTGCTGCGCGCGAAACCCTCGCCTTCCATCTTGGCGTCGAGGATCAACGAGGCCAAATCATCCGCCACCGCTTCGACCTGCGGGTCTTTTTCCTGATACAGAATTTTCAGGTAAGTGCCGCAATCACCGCAACTTTCCGCTTTCACGGCCGCATTTTCGCTGTCCAGCGACCAGTAGTTCAAATCGCGGGTCTGTTCGCAGTTGCTGCATTTGATCCGCACCACATGCCACTCACTTTCGCACAAATTACAGTGCAAATAGCGCAGGCCATTGTTGGTGCCGATATGCACCACACTGGAGACCGGAATACTGCCGCATACTGGGCAGAATTGACGATGTTCGCCATATTCCGCGCGGGCTTTGCCGGGGATTTGGCTGGCCATCTGCGCCCAGTACAATGATAGCGCGGCCCAGATAAAGGGCGCTTTTTCGCTGCCGATCTGCGCAAATTCGCGATTTAACAGCGCATCGGCGTAGAGTTCAAGCTCATGGACTGACGCCTTTTCCAGATTATCCAGCACCGCCAGAATATGATCCGGCGCATCCGGGCGCAGCTCGGCAATCAGCGCAGACAGTAGCTTGCGCCAATGTTCAGTGCGCGGAAAGAGGCTCAAATCCAGTGGCGGTTTACCGCTAGCAGCGGACTGTTCCAGCTCGGCTTTCATGTCCAACACCAGCGGATGGTCATGCAGCGCTTTTTGCTGCGCTTGGGTAATTTTTGCCGCGAAATCCAGATAATCTGACAGCGGGTTATCCAGCGCCAACTGCTGTAAACGTTCAGTGCGCCGGGTATAGAGGCTTTTTAAATTCGCGAAAAGTAACGGCGGGATATTCCCCGCCGTTGTGCCTTTTTCGCGCTGTTGCCCAAGTTGATCTTTAGGGACAATGCGAATACTCATCAGGGTTTCTCTTCCTGTTTTTTCTGAAGTTGCCGTTTGGCATTCACCTCACGATACCAGCGCGGATGGTGCTTTTTCGCCCATGCTGCCGGTACCCAACCTTCTACCATCGCAGTTATGGTGCCCTTCACCCACAAAGCGGCATAGATATGCACCATAATCACGAGAATCAGCCCCACAGCCGCCAGCGAGTGCACCAGCAGCGCCAGACGAATCAGCGGGATGGGGAAAGAGGGCGCAAAGTAAGGCCGCCAAATCACTACACCACTGACCAGCAGCAGCACCAGACTAATAATAGCAGCCCAGAATACGCATTTCTGTCCGAAATTATAGCGTCCAGTATCGCCCACTTCCTCATTCATGGCGATTTTATGGATATTTTTAGCCCACTCCAAGTCTTCTTTGTTAATCAGATTATGTTTCCAGTAGCGGAAGAACATGATCAAGAAGGCGGCGAACATAATCACCCCGGCGAAGGGGTGAAGGATGCGCGCCAACTGTGGCGTACCAAAAATATTCATCAGCCAGTTAAATGACGGGAAGAAGAATCCCAAACCACTGATCGCCGCCAGCATAAAGCAGAAGGCCACTATCCAGTGGTTGATACGCTCCGGCGCACTGTAGCGCTGGATCCGTTTCTCTTTTTTCATTTCCGCGTCTCCCCGTCGTCTGAGTGCTCAGCGGTAGTTGTCTCTGGTGCCTTGTCGGTGGTCTCGGATGGTGTGGCCTCCGGCTTATCGCCCTCCTCCTCCTCCTCAACCCGATTCGGGCCGACCCCCACATAGTGGAAGATACTGGCGGCAAAGGTGGCCGCAAAGCCAATTGCTGCCAGCGGTTTCCAGATGCCCTTCCAGAAAGTGATAGTCGGGCTGATGGTTGGGTTGTCCGGCAGGCCATGATAGAGCTGGGGCTTATCCGCGTGATGCAGTACATACATCACGTGAGTGCCGCCAACACCCGCAGGGTCATATAACCCGGCGTTATCGAAGCCACGGGTTTTCAGCTCGGCGACGCGGCCAGCCGCCACCTCTTTCATCGACTCTTTGGTGCCAAAGTGAATCGCGCCGGTTGGGCAGGTTTTCACACAGGCCGGTTCCTGGCCGACACCCACACGGTCGACACACAGGGTACATTTGTACACCCGATTGTCATCTTTGTTCATGCGCGGCACATCGAACGGGCAACCGGCGATGCAGTAGCCACAACCGATACAGTGTTCTGACTGGAAATCGACGATACCATTCGCATATTGAATGATAGCCCCTTCCGACGGACATGCCTTCAGACAGCCCGGATCAGCACAATGCATACAGCCATCCTTACGGATCAGCCACTCCAGCTTGCCGCTCTCTTCATCTTCGATTTCAGAAAAGCGCATCACCGTCCATGATTTGGCCGTCAAATCGGCGGGGTTATCGTACACCCCGACGTTATGGCCCACTTCATCACGGATATCGTTCCACTCCGAGCACGCCACCTGGCAGGCCTTACAGCCGATACAGGTGGTGACATCGATAAGCTTCGCCACCTCCTCCTGGTGGTTACGATCCTGTGGCGGCGGCGTAAGGGAGTTGGTGCCGGAGCGCCGGATAATGTCTTGAGTTTGCAGTGACATAGGTTCTCTCCGTTACACCTTTTCCACGTTAACCAGGAACGCCTTGAACTCTGGCGTTTGCGTATTGGCATCACCGACAAATGGCGTCAGTGTGTTAGCCAGGAAGCCTTTTTTCGCTACCCCCTCGAATCCCCAGTGGATCGGGATACCAATGGTGTCCACTTCTTGCCCGTGGACATTCAGTGTGCGAATACGTTTGGTCACCACCGCCTTGGCCTTGATATAGCCTCGGTTGGAGCTGACTTTCACGGTATCTCCCTGCTTGATGCCCTTCTTCGCGGCCAGTTTCTCACCAATTTCCACAAACTGTTCCGGCTGGGCAATGGCATTGAGCAGCGCATGTTTGGTCCAGTAGTGGAAATGCTCGGTCAAACGATAGGTGGTGCCGACATATGGGAATTGTTCATGAGAACCCATCGCGGCCAAATCGTCTTTAAAGACGCGGGCGGCCGGGTTGGATATCACATTCGGATGCAGCGGGTTAGTCCCCAGCGGCGTTTCGAATGGCTCATAGTGCTCAGGGAACGGCCCTTCCGCCATTTTGTCGATGGCAAACAGGCGACCCATCCCTTCAGGCTGCATGATAAACGGCCCAACATCACTACCCGGTGCGGCGGCGCTGTAGTCGGGGATATCAATCCCAGTCCACTTGGCCCCATCCCACTCCAGCAACTGGCGTTTCGGATCCCAAGGTTTGCCTTGCGGGTCAGCGGAAGCACGGTTGTACAGAATGCGGCGGTTAAGCGGCCATGCCCACGCCCAGCCTAGCGTATTGCCAAGGCCAGATGGGTCGGCGTTATCGCGGCGTGCCATCTGGTTACCGGCCGGTGTCCAGCTACCAGCAAAGATCCAGCAACCGCTGGCAGTGGTGCCGTCATCACGCAGGTGCGCGAAGGTGCTGAGCTGCTCACCTTTTTTGACCAGCACTTTGCCGTCAGCATCGGTGATATCCGCCAGTGCACGACCATTACTCTCCTGCGCCACCTCTTCAGGCTCCGGATTGTCGGGGGTCAGATAATCCCAGGTCATATTGAGCACCTGTTCTGGCACCGCACCACCTTCCCGGCGATATCTCTCACGCAGACGACTAAAGATGCCCGCCAGAATTGCGCCATCGTTCAGCGCCTGTCCCGGAGCATCAGCGCCTTTCCAGTGCCATTGCAACCAGCGGCTAGAGTTCACAATCGAGCCATTCTCTTCAGCGAAGCAACTGGATGGCAGGCGGAACACTTCTGTTTGAATTTTCGATGGATCAACATCGTTAAATTCACCGTGGTTTTGCCAGAAGTTCGCGGTTTCCGTATTGAGCGGATCAATAGTGACCAGGAATTTCAGTTTCGACAGTGAAGCGACCACTTTATTTTTGTTCGGGAACGACGCCAGCGGGTTAAAGCCCTGGCAGATATAGCCATTCACTTTGCCCTGCGACATCATTTCGAAATACTGCAAGACGTCGTAGCCTTTATCCCACTTCGGCAACCAGTCGTAACCCCAACCGTTCTCCTTCTGGGCTTTATCGCCATAGAAACTTTTCATCAAACTGACGAAGAATTTCGGGTAATTGCTCCAGTAGTTAACCTGGCCCGGCAGCAGGGTTTTCGGCGTGTTAGCCTTCAGATAGGTCTCAATATCCGGCTGCTTTTCTGACGGCAGATTCAGGTAACCCGGCAAGCTTTGTGACAGCAAGCCAAGGTCGGTTAACCCCTGAATGTTGGAGTGACCGCGCAAGGCGTTAATGCCGCCGCCCGCCATCCCCATATTGCCCAGCAGCAGCTGGATCATCGCCATGGTGCGGATGTTCTGCGCGCCGACTGAGTGCTGTGTCCAGCCCAGGGCATACAGGAAGGTGGCGGTTTTATCGGACACGCTGGTTTCCGCGAGATATTCGCAAACCTGCAAGAAATCTTCTTTTGGCGTGCCGCAAATATTGGATACCACATCCGGCGTATAGCGGCTGACATGCTGTTTCAGCAAATTCCACACGCAGCGCGGGTCTTGCAGGGTGGTGTCCCGTTTGGCAAAGCCGTTCTCATCCAACTGATAGTTCCAGCTGGTTTTGTCGTATTTGCGGGTTTCGGCGTCATAACCACTGAACAAACCGTCGTCGAAGGCAAAGTCTTCCCGCACCAGCAAGCTGGCGTTGGTGTACGCTTCGACGTATTCGCGGTTAATTTTTTCGTGGGTCATCAGGTACAACAATACGCCGGACAGGAACGCAATATCAGTACCGGAACGGATTGGCGTATAGAAGTCAGCCACCGAAGCAGTACGAGTAAAGCGCGGGTCTATCACCAGCAGCTTGGCATTGTTGTGGATTTTGGCTTCCATCGCCCAGCGGAATCCCACCGGATGCGCTTCTGCCGCATTACCGCCCATGACGATAATCAAATTCGCGTTCTTAATGTCAACCCAGTGGTTGGTCATCGCACCGCGACCAAATGTTGGAGCAAGACTTGCTACCGTTGGTCCGTGTCAGACACGTGCTTGGTTGTCTACGGCAAGCATACCGAGAGCGCGACTAAATTTCTGGGTCAAATAACCCGTTTCGTTACTGGATGCGGAAGCACACAGCATACCGGTGCTCAGCCAACGGTTGACGGTCACGCCCGCGTCGTTGGTCTTAATGAAATTCGCATCCCGGTCCTCTTTCATCAACTTGGCAATGCGATCAAAAGCATCATCCCAAGTGATTCGCTGCCATTTATCCGAACCTGGCGCGCGGTATTCAGGGTATTTCAGGCGGCTTTCGCTGTGGATGAAATCCACCAGCCCTGCACCTTTCGGGCAAAGCGCACCACGGTTGACCGGATGATCCGGGTCCCCTTCGATATGGAAAATACTCTCTTTGGCATTTTTCGCGCCGTCGCCGAGGCTATACATCAACAGCCCACAACCGACAGAGCAATATGTGCAGGTATTCCGCGTTTCACGGGCACGCAGCAATTTATAATTGCGCGTTTCCGCCAGCGCCACTGACGGCGCAAAGCCGAGTGCCGCGACCGTGGTTCCCGCCATACCGCCAGCGCAGATCTTAAAGAACTGCCTTCTGCTGACCTGCATGGGTCTCTCCTTCATTCATTGTCACATTGTTGAAATTTAAAATTCAGTTCGCGCTTCCCACAACAAAACGGGAGGCGCTAAAATCGCTTACGCGATATCAAGCTTTGCAGTGTGGGATACATTTCTAAATATAACGGTACATAGCCACACTATTCTTAACGTGAATGTTACCACATTGTGATTATGGGTTATAACTTTCAGGACCGCATAGTGAGCCAGATCAAACCTTCAGAAAATGACCTCTCCACCGAAATCTGCGGTGCTAGACAGCTTAACGTGCTACAGCGTCATCAAATGGCTGCGCCACAATTGGATTGGCTGGCAGAAGAGGTGCCGGTAGCACTGGTCTACAATGGTATTTCTCATGTGGTAATGATGGCAACCCCTAAGGATTTGGAAGCTTTCGCGCTGGGTTTTTCGCTGTCGGAAGGCATTATTAGTGCGCCACAAGAGATCTATGCCATTGATGTCGCCCCCGGCTGTAACGGCATAGAAGTTAACATTGAGTTATCAAGCCGCCGCTTTGCCGGCCTGAAAGAGCGCCGCCGAGCGATGGCAGGCCGCACCGGTTGTGGTGTTTGCGGTATCGAGCAGTTGGACGATATCTTCCGCCCGATCACCCCGCTCCCCTTCACCCAAACCTTTAATTTGAATCAGCTGGACCGCGCCCTCGCGCAACTCAAACAGGTGCAAACCGTGGGTCAGTTGACGGGATGCACCCATGCTGCCGCGTGGATCAATCCACAGGGTGAATTATTAGGTGGCAGCGAAGATGTGGGCCGCCATGTCGCGCTGGATAAGTTGCTGGGAATTCGGGCCAAACAGCCGTGGCAACAAGGCGC
Organism: Yersinia sp. Marseille-Q3913; assembly: GCF_963892745.1. Classification (NCBI taxonomy): domain Bacteria; kingdom Pseudomonadati; phylum Pseudomonadota; class Gammaproteobacteria; order Enterobacterales; family Yersiniaceae; genus Yersinia; species Yersinia sp. Marseille-Q3913. The sequence continues at coordinate 105,428 of NZ_CAWQAF010000088.1, read as the reverse complement.
GGTACTGGTCTCCAGCCGGGCCAGCTATGAGATGGTGCAGAAAACAGCCATGTGTGGCGCAGAAATTTTATTTGCTGTTTCAGCTGCAACAACCTTAGCGGTTGAAGTCGCCGAGCGCTGTAATTTGACCTTGGTGGGCTTCAGTAAACCGGGCCGAGCCACGATTTATACTCATCCGCAGCGAATTAGCGAGTAGAAAGACCACATAGTTAGTACGGCATTGATAATCATTTTCAATATCATTTAATTAACTATAATGATCCGAACGCTTACGCGGTGCTTACTTTTTTTGCACCGCCCTACACCTACGGAGACGATGATTATGAGTTACTCACTGCCATCCCTGCCTTATGCTTATGACGCCTTAGAACCACACTTCGATAAGCAGACGATGGAAATCCATCACACCAAACACCACCAAACCTATGTTAACAATGCAAATACGGTGTTGGAGAGCTTCCCTGAGCTGGCTAAATTCAGTGTTGAAGAGCTGATTCAGGATCTGGACAAAGTCCCAGCTGAAAAACGCACCTTTATGCGTAACAATGCCGGCGGCCATGCTAACCACAGCTTGTTCTGGAAGGGCCTGAAACTGGGCACCACCCTGACCGGTGACCTGAAAACCGCTATTGAGCGCGATTTCGGTGACTTTGAGAAATTCCAAGCCACATTTGAGCAAGCTGCTGCCACCCGTTTCGGTTCAGGCTGGGCCTGGCTGGTACTGAAAGCTGACGGTAAACTGGCGGTTGTTTCTACCGCTAACCAAGATAGCCCGCTGATGGGTGAAGCTGTTGCTGGCGCGTCAGGTTTCCCAATTGTGGGCCTGGATGTGTGGGAACACGCTTACTACCTGAAATTCCAAAACCGTCGCCCAGACTACATCAAAGCATTCTGGAACGTGGTTAACTGGGACGAAGCAGCAGCACGTTTCGCTCAAGCCAAATAATTAGCTAGCACCGCGTAAACCTGCCTTAAACCGCATGTTTCCGGGACTAAATCGATGCCAGCAAGTTCACTCTTGCTGGCATTTTTATTGCTCATTTTACTGTTAAAGTTTAGCCAATTCCTGCCGATAGATTGTACAAGAGAGGCACTGACATTTATGGCATGAATCTATGAATCATGGCCCCATAAGTGTCGCCACAAAAACGTTAGGGACAGCACTCTTGCCAAGGCTACCCCACGTCCAGCGCCCCTTCACTCCTCTAATAATTAGACCTACCCCATTCACCTACGCTGATTGATTTGCAGCAAAGACACCGCATAACGGAGATAACATGGCAGCATTGAGCAAAGTTTTTGGCAACTTTGAAAACGTGAAAGTCGGTAAAAAGCTGGGATTGAGCTTTTTCCTGATGTTGTTGTTGGTTGGGATCATCGCAGGAACCACCGCCTATCATTTCTCCGTCATTGAAGAGCACGCTTACAAAGTCGACCTAAGCTACAAAATTAACGATGAAGCCAATCAGGCAAAATATAATCGTGCATTATATGAGCGCACTTATGACTTGAAATACATCCAAGAAAACTCGCAACACATCAACAATATAAAAAATCTGCTGACCCAGAGCGAGGGGCTTAGTTGGTCGGAAGATAACCGCAAAACGATAGGTAGCATTGCCGATGTGGTAGACGAATACCTGCAACAGCAGAGTAATTTCGTCAATGCAGTGGCACATAAAGATGATGTGCGCAAAAGCTGGAATATCTCCGAAACACAGAAGAACCTCAATGAGTTACAACAAAGTTTGCTCAACGAGGGTGCAGACACCAATACGCAAATTCTGCTCGCTGAGATGAACCAGAAGCTGATGACCGTGCGCTATAACGCGCGGGGCTTATTGCTGGATCGCAATCAGGAGGCCGAGTCGTCGCTCATTACCTCAATCAATATCGCCAACAGTGCAGCCAATGCATTTATGCCGGTGTTATCGCCGGATCAACAAAAATTGTTAGCCCCGGTTATCACCAGTCTGGGCAGCTATAAAGAGAATGTGTTGGCCTATCTACCGGCTTATCAGCAAGAGCTGGAAGTGGGTAAAGTGATGGAAACCAATGCCAATGAGTTGAATAAGCTGGCAACTCATCTGTTCACTCAAGAGCTGCAAGGCACTCACGACGAGATCAATAATGCGCAATTGCAGTTAACCATCGCCGCCATTGCCGCCTTGCTGTTGGGTTTGCTGATTTCATGGCGCATGACCCGTCAAATTACTGTGCCATTACGCACCACACTGGCGATGGCAGAGCGCATTGCCACCGGTGATTTAACGGCGGCGACCACCTCCAATCGCACTGATGAGCTGGGCCTGCTGATGAATGCTGTGGCGCGGATGAATGAGAACCTGCGCGCCATGATTGATGAGATCCGCATTGGTGTCAGTCAGGTGTCCCATGCCTCCGGCGAAATTGCGGCGGGCAATACCGATCTATCCTCCCGCACTGAGGAGCAAGCCGCTGCCGTAGAAGAGACCGCCGCCAGTATGGAGCAGTTGAATGCTACGGTTAAGCAGAATGCCGATAATGCCCATCACGCCAATCAGTTAGCAACCGAAGCATCACAAACTGCGCAGCAGGGTGGCAAGCTGGTTAGTGATGTGGTGCGCACCATGAATGATATCTCCGGCAGCTCTAAACGGATTTCAGAAATCACCTCAGTGATTAACAGCATTGCGTTCCAGACTAATATTTTGGCGCTGAATGCCGCCGTTGAAGCCGCCCGCGCCGGCGAGCAGGGCCGGGGCTTTGCTGTGGTCGCCAGTGAAGTGCGCAATTTGGCACAGCGCAGTGCGCAAGCCGCGAAAGAGATTGAGGGGCTGATTGGCGAATCTGTGTCCCAAGTGAACGCCGGAACCTCGCTGGTGCAAAACGCCGGTCAGACGATGGAAGAGATCGTCCGCTCAGTGACCCATGTGCGCGATATCATGGCAGAAATTGCCTCGGCATCTGATGAGCAAAGCCGTGGCATCACGCAAGTGAGCCAGGCGATTTCCGAGATGGATAGCACGACGCAGCAAAACGCCTCCCTGGTGGAGGAGTCTGCCGCCGCCGCTGATTCACTGGCGGAGCAAGCTATCTTACTGGCGCAAGCGGTCGCGGTGTTCCGTTTGTCCGACGCGGAGACCCACTCAGTTCAAGCCAATATCCCCGCGCCAGTAACGAAAAATAGCGCATCAACACCACGCCCTGGCCCAGATAACGGTCGCGTCAATCAGCAAGATAATTGGGGAACTTTCTGATTATCCACTAAGCCCAGTGATCGAGCAGGAGTAGTCAATACGGTTATTCCTGCTCATTTCTTCGTCTCTATCGTGCTATCAAAATCTCTTTTGCAGCTCAGCAATCAGGCAGGTATTCTGGCTCTCCCTTCCGAACGCAGACAAGGAGAGCAGATGAAGCATCCACAGGTTTATATCGGTAAAATCGAGCCTTATCACGGCAGTTCCCCAAGCGCCATTGGTAAACGTCAGGTGGTTGGCGGGATCATGCTCACACCACTAGGATTGGAGGGGGATGAGCAAGCGGAAAAACGCTTTCACGGCGGCCCAGACCGCGCGCTATGTCACTACCCACGGGAGCATTATGCTCACTGGGCGCAGCAGTTTCCGGAGCAAGCAGAGATCTTCTCGCCACCGGCCTACGGCGAAAATATCTCCACCCTCGGTATGACTGAGCAGAGTGTCTATATGGGGGATATTTACCGCTGGGGCGAGGCCATGATTCAGGTCACCCAACCACGCTCCCCTTGTTACAAACTCAACTTCCATTTTGCGATTGAGGATATGTCGGTGCTGATGCAGCAAACCGGCTACTGTGGCTGGTTGTACCGCGTGATCTCACCCGGCAAAGTCAGCGAAAGTCATCCGCTGGAACTGTTAGCGCGCATCAGTAATATTTCAGTCGCCGAGGCCATTGGTATCGCCTGGCACATGCCGTTCGATGAAGAGCAGTATCACCGCCTGCTGGCCGTTGCCGGATTATCCGCCAGTTGGAGCAAAACCATGCTAACCCGCATTGCTGAAGGGAAGATTGAGGATTTTAATCGGCGTTTGCTGGGGAAGAGTTAGGTGACATCATTGACAATGATGTCAAAAAACCGATAACTGTAGGGAAATCAAGGTCAATGCCAAGGATGGCAGTCGAGACTAAATCCCCCTAAATATGAACACTGACCAGAGAGTGACAATTAATTTTATGAATTAATTATGTTTTCTGGATGTATTGATTTTATAAATAATAATTAATTAGCCCAATCTTCTATTCGCAACTTTTTAACTCTTTCAAACTCTCTTACGTTATTAGTGACTAATATCGCACCACTGGAAATAGCATGTCCGGCTATTGCCGCATCGTTCCCACCTATTGGCGTACCCTGCCTTGCTAACTCTATTTTAATATTTGTTGTGGCATCAATAGCCGCGACATCCCACGGTAAAATTGTATCCAATCGTTTAACGAATTCATCAACTAAATAGGTATGTTTTGGTGATGCTTTCTTGCCAATAGCCCCAAAGCGCATTTCTGAATAGGTGATAGCTGAAACGACTATCTTATTCTGATGCTCAATACATTGTTGTAATTTTATAATTATTTCAGCTGGCCGTTCCCGCATAATAAAAGAACAAATATTTGTATCAAGCATATATATTTTTTTGATCATAACTCGAAGCGTCCCTCTTCGATAACATCTTGTCTTTCGGCAAGGAAGTCATCATCTGCTTTATCTTCATCCATAAATGACACCCATGTTGGTCGTATTGGGCGTAAGATTATATTATCGCCATCTTTTATTATTTCTAGTTCTGTGACCCCCTCAAAATCCATATCTTTTGGTAAACGAATTGCCCGATTCTGCCCATTTTTAAAAATAGATACGGTTCTCATATTTTTTCTCCTGATAGAAGTGCTATCAAAACACTAGCATATGCTTAACATATGTCAAGAAGAGTGATATGGATTTATTGGCTTGTACAGAGCGTAGCTATCGCTATTTGACTGATAATATCCACAAAAAACCGGGTGGCGGTCATGCCACCTACCCGGATTTATTCGGCGCGACGATCAGAACGCTTTTTTAGCGTAACCGGTCACTTCTTTTAGGCCCATTTCGCGGCCTAATGCTGTCATTGGGTGTACCACAATGATGCCGCGTACCGCTTTCTTCAAGGTGCCCATATCTGCCTGCTCTTTCTTGGTAATCGCACGGCTGAACGGCAGTTGAGCCAATTTCTGGGCTTCGGCGCTCAGATTTTTGACCCGCACTTCTTTCAGGCGCTGGATCTCAGCAGCCATTTTCTCTTTCTCTTTCATATGCTGCGCGATTAAATCCACATTGCCCTGCTGGATAACGGCTGGGTCTTTGTGATTCATCGCATCCAGCATATCGCTTAGACGTTTGATCTCTGCATGTTCTTTCATAGTATTGGCCCGTACATGCCACTGATGGGCACGATATTTCGCTAAAGTTGGAGATAGAATAGCACTGATTGTGCATCGATATAGATAGTGTATCAGGATGCTGGCCTTTCAGCAGCAAGCCACTGCATTCCCGCTGGCAGGCCACTGATTTCACACGCCACTACCCCCAGCCTCGCCAATGCCTCGGTATAGCGATTGTTGAACGGATAACAGCACGAAAGGCGAAAGGCATTACGATAGCGGCCACTGGGCGAATAGAGCGTCCCCGGTGTCAGGCAGATCTGTTCTTTCAGCATTTGATGAAACAGCGCGACCGTATCGACGCTCTCAGGGAATTCAACCCAGAATACAAATCCGCCCGCCGGTTGAGTCACTTTGGTGCCTTGTGGGAAGTAGCGCGTAATCAACTGCTGGGCTTGCTGTACCTGCTGAGCATAACGGCGGCGCAAGCTGCGCAGGTGGTGATCATAGCCGCCAGACTCAAGGAACAGCGCCAGCGTTTCCGACAACAGTGCCGATTCCGCCATTGAGGAGACCGCCTTTAGCTTGTGCAGGGCTTCGGCGAAGCGGCCGCCGTCAATCCAGCCGATGCGGAAATCTGGCGCCAGTGTTTTGGTAAAACTAGAGCAAAACAGCACCCAACCATCGCTATCAAAAGCTTTTACCGCCGGGGACAAGGTGGAGCCAAATTGAATTTCGGCATATAACCCATCTTCAATCAAGGGCACTTGATGATCGTTCATTAGCTGCGCCAGCCGCTTTTTAGCCGCCAATGGCATGGTGTAGCCCAATGGATTTTGCACCGTGGGCATGGCGATCAGTGCATTCAACCGCCCCTCCTTAAGCAGCAACTCCAGCACATCCAACGATAAGCCCTGTTGCGGATCAGTTGGGATCTCCACCGCTTTCAAGCCGAGACTTGCCAGCAGTGGCATCAGGTAGAAATAGGTCGGCGACTCCAGCCCGACGCAATCCCCCGGTTTGGTGGTGACTCGCAGCGCCAGTTGCAGCGCCTCCATACAACCATGGGTAATGGTGATATCTGCCGGATTGGCCAGCATCCCCAGAGTCATAGCGCGGCGAGCAATCTGCTGGCGCAGGCGCTGGCTACCGGGGGGCAGAGCGTATTGACTGATTAATTGCGGCTCACGGCGCAGTAACGAGGCCATAATGCGCCCCAATTTCGCGCTCGGATAAAAATCTGCCGTCTGCGGGCAGGCGAGCGAAATATTGGTAAAGCGCGGATTTTGTTGCGCGGCAAAAACGGTATCAATCAAATCCAGCACTTCGTCTACCGGCTTACCCACCGTGGCCGTCGGCACCACGGCGGTCGAGGGGCTACAGACATAGAATCCCGACTGCGGACGCGCCTCAATCAGGCCCCTATCTTCCAGTGTGCGATACGCCGCCACCACCGTATTGATGCTCACCTGATGGCTCTGGGCGTAACCGCGTACTGATGGCAGGCGGCTACCCGCCAGCAAACTGCCATTCTTAATGGCTTGCGCCAGATTGTCTGCCACCTGCAAGTAGCGAATTTCATTCATAACAAGGGACATGGTGACAGTTCTCCACAGGATCGATGGGTACAGTTTTGACACACTTAAACTGTACCCATAACAATAGATAACTTCTGCTTCTGACGCCATCACGGATTGATGTTTATGCTAAATCTCTTGGCCGCACGCTTTTTGAAAAATAAGAAAACAGAGGATAAGTCCATGTTGGATAGCGCTTTTATCAGTTACGTCACCGTCATGTCGATCACCCCCGGCCCGAACAACCTGTTGTTGGCCGCATCTGGCGTTAACTTTGGTTTGCGCCGCACCTTGCCGATGATGTTAGGCATTACCTTTGGTTGTGCATTGCAATGCGCATTAATGACCACACTGCTGGCCTTGATCCTCAGTTGGGTGGGCGTGATCCGCCTGCCGCTGGTGACATTGGGTTGCGGCTATTTATTGTGGTTATCGTGGAAGATTTATCATGCCGGTAGCCCTAATGCCAAAGATGGTGAGCAGCCGATGGGCTTTACTCAGGGGGCACTGTTTCAGGCCATCAATCCGAAAGCATGGTTGATGGCAATGAATGTCGCCATCTTATTCACCCCACGTGAGGGCGCAACACTGAGCCACACGTTGCTGATTGTTGGCGGCTTTGCGTTATTGAATCTGCCTTGTGTCGCCGTATGGGCCGTGATGGGCGATCAATTGCGTCATGCGCTGCGGGTGAATTGGAAATTGCGGTTATTCAATGGCGTGATGGGTGGTTTGATGGCAATCACCGCACTGTGGCTGTTGGTGGATGAGTGGCTTAGCGTGTTGCGCTAATTTAGACGTGGCCGAGGGGTGAAAGCTTGGAAACTTGTTTCAGGCTGATGCGGGAGAGCAGTTCAGTTATCGACAGCACCATGGTTGAGCGCACCATTTGCTGATAGCGCTGGCGTTGCATGGCAATTAGCGAGGCGTCTGCTTCATCGGGGCGTAAAAAAGTGGGGACAGGAGGCAGCTCCGCAACACAATGTAATTCACCAAATGGCCCGAGGATTTCGTCGTCAGTAAAGCGATACTCGGTGCCATCGTGATTTAGCTCTTCACGGAGCGCCATCAATAACTCAGCATCTTCATATTCATGACGCGTAATCACACCCAAGGCATAAACCAGTTTTAACCGCACCGATAACTCACCCAGCGGCCCATCCCCGACCAGCAACGGCTCCACGGCATATTTCACCGCATAATCATCTTTACGAAAAACCTGCACCACGAGAATATTCAGCGCTTCTGCCAATAACTCAACAGCGGCCATCAGGAAACTCCGAACCGTCTTTCCGGCGTTCAGATGTTCCAGTACCCGATTCTCAAATGCCTGTGTTTTTTCAATCATCGTTTGTCACTGGAGTGGTTGGTGAATGCTAAATGCGTAATCATTGGCCTGATAGTGATACCAGGCCAATGCTGAGGATCAGTGCGCCAGCTTATCCTGCATGGCGTTATACACATTCACCGCCTGTTCGACAACCTCGCTATCCGCAGGCAACTCTGAAATTTGCGCTAACGCATCTTTCGGCCCTAATTTCGCCAGTAACTCAACCAATTCCTGTGCTTGCGGGTCTTGCTCACTGCGATAGCTCATGGCGGCGGCAATGCCAGTGACCAGGTTATCGTGCGGCAATTGATACTCCAACGTCCCCAGCAGCGGTTTGATCAAACGATCACCCGCACTCAGTTTACGCAGTGGCTGACGGCCAACGCGCTCAACATCGTCATGCAGGTAAGGGTTTTCAAAGCGGGAGAGAATTTTGTTGATATAAGCAGCATGTTTTTCTGGATCAAAAGCATAGCGCTTAATCAGCACTGCGCCGCTCTCCTCCATTGCGCCTTTCACTGTCTGGCGCACCGCGGGGTCCAGAATCGCATCGCGAATGGTCTGGTGACCCGCAAGCTGGCCCAAATAGGCGGTAATGGCGTGACCGGTATTGAGGGTGAAGAGTTTACGCTCCACAAACGCCATCAGATTGTCAGTCAACTCCATACCGGCTATCTCTGGCGGCTGCCCTTTAAACTGGGTGCCATCAACAATCCACTCGCTAAACGTCTCGACCGTCACCGCCAGAATATCGGTACTGCCCGCCTCTGATGGCGGCACAATGCGGTCAACCGCAGAGTCGACGAAACCGACGTGTTGCTCAATCCACGCCTGCTCACTCTCCGGCAGAGCGGCAAAAACATGCTGTTTTAACTGACTGGTGCCACGCACCATATTTTCACAGGCAATAATATTCAGCGGGCGGGTGTTACCTTGTTGATGGCGGGCAATCAAGCCCTGCGCCACAGTACCGGCGATGCGGGCCAAAATTTGTGGGCCAACAGCGGTGGTGACAATATCGGCCTGCGCAATCAGTGCCACCACTTCTGGGCTACCACTGTTTACTGCGCTGACATTTTTGACTTCTTCTACTCGCGCCTGCTCGCCAACCACGTTGACCTGATAACTTTTGCGCTTATTCAACTCATCCAGCAGCGGCTGGTTAACATCAGCGAAAGTCAGTTGCGCGCCAGCATCAGCAAGAAGTTTACCGATAAAGCCTCGACCAATATTACCTGCGCCAAAATGTAATGCTTTCATATTCGTTACCTTTTTTTGCTGTAAAAGGGCCGTTTACTCCCAACGGCCCGATTCAGTTATTACGGGTTTACTTCTTACCGCCAAGCAAATCCAACACCTCTTGCACGCTGGTAGTTTTGCTTAAGCGCTCAATCACCGATTCATCGTCCAGCGCGTTTGTCAGGCTGGTAATCACTTGAATGTGCTCGTTATTGCGGGCAGCAATACCAATCACCAAGCGGGCCACTTCGTCCTCTTCATCGCCAAAGCGCACGCCGTCAGGGTATTGGCAGAACACCACACCGGTTTTCAGCACACGGTCTTTAGCTTCAATGGTCCCGTGAGGCACGGCAATAGATTCGCCCAGATAGGTGGAGGTCAGTTTTTCACGTTCCAACATCGCCTCAACATATTCCGGCTCGACATAACCGCCTTTCACCAACTGCTCACCGGCGAAACGGATAGCTTGCTCTTTGGCCGTCGCATGTTGATTGAGGAAGATATTTTCTGCACCCAAGCGGAACAGATTAGCTTCAGAGGCTTCGAAGCTATCGTCCAGTGTTTCAATCACTTTCTGAGCGGTCGCGGTCGCAATACCCGCTTCGACCAAACGGGTTGTCAGATTGCTATACAGCTGGCTGTCGAGGAAGTTAGTCAACGAAATATGCTGTGCCTGCGGTGCATGACGCATCGCCCGCTCGGTCAAATCACGGTGCGTGATAACCAGATCCACATCATCCGGCAGGTTGTTAATGGCGCAGTTTGTCACGGAGATATGTTTCAAACCCGCGTCTTGTACTTTTTTACGCAGCACACCAGCCCCCATCGCACTGGAACCCATACCGGCATCACAGGCAACGATGATTTTACGCACGGTGCTTAAGTCGCCCGCCGCGGCGGCAGCATTCGCCGCTTGTGCCCCTTTGGACTGCGCTTTCATATCTTGCATACGGCGAGTGGCATCTTCCAGACTGTCTTCTTCGTCATCTTTCACTTTAGAAGTTTTCAGCAGAACAGCAGAAACCGCGAAGGAGACAGCAAACGCCGCTGCAACCGCAGCAATGTTGGCAAAATAGGCACCTTTCGGAGTCATCGCCAATACCGCCAGGATAGAACCAGGAGAGGCCGGTGACACCAGACCGCCATTCAGCATAGTCAGGGTGAACACGCCAGTCATACCGCCCAGAATCACCGCCAGCAATAAGCGTGGGTTCATCAGCACGTATGGGAAATAGATTTCGTGAATACCACCGAAGAAGTGGATGATAGCCGCGCCGCCAGCAGATTGCTTAGCGTTGCCTTTACCGAAGAACATATAAGCCATCAACACACCCAAACCTGGACCTGGGTTCGCTTCGATCAGGAAGAAGATAGACTTACCGGTTTCAGTCGCCTGCTGGATGCCCAGTGGTGAGAAGATACCGTGGTTAATCGCGTTATTCAGGAACAGGATTTTTGCAGGTTCAACAAAGATCGAGGCTAATGGCAGCAGGTTGTTCTGCACCATGATATGCACGCCAGCAGCCAGTACTTTAGACAGCACTTCTACCAGTGGACCAATCGCCATAAAGGCCAGGATCGCCAACAGCATACCGATGATACCGGCTGAGAAGTTGTTAACCAGCATCTCAAAGCCGCTTTTGATTTTGCCATCTACCCAGCGGTCAAAACGTTTGATTGCCCAGCCGCCCAGTGGGCCTGCAATCATCGCACCGAGGAACATTGGCATATCCGCACCAACGATAACCCCCATGGTGGTGATCGCACCCACCACGCCACCACGATCGCCACCCACCAAACGACCGCCAGTAAAACCGATCAGCAGTGGTAACAGGTAGGTGATCATCGGGCCGACCAGCTTGGCTAGCGTCTCATTTGGCAGCCAGCCGGTAGGAATAAACAGTGCGGTGATAATACCCCAGGCGATAAATGCACCGATATTGGGCATAACCATATTACTGAGGAAGCGGCCAAAATTTTGAATTCTGACCTTTGCGTCTGGTGAAAACATAAAACACCCCTATTGGTACGCGCTATCAATAAGAGCGCGATATAATTGTTTTGTTGAGGCAGTTCTGCAAAACCCGCCGATGCTATCGAATACAAACACGCTGTATGCAAAACAAACTCTAGCACGCTCCTTTACTCACGCGTAGCTCATGAGGATTGTGTGACGTAAATCACACTAGCCACCCCGTCATGGGGGGTCACTTGTTGATGGTGATCACATTATTGAGCTGTAATAAAGTCACGCTGGAGAATTTTTAAGCTAAAAACCCACTAAAGAGTGATATTAATCACGTTTTACGTGGCTTGGTTTGTTTTTAAAATGTGATGTTAATCACAAGTTATTTTTGTTCACGGAGGGGAGATGTGACATTTGTCTGTTCAATACTTGCTGAGCGAGCAAGTAGCGGGGCGGAATGGTAATAAAACAACAGGGGGATAGATCTTGTTTTGAGTGGTCGATGGGAGCAGATTTCGGTTGATAGCGTTCAGCGCCCACTTGACCTCCACGGCCTCAACCGAGCAGGAGGCCAGGCCGGCACTCCCCTTTTTATCCCCTCAAAATCCCCTTTACGATCTGCACATCCTGCACCCCTAACCCGGTTAAATCTGCCAAGGTAATCTGCTGATCATGGTCTCTGAAAGAGGTGTTTTGCGCTAAAACAGTCCCTATCTCGGTCAAGATGTGATGCGCCAAAAGCTGCTGTTGAAATGCGAATGAAATCTCACCAAATTCAGTGCATTGCGCCCATGAATCCACCAAAATCTTTTCGACCTTCGCCACTAACTCAGGTGCCAGTTCGTGCTTGCCCGCACCATCGGCACCGACGGCGGTAATGTGTGTGCCAGGCTGAATATCTGCAGCGTGCAGGATAGCCTCTCGGCTGGGAGTGGTGGTAACAATGAATTGGCAGTGACCGGCTAATTCAGCGGCATTTAGCGTGGTATTGACCTCAAAACCTTCCTCCTGAGCATATTGCCGATACTCCTCTAATGCCGTCTCACTGCGGCCCCAAACCCACAGTTGGCGGCATGAAATCACACTTTTCAGGTACATCAAATGCAACCGCGCCTGCATACCGGTGCCAATAATACCAATGGCGTGAATATGCTTAGGCGCACAAAGTTCCGCCACAATGCGCCCGGCCAGTGCTGTGCGCAGTGCGGTCAGCCAACCCTCATCGAGCAAAATGGCTTGTGGTTCACCGGATTGGGCCGAAAATGCCATCATCAAACCCTGATTGCTGGCGAGTCCTTGCGCTGGATTATCATAAAATCCACCGGAAATCTTCACCACAAACTGCTCGTCACCCTCTAAATAGCCACTTTTAATGCAACAATCGCCATTGGCTTGCGGAAAGAGTAAATGCTGTACCGGTGGCATTTGTACCTGTTTTTGGCTAAAAGCAATAAAGCCCTGTTTGAGCAGTAACGTGATGGCATCTGCATCGAACCTGTCGAGAATTTGTTGTTTATTGAGGGTGATCATTCGCCGACGGCTCCCAGATATTTTTCCAGCACAATGTTCTTTCCGCACAGCACCACCGCCACCTTTTTACCCTGCCATTGTGGTGCCAACTTCAGGGCTGCGGCCAATGCCACGCCAGCCGCGCCTTCAATCATCCAGCGGTCAGTGCGGGCAATCAGGCGCATCGCCTCTTTAATTTCCTGCTCGCTGACCAGCACTTTTTGATCGATTAACTGCTGGCAAAGCGCGAAAGTGATAGCCCCTGGCTCGACGCCACCGGCAGTTCCGTCTGACAGCGTCTCTTGCTCTACCACTTCCTGAATTTGCCCGTTTTGCAGGCTGGTATACATGCTGGTGGCATTGGCGGGCCAGCAGCCAATAATCTGTGTTTTATCAGAGAGTTTCTTCAGCACGGTGGCAATACCAGAAATCAGACCGCCGCCGCCGACGGCAACAAATACCGCATCAAGATCCGGCTGTTGCTCCACCATTTCCATGCCACAGGTGCCTTGCCCGGCAATAATTTGTGCATCGTTATAAGGGGAAATATAGGTTTTGCCCTGCTGCTGCGCGGCGCTACCGGCGGCTAACTCGGCATTTAAAGCATCCCCCGGTATCAGCTCAATGTGGCCGCCCAGTGCGCGAATGGCTTCCAGCTTGATGGCCGCCGCCTGTTCCGGAGCATAAATGGTGGATTTGACCCCCACCAATTTCCCCGCCAACGCCATCGCCTGACCATGATTACCGGTAGAAGCAGTAATAACCCCCTGCTGGCGCTGCTCATCTGTTAATAACCGCAACTTATTACTGGCACCGCGAAATTTAAAAGAACCGGTGTGTTGCAGATGCTCACATTTGAGATAAATTTCGCAACCACTGTGTTGCGACAGCAGCGGGCTGTACTCCAGTGGCGTCACTCTCACTTGCGGACGCAAAACCTGGTGGGCCTCTTTGATGGCATCAAATAGTGTATTCATGTCGGCTCCTTAAATTTTTTAGCGGTTTTTTATATTTTTCAGCTGGTTATAAACAGTGGCTCGGCCAATACCAAGAATTTTTGCGACGTAACCTGCGGCATTTTTGCCGTTAAATGCCCCTTGCTGATAGAGCGCTTCAATCAACATTCGGCGACTGACACTGTTTAGTGTCGCCAGTGTGAGTTGCTGCTGTTGCAGCCAATTATGGATATAAGTATTGATACGCTCCTGCCAATCATCCTGAAACAGCACATCAGGCTGTGGTTGCAGTTGATGGCCTGACAGAAACATATCCAGCGCTGCTTTGGCACTTTCAAACACTGTAATATCCAGATTGATGCACAGCAGCCCGATAGGTTGCCCTTGGTCATCCCGCAGCACGGTGCTGATGGAGCGCAGTTGGCGGCCATCCCAGTTACGCTTTTGGTACGGGCCGATCACCTGCGAATGCTGGTCAAATTGCAGGTCGCTGAGGTTGGAGTCCTCGCCTAATTCTCGCTGCGAATAGTTATTGGCGATATAGACCAGCGATTGGCTAGTTACGTCGTGAATGGCGACTTCCGCATAGGGATAAAAAAGCGTGGCTATCGCGTCGGCAATGGGTTGGTAGCGGCTTAGCATAGGTCACATCAATTAGAATAAAAAATCTATATTAGACTTTTTATTCTAGATATCTAGTTAATTTGAGAAAGGAGCATCAATTTGAAAATTATGAATTAGTTTCTGATAGTTATCTAAAATCAGTCTAACAGAGGTACTAAGCAATACGAGAAGAGGGCGAGGGGCTATCATTATAGATATACTGTTTTTCTATACAGTTCCCTTTCATCTGGGTAAAATGAGTGATAATCTTACATTGAAAATTCCCTAAGTGAGCAATCCTAAGATGGAAGAATTGAATTTAATCGCAAATCAGATTGCCGAACAAGCACAGCAGAAAGAACAAAAAAGATTACAACAAGATAAAGAACTTGTTCGACGAGTGCTAGAAATCTACGATCAGAAAGCTGTCGCAGAAGTTCTGCGGAAAGTCAGTAAGTGTGAATGGACTCGTGAAGCCCTCAATCGCTGGTATAACGGGAAATCTATACAGAAGCCTCTAACTGAGGCTGAAATTGATATGCTACAAAATATGCTACCTTCACCACCAAAACATCATCCTAATTATCAATTCCGCTTTATTGATCTTTTTGCTGGGATTGGCGGTATCCGAAAAGGTTTTGAGGCCATTGGCGGACAGTGTGTATTCACTAGCGAATGGAACCCTTATGCAGTTCGGACATATAAAGCCAATTGGTATTGCGACTCCAACGAGCATCGATTTAATTCAGATATACGTGAGATTACTCTTAGTGAGACTGCGGAAATATCAGATGAAGAAGCCTATAAATATATAGACCAAAATATTCCCGATCATGACGTTTTACTTGCTGGTTTTCCTTGTCAGCCATTCTCACTAGCCGGGGTTTCAAAGAAAAATTCTTTAGGCCGTGCCCATGGATTTGAGTGTGAAACTCAGGGTACATTATTTTTTGATGTCGCCAGAATTATTGCCTCAAAGAAACCCGCTATTTTCGTACTTGAGAATGTTAAGAATCTAAAAAGTCACGATAAAGGTAGAACTTTTCAGATTATTATGAATACACTCGATGAGTTGGGTTATTCGGTCGCAGATGCTGATGAAGTCGGATCACAAGACCCTAAAATTGTGGATGGAAAAAATTTCCTCCCCCAACATAGAGAGCGTATTGTTTTAGTGGGATTTCGTAAAGATCTTAATATCGATAAAGACTTTACATTAAAAGATATCCATAAATTTTTCCCTGAAAAACGCCCGACATTTGGCGAATTACTTGAGCCTGTTGTTGATGATAAGTACATACTGACACCGCACCTGTGGAAGTATTTATATAATTATGCCAAAAAGCATCAGGCAAAAGGGAATGGTTTTGGTTTTGGATTAGTTGACCCAACAAACAGTAATAGTGTAGCCAGAACATTATCAGCCCGTTATCACAAGGATGGCTCAGAGATTTTAATTGATCGTGGGTGGGATAAAGTTTTAGGTGAAAAAGATTTTGATGATAAAAAAAATCAGGTAAAACGCCCGCGCCGCCTTACACCCAAAGAGTGCGCACGTTTGATGGGATTTGAAATTCCGGGTAAGGAATCGTTTCGTATTCCTGTATCTGATACACAAGCTTATCGTCAATTTGGCAATTCTGTTATTGTTCCCGTTTTTGATGCTGTAGCTCAATTATTGGCTCCATTTATAGCAAAAGCGGTAAAAATAGAAAAAGTACGAAAAGATAAGGCGGCTTAATAATTATGGCTGATGTTCACTCTTCGGAAACTCGTAGTAAAAATATGAGAGCTATCCGGGCAAGGGATACAGCCATAGAGATTAAGTTAGCAAAAATACTTGACCAGTTAGGTTTTTCTTACCTAGTTCAGGTGAAAGAACTTCTCGGTAAGCCCGATTTTGTTGTTGATGAATATCGGGCGATAATTTTTGTTCATGGCTGTTTTTGGCATAAGCATAATTGCCATTTATTTAAGATCCCAGCTTCACACACCGATTTTTGGCTTAAAAAAATCCAAGGGAATGTAAAAAGAGACTATGAGGTTATAAATCATCTCTCGGATGATGGCTGGAAAATTTTAGTTGTTTGGGAATGTGCATTACGGGGTAAGCACAAGCTAACAGATAATGATATTTCAACGAGAGTGGAAGAGTGGATTTGTAGTAGTGAAGTAAATACTCAAATTGATACTCAAGGAATTAGCCAAATGATAAGTAGCTGACCAAATTCCGACCAGAAAAAAGTGAGAATTCAGTCATTTTTTTCGTTAAGGATTATATATACTTTTGGTTTCCTCAATAAAATCAGAGAGAGAAATCAACTCATTACGAATAGATTTAGGATATTTTTCGTGAAGAGGTTTAGGAACCACTAATTGGACACCTGCATCTTTCATTTCTTGGAACTGATTAACAGATACCCCTTCTTGAAGAGTGAAAAGATGAATGATATCAATGCGGTTAGCCTCATTTAGTGCCTGGCGCCAGCGATCTTTACAGGTGGTTTTTACTGCAAGCATTCTTAATTTTTCTGAAGGATATTCAGTATCATAGTAAGCTTCAGCAGAGGGAAATAGAAAATCCGGCTTCTTATTGCCTTCAGTAACACTCTGAGTAACAAAATCAGTAAGGCTATTTTCGATAAATGTATTCTCCAGATGTAATTCCAGAGATCTTCCCGCTCGCGATTTGCGGCGATTACTTACTGAGTTTGCTAAGCTAATAAAGTCATCTACTGACGAGAACCCTGCTTGTACCCGTTCCAAAACATGTAATTCTTCTATTCGACGAAACAGAGAATATTCAGCATCGCGTTTTTCGAGTAATAGCTCATCCGGGTTTAGACTTTTGAATTGGAATACTTTAGGGAGATAACTAATGATCTCAACACCTGGCGGGAATGAAATAGACCATTGTTCTGGGATCGGATAATTAGTGGACTTCCAGCTATAGCTTGCTATAGCAAAACCGCCCAGAACCTGATTCGATGGGCCTGAAACTGAAAAACCAGGGATGACTTCCCCCGTCATAGATTCCAGTAGTTCTTCCTCTACCAGAGAGTTGCATAGCCAAACATCGATAAAGTCACAGGTGTTATTGGGCACACTATGAAAAGCGAAAATAGTCAGCGCCCCGGTATTCTCTTTATTTAACAGTGGACTACCTTTCCCCCAACAAGTAATTCGTTTTTCGTTACGTGTACCATCAAAATGACAGTTATTGTAATAAATAGCTCTGACTACACTCTCAAGATTGCCATGCGAACTTATTCTTGCCAACAAATTAATATCCGGATTTCTAATATCAGTTCGAACAATAGAAGAGAATTGTTTCTCAATTACTTCCGCTGGGATATAGACTCCAGCCTGATGTGCGCCTGTCGCACCAGTATCATTACCGGAAAGGCGCTTGATATAAATATGCCAATCACCAGATGATTTTTCAGATAACCAGTTATGGAAAGAAGACACAACTATGCCCCTTAGCGATTATTTTAAGATAAATTAGGAAGTTACAGCAAGCGGGTGCAGTAATTTAGTATCTATAACACATTAAGTTGAGGTTATTCCATCCGGAGTTATCATTTCTGCATGAAATCTGAATTTATCAGCTTAATAAATTATTTTTACTGTAATTTGCTTGTTCAATACTCTTATAACATTCTATGTTTTTCATGACGGTATACAGTGGATTATTAGTGATAAAATTTTATGGAATAACTTAGCCCGTCGCATCACCGGAGCCAGAATGATCAACCAGAAAGATGCCCCTTGCCGGGAGCAGCAGCTTACCTTTGATCCCAGAGGGCATCAGCTCACCAATATCAATGTCTGGACGCCGGATAGCCAGTGGCTGGTGTACGACGTGCGGCCTAATGGCGGTACTTTTAGTGGCTTAACCATTGAGCGGGTTAATTGTGTCACCGGCGATATTGAGGTGATCTATCGTGCTCAGCATGGCGCTCATGTTGGAGTCGTGACGGTCAGCCCCGACTTGCCCGCGCGCTACGTGTTTATCCACGGGCCGGAGTATCCAGACAGCCATTGGCATTATGATTTTCATCATCGGCGTGGGGTGATTGTTGCGGAGCCGGATAGAGAGCTGGCGGTCACCCTAGATGCCATGGATATCACGGCACCTTATACGCCTGGTGCTTTGCGCGGCGGCACACATGTCCACGTTTTCAGCCCTGACGGCAGCCGCCTTAGCTTTACCTATAACGACCATGTGCTGCATGAATTAGACCCGGCGCTGGATTGCCGCAATGTCGGCATTGCGCTGCCGCTGCATGGGGTCAATCCGCCTAAACAGCACCCTCGTGAATATGATGGCAGCCACTTTTGTGTGTTGATCAGCCGCACTACACCCACACCACAAGCGGGCAGTGATCAAATAAGTCGCGCTTATGAAGAGGGGTGGATTGGCACACAGGGTTATCGGAGAGCGGATGGCACTCGCCAGCGCTGGGCGCTCGCCTTTATTGGCGATACCCTTTCGGCGCAAGGGGAAAAAATCCCGGAAATCTTTATTGCTGATCTGCCTGAGCATCACCGAGATTATGCTCGCGCTGGCGATGCGCCGCTAGAGGGGACGCCAACCACACTGCCTGCACCACCTGCCGGTGCCAGTCAGCGGCGGGTTACTTATACCACTGAGCGCCGCTTTCCTGGGCTTGTCACCAGCCCGCGTCACTGGTTGCGCGCCTCACCTGATGGCAGTGCCATTGCTTGCCTGATGAGAGATGATAATGGTGTTGTGCAGCTGTGGCTAGTCTCCCCCAATGGCGGTGAACCACGGCAATTGACATCCAGCCCGTGGGGAATTCAATCCGCCTTTAGCTGGCATCCGCAAGGAGATAGTCTGGCGTTTGTTTGTGATAACAGCGTGATGCGGTGTGATAGTACCAGCGGCCAACTTCAGCGGCTGACTGCACGTAGTGCCGTCGCCCCATTAGCAGACGCAGTGGTGTTTTCACCGGATGGCACCCAGATTGCATTTATGCGGGAAATAGAAGGGTTCGCTCAAATCTTTACCGTAAATGCGGGTTAGATTATTGCGCTGGCGTTTCACCAATATGTGCCGTTGACTGATTTGCTGCTTCAGACTGGCGGACACGTTCACGTGGGGAGCTAGCCATTTTATCTTCACTGTCTGAGCGCATATAGTCATACGGCAGCAGCAGAGTATCCATTACTGCGGAGAAGGGCAGATCTACAGCTAGCAAGGGGCGTAGCGCCCAGCCGGTATTGTCATCTTTGAGCATCGCCACATTGGCTTCTGTGCCGGAGTAGTAGCCCTGACTGCTGCTGGTGTGCGTCATAATGCTGGAGCAGCCGCTGGATAACAGCAGCGAACAGCCAGTAACAAAAGGGATAACTGTGTTTCTCATTGTTTTTTAAGCTCTCATCATCATGCCAGGCGATCACACTAGATAGTGTCAGGTTTTGTCGTGATTTTTTACACTCTCTTACAGACAGTTCCTATAGTCAAAGATTCAATCTTATGGCGCGATTTCATTTAAGTGTAAGTTATAGCAGCTGATTTATCGAATATTAGTCAGGTAAAAACCCGCTATTGGGATTTTTCTCGTAAATTTTTTTGTTTTTTACTCTTGAAAATAAGCAGACTGCTACCATCTTATTATTAGGTCAGAGAGAATACGCCGACAGGGTATTCTGACCATGGGCCTGTCTATATAGGGAGGGCTTAATTTAAAATAGGATAACACCCTTGCTAATCTATTTAGGAGGTAGTTTTTATGCGTAATTCTGAGCTTGCTCCACTGTATCGTTCAGCTATCGGTTTCGACCGACTATTTAATCTATTAGAGTCCGGTCAGAACCAAAGTAATGGGGGTTACCCTCCATATAATGTTGAGCTGGTTGACGACAATAACTACCGCATTGCTATCGCGGTGGCGGGTTTTTCTGAGCAGGATTTGGAGATCACTACTCAAGATAACATATTGATTATTCGTGGTTCTCATGCTGGGGAACCTGCACAGCGCACCTACTTATATCAAGGTATTGCTGAGCGCAATTTTGAGCGTAAATTCCAGTTGGCTGAGCATGTTAAGATTAAAGGTGCCAACTTGGTTAACGGCTTATTGTATATCGATCTCGAACGGGTAGTACCTGAAAATTTAAAACCACGTCGTATTGAAATTAAATAATTAGCCTTTACATAGAAGAAGTCAGTTATTTAATAGCAGAGTTCAGCCTGCCGTAATCGGGGGCTAACCGGTCACGAATTGATAACCGTAAATAATATAACGCCACTGTTTTGTGTTAGGGCTGCTTATATCATTAATTCGTGGCTGATTATTATCTCGCTTCAAAGAAGGAGTATATCTATGCGTAATTATGATTTGTCACCATTACTTCGTCAGTGGATTGGTTTTGATAAACTGGCTAACTCAATGCAAGGCAGTCAGGATGCTCAAGGCTTCCCGCCATACAACATTGAAAAAACTGATGATAACCACTATCGCATTTCACTGGCATTGGCCGGTTTTAAACAGAGCGAACTGGATATCGAAGTTGAAGGCCCACGCCTGACCGTGCGCGGTAAGCCAGCACCGGCTGAAAAACAGGTTGAATACCTGCATCAGGGCTTGGTGCGTAAAGAGTTCTCATTGACCTTCACGCTCGCTGAGCATCTGAATGTTGATAATGCTCAGTTTGAAAATGGCCTGCTGCACATTGATCTGTTGCGCCAGGTGCCTGAAGCGCTGCAACCACAGCGTATTACTATCGGTAGTGCGGCTCCACAAGAGCAGCAAGTGTTAGATAGCCCGGTCACGACTGACCAGCAGTAATGATGACCGACACCTCTGCGTGAGGTGTCAGTAGCGATTACCCTCTCCTTGTTTTGTCCTTTTAGCGTTAAGCTTTTTGCTGTTTATTTTTCACCGGAGAGATTCCCCGCTCTCCGGTGCATTTTGTGGTGTATCCCACATTCAACTGCCCTCCCTTCTGACAGAATCCTTACTAATTGTAAGAATTTAAGGCCATGTATGTGTTTTGTAACTATCCACTTGGCCGACCAGTTTTTAAACTTAGGCAAGGAAGTGATTTATGAGTGCTATCGCCCTTACCGTCAGTATGTTGGCGCTGGTCGCCGTATTGGGGTTATGGATCGGTAATTGGAAGATCTATGGTGTTGGGTTAGGTATCGGCGGGGTGCTATTTGGCGGCATTATTGTTGGCCATTTCGCACAAACATATGAAGTTGTTCTTAACGGGGACATGCTGCATTTCATTCAGGAGTTTGGACTGATCCTGTTTGTTTACACTATCGGTATTCAAGTCGGGCCGGGGTTCTTCTCTTCACTGCGCGTCTCGGGGCTGCGACTTAACTGTTTTGCCATTCTGATGGTGGTGGTCGGCGGCTTGGTGACGGCGATTATCCATAAGCTGTTTGCGGTGCCGCTACCCATCATTTTGGGTATCTTTTCCGGAGCGGTCACTAATACGCCAGCACTCGGGGCGGCACAACAAATCCTTACTGATTTAGGTTCGCCACCACAATTGGTTAGCCAGATGGGGATGGGCTATGCCATGGCCTATCCATTCGGCATTTGCGGCATTTTGCTGGTGATGTGGCTGATTCGTTTATTCTTTAAAATCAACGTTGACCGCGAAGCAAAAGATTTTGATAGCAGTAATGGGCAGAACCGTGAATTGCTGCAAACTATGAATGTGGCGGTACGCAATCCCAATTTGAATGGTTTGTCAGTACAGGAAGTGCCCCTGCTCAACAGTGATGAGGTGGTCTGCTCCCGCCTGAAACGCGGTGATTTGCTGATGGTGCCGCTGCCTGGCACGGTGATCGAGCTGGGGGATTACCTGCATCTAGTTGGGCAGCGCGAAGCCCTGGAGAAAGTGCGGCTGGTGGTGGGTGAAGAGGTGGATGTCACACTCTCCACTGCTGGGACGGTATTGCAAACCGCCCGTGTGGTGGTGACCAATGAGGCGGTATTAGGTAAAAAGATCCGTGATCTTAATCTGAAACAGAAGTATGACGTGGCGATCACTCGGCTAAATCGTGCGGGTATTGAGCTGGTCGCCAGCAACAGTGCCAGCCTGCAATTTGGTGACATCCTGAATTTGGTCGGCCGCCCAGAGGCTATCGAGGCGGTCTCCGCCGTGGTGGGGAACGCGCAACAGAAGTTGCAACAAGTGCAGATGTTACCGGTCTTTATCGGCGTCGGTCTGGGTGTATTGCTGGGGTCTATTCCGCTGTTTATTCCGGGGTTCCCAGCGGCATTACGTTTGGGGCTGGCCGGTGGCCCGCTAGTGGTGGCGCTGATCCTCGGGCGTATCGGCAGTATCGGCAAGCTGTATTGGTTTATGCCGCCGAGTGCCAATCTGGCGCTGCGTGAACTGGGGATTGTGCTGTTCTTGTCGGTGGTTGGCTTGAAATCCGGCGGTGACTTTATCAATACGCTAGTCAATGGTGATGGGTTGGCGTGGATTGGTTACGGCGCGATGATTACCGGTATACCACTGTTGACGGTGGGAATTCTGGCGCGCATGTTAGCCAAGATGAATTACCTGACCTTGTGCGGCATGTTAGCCGGTTCAATGACTGATCCACCGGCGCTGGCATTTGCCAATGGCTTGCATCCGACCAGCGGTGCGGCGGCGCTCTCTTATGCTACGGTTTATCCACTGGCGATGTTTTTACGGATTATGTCGCCGCAGATACTCGCGGTGCTGTTCTGGACAACGATGTAGCGCCAATGACTTTGGGTTCGGTTGTAAAAACTATCAGGGCCGCCTAATGGGTGGCCCTGAGCTATTTATTTTCAGATATTCTCAGAAATCACTTTGCTTCCTGAAACGCCCGCTCAATCTCTTCCGCCAGTATCACCACGCCCTTTTCAATCTCTTCCGGAGCAGGGACGTAGTTCATCCGCATACATTGATGGGTATGTGGCCAGTCATATCCCAGACCGGGGAAGAAGTAGTGGCCTGGCACCATCAGTACGCCGCGTTTTTTCAGGCGCTGATAGAGCAGTTCGGTGCTGATTGGCAGATCTTTAAACCAGAGCCAGAGGAAGATGGCTCCTTCGGGTTTGTGGATCAGGCAGCGCTCTGGCGGCAAATATTTGCGCAGGATAGCAATGGTCTGCTGCACCCGCTCAAAATAGAATGGCCGAATCACCTCGTTGGATAAGCGCAATAAATCACCACGCTCAATCATTTCGGCGGCAATCGCTGGCCCCATGCTGCCCGGCGACAAGCTGATGATGCCATTCATATTGGTGATAGCCGAAATCACTTTCTCATCGGCAATGACAATGCCACAGCGTGAACCCGGTAGGCCCAGCTTCGACAAACTCATGCACAGAATGATATTCGGGTTCCACAGCGGGGTAGCATCGGTAAAGATGATACCGGGGAAGGGCACACCATAAGCATTATCAATCAATAGCGGAATATCACGCTGCTGAGCGATAGCATCCAGGCGAATTAACTCTTCATCAGTAATCACATTACCGGTGGGATTAGTGGGGCGCGATACACATATCAAACCAATATCATCGGTAATATTGAGGTGATCAAAATCAACGTGATATTTGAATTGGCCTTCTGGCAACAGCTCAATATTGGGTTTGGCGGAGACAAATAAGTCTTCATCCAGACCGGCATCGGCATAACCGAGATACTCAGGAGCCAGCGGGAATAAGACCCGACGACGGCTACCATCAGCATAGCGGCCTGCGAATAAATTAAATAAGTAGAAAAATGCGCTCTGACTGCCATTTGTCAGTGCAATATTCTGTGGCTCAATCTGCCAACCCAGCTCGTCGCGTAGCATTTTCGCCAATGCTTTTAACAGCAAATCTTTGCCTTGTGGCCCGTCGTAATTGCACAACGCCTCAGTCAATTGCCCGCGTTCCAGCATCTCCTGACACAGTTGCTGGAAGTAAGCATCCATCTCTGGGATATGCGCCGGATTACCCCCGCCGAGCATGATAGAACCTGGGGTTCTAAGGCCGTCGTTGAGGTCGTCCATCAGTCTGGTGATCCCCGCGTAGCGGGTGAATTTGTCGCCGAAAAGTGAGAACTTCATAAATGAAAATTTATTGTTATCCGTAAGTGAACAAGTACCATACTCGCAGATAAAAGCGGGTGCAATGCGGAAGGATTTCTTCCTGCCGAGCGAAAATATCGGCAGGAATGATTATTGCAGGATAATACACTGATCTACTCTTTTTTGTCCCCGACCCAAACTACCAGCACTTTATCGCCCTGATGTTGACGGCTAAAGGCATAATAATCAGCGGTTTGTTGCGATTTCTGTTCTCCCGCGCCAATGGCGGGATGGCGGGCGCGGAACTGGCTGACTTTCTGCCAGTGCGCCAATAGCGCGCCTTTCGCACCAGATATTTCATTCCAGTTCATATCTGAACGGGTGCCCTGTAGTGGATCAGAACCGGTGGGGCCGAATTCTCGCCCGCTCTCATCGCCGTAGAAAATCTGCACCGCCCCCGGTGCCAGTAGCAGCAGATCACCCGCCCGCTGCTGTTTTACCAATGACTGCTGCGCATCGTCTTTAAAAAACAGCCGGGTATCGTGTGAGGAGATATAGCTCAACACATTGAAACCTTGCAGTTTATCCGCCATCTGTTGATAAGTGCCATCAATGGATGAGAAGCAGGTAAGCGCCTGTTTTGCCTGATCCTGAAAATCAAAGTTAATCATGGCATCAAAGCCGTTTTGGTAGTAATCGCTCTTCATCACACCGTGGCCCCATGCCTCACCGGTCATCCAGAAAGGTAAGTCATCCAGCGCCTGATCGGGGTGAGCGGCTTTCCAGGCGGCCAGCGCGGCGGTGGTTTGTTGCTTAAGTTGTAGCCAGGCGGGTTTCTCCACATGTTTGGCAGTATCCACCCGAAAACCGTCAATGCCGTAATCGCGAACCCATTGGCTCAACCAATGCGTCATGTAATCACGTGGGGTGGCACCAGGAATTTCCCGCGCGGCGGTGTCCGGTTTGTTGCGGTAAAACACCGGTAAGCCGCTGGCTTGGGTGGATTCAGTTTTGATGTCCGGGAGGAAAGCCAGCGACATGGTCAGATCGTCATAGCCGGGGGAGTCGTAATCGCCAATATCCGTGCGGATCCACTTCTGGCCCCACCAGTTATCCCATGCCGCTTTATCACCGAAATTGATGTAATCATTGAAACTATGCCAGGTTTGACCCCTGCCAGGTGTCCAATCCGTCCAGTTTTTACCTAAGGTTTTCTCCAGCTTATCGCCTTGCAGATAGAGTGCGCCGAATTGATAACTCTGCATATCTGCCAGCGTGGCATAACCCACGTGATTCATCACCACATCAAATAGAATACGAATACCGCGTTTATGCGCCTGTTCAACCAGCGTATGCAGCTCCTGCCCGGTACCCATGTTGGCATCCAGACGGGACCAATCTAGCCCGTAATAGCCGTGGTAGGCGTAATGTGGGAAGTCACCTTTGGTGCCGCCTCCGACCCAGCCGTGAATTTGCTCCAGCGGCGAACTGATCCACAATGCGTTGACGCCAAGTTGTTGCAGGTAATCCAGTTTTTCAGTTAATCCCGCCAAATCACCACCGTGGAAGGTGCCGATCTCCTGCATCCCGTCGCCGTGACGGCCATAGCTGTGGTCATTGGTTGGGTTGCCATTTTTGAAGCGATCAGTCAGGGCAAAGTAGACCGTGGCATTTTTCCAACTGAATGGCGCGGCTTGCTGGGTTTGCGACGACTCCAGCAGCAGTAAGCCGCCACTCTCGGGCGCGGGTTGCAAGGTGATTTTACCGAGGGAGACTTTTGCCGTTTGGCCAGAGTAGAAGTCTCGCACTATTTCACCTTCGGCAAAGGTTTGGCTCACATCAATGGTTACTGGCTGGCCATCCCAGCGCTGGCAACTGTGCACCACCACCTTGACGATCTCTGTCACCGGCTCTTTGAGGCTAAGAGTGAGGGTTGGTGTGCCGCTGCGGGTATCAATGCGCGCCTGATACTGACCATCGCGGAACAGTCGCCATGAGATATCCGCTTGATTCTGGCAGGGTTGCAGTGAGAAAGTTTGATTCAACTTCACCGCGCCAGTGGGCTGCCAGCACTGTTTATCCTGATAAAACTTGAGCGGATATTCACCTTTGGTCAATGTGCTGCTGCTGAGAAAAATCCCGCTATCCTGCTCAGTAAAGGTGGGAAAGTGCGGGAGTGACCAATTCGCCATCGCCGCAGGAGAGAGCACCAGTAGCAAAGGGACAGTGAGACGTTTCATGGCACATCTTCCTTAGATCTGAATAGAGTTTGATGAATATCAGTGTGCCGTCTGGTGAAGAAATAGCCTCATCCTTACGGGGCTTTTGTAGGGAGGAGAGCGGTGGAGGAGAGATTTTGGCCTGCAAGCAGGCCAGTGGTTCAGTTTATGATTGCGGCAAAACTTGCGGGTTGACGCAGTTCTCTTTGACAGTGCCAGTCAGTGCGGCAATCAGGTTATCCACGGCGCAGGCGGCCATGTTGTAACGGGTTTCATGGGTGGCAGAACCAATGTGTGGCACGGCAACCACATTGCGCAATTTGAGGAGTGGCGAGTCCACCGGCAGCGGCTCTTGCTCAAACACATCCAGCCCTGCGGCATGAATAGTGCCATCTTGCAGGGCGGCAATCAGCGCCTGCTCATCCACCACTGGCCCACGGCCGGCATTAATTAAGATGGCGCTGGACTTCATTTTTGCCAGTTGGCTGCGGCCAATCATATGGTAAGTCTGCTCGGTCATCGGCAAGGTAATACAGAGGAAATCAACCTCCGCCAGCAAAGTATCCAGTGAGCAGCGGCGCGCGCCAAAGCGTGTTTCGGCCTCTTCGTGGGGACGGCGGCTGGTGTACAGCACCGGCATGTTAAAACCAAAATGCGCCCGCTGGGCCAGCGCCATACCAATGCGACCCATACCGAGAATGCCGATGGTTTTATGGTGAACATCCACACCATACCACTCATCACCAATGCTCCCTTGCCACTCACCCGCTTTGACTCGCTCGGCCAACTCCACCACTCGCCGTGCCGAAGAGAGCACCAGCGCCATCATGGTGTCAGCCACGGTTTCGGTCAGGACGGTGGGGGTGTGCATTAGCGCCACACCGCGCTGATTTAGCGCCTCCACATCAAAATTATCATAACCGACAGAAATGGTTGAGGCTGCACGCAGCCGTGGTGCTAATTGCAAAAAAGCCTGATCAATCTTACCGCCGGAACCGATCAGCCCCTCCGTCTGTTGCAGCGCTGATAATAACTCAGGCTGATCCTCCGGGGTTAAACCATCAAAACTGTTAATGGTAAAATGTTGCGCTAATCGTTGATGCAGGTCGGTGGGAAGACTTTTGTACAGCACAATGGCAGGCTTCATCGCAAACTCCAATTAATTTGGGCAAGTGAGATCTGAAGCCAGCATAACAGCGAACACGACAGCGAGATCAAGCACTAATCTCGCTCATCATGTTACGACTCATTAAAAAATCACGCTTCGCTGCTGACGATATGCTTCGCCGTGAGGCTGTGCGAGCGGATCGCGGCACAACGTAGCGCGGTAATGATCGCCAGTGCAGGGGCAATGGCAAACAGGGTAAACAGCCAGTGGGCGGTGTTCTCTGCCCCCGCAACGCCACCGGGGAAATTCAGGCCGGAGAGATTGGCGACCATCCCGGCCATCGCGGCACCGACGGCGGTCGCAAACATCTGCACCGTGGTAATCGACGCCCCGGCAATGTCTTTATCTTCATCAGCCGCCACTTGCAGAATGCGGGTCAGCAGATGCGGCCAGCCAAAACCGATACCAAAACCCACCAGTGTTAGCGCAATGGCGATAGGGGCCATCTGTTGCCAGTTACCGAGTGAGGCGGCTGGCATCAGGATAGCCAGCGCCACAATCCCCGCCAGAACAATGATGGGGCCGCTGATAATCGCCCAGCGAACACCTGATTTTTTCCAGCCGGCGCTCATCACCTCAGAAATCGTCCAACCCGCGGCCATGGTGGCGGCAATATAGCCGGAAATCAGTGGTGACTGGCCGTGTAGTGTTTGCAGGAAGTAGGGAACAAAGATCTCGCAGGTGATGCCGACTGCCAGCAGAGAGATGGTGATATAGAGTGCCGCCAGCGGTGAGCTAAGGCGCAGTGCCCCTTTTGGTAGCAGACGCGCGGTGGCGCGGGACTCTATGCGGAATAGTAGCAGTAACAGCACCACCGCCAGCGCCATTCCCGCCATGTTTATCAGGCCACTACTGGCGATGCTGCTGGCCGAGATGGTCAGGACAATGGCGGTTAATAGCACCAATTGGGTGACCGGCAGAGCCGAGACGTCGGTGCTGGATCTGCCCGCCGGCAGGATACGCCAGGTAAAAATGGCATAAATTAGGGTCACTGGTAGCAATGTCCAGAATGCAAAGCGCCAGGCGTCCATTTCAGCAAAAATACCGCCGATAGCAGGGCCAATCAGAGTTGCAACACCCCACATGCCAGAAATCAGGGCCATTGCCCGTGGCCATAGTGATTGCTGAAAGACCAGATTAATCATGGCGTAAGAGAGCGCAAACAGGAAACCGCCCCCTAAACCTTGCACGGTTCGGCCCACCAGCATCATCGGCATGTTGGGTGCCATGGCGCATAAGGCGCTGCCCAACATAAAGACCAGCGAGGCGAACAGGTAGGCGCTACGTGGGCCGTAACCACTGAGTAGCCGGGCAGAGAGCGCCGAGCCGAGGATGGAGGCGGTGACGAATAGGGTGGTATTCCAGGCGTACAGGCTCAGGCCGTTAATCTCAAGCACCACGGAGGGCAAAATGGTGGTGGCGATATAAATATTGATCGCATGTAATACAACGCCCCCCGACAGGGCGATGGCAAAGGCCGCATTTTTACCGGAGAACAGGTCGCTCCAACGGCTTGCATCATTCATTATCACGTTTCCATCCTGCCAGAAGTCTGGTTGTTGAGTTAATTTTGTTGTTACGATAAAGTTAAACAAGTAAATTCTTGGAATAAGGTAGGTCAGTCATCGATAATAAGTCAAGCATTGGCTTGGTAAATGTTATGCTGGTAATGATTCATCAAAAATTAAGAAAGTTGCCATAATACCGGGGAAGATATGAATATCGATCATACCACCAGCCCGCCACAGTCGGTTGCCAGGCGCTTGCTGATGCTGCTCAAGACCCGTGGCCCGCTGCAAGCGAGTGATGCCGGGGGGCTGCTGGGAACGACCGGTGAAGCGGCCCGACAGCAATTTGTCAAACTGGCCAAAGAGGGGCTGGTGGTCGCCGAGGCAAAAACGCAGGGAGTGGGCCGCCCGATTCAGCTATGGCAGTTAACCGAGGCCGGTAACGCGCATTTCCCTGATGCTCATGGCGAGTTGACCGTGCAATTGTTGCGTTTGATCCGCAGCCAATTAGGTGACAGCGCCCTTGAGCTGCTGATTGATAGCCGTGAGCAGGAGACCCGCAATCAATATTGTCAGGCGATGGCAGGGGCGGCCGATGTGACCGAACGTGTTGAGCGGCTGGTGGCGATCCGCACGCGCGAAGGTTATATGGCAGAGATGCAGGTAGAGGCGGATGGCGCGTTGCTGTTGATCGAAAATCACTGCCCCATCTGTGCGGCAGCCACCCATTGCCAGGGGTTTTGTCGCGCCGAACTGGCGGTATTCCAGCAAGTTTTGGGTGTACCTGTCGAACGCGTTGAGCACATATTATCCGGCGCCCGCCGCTGCACTTATCGCATCAAACCCGACTTGTTATGATGACCGGGAAGTGGCTACCGTTAGGAAAGTGCGGATAAACCTGAGTGTTGATCCGCATATGGCATAGGGGTTACAGCGGGCTTAACGTTATCTCTACCCGGCGGTTTTGTGCTTTACCGTCGGCAGTGCTGTTACTGGCGACTGGATTATCCGGGCCTGCGCCGCTGGTGCGGACACGGTTGGCAGCCACGCCCTGCATAATCAGGCCGCTGCCCACACTATCAGCGCGCTGCTGTGAAAGTGTCATGTTATGGGCTCTGGCACCGCTGCTATCGGTAAAACCCGTCACATTGACGGCGGTTTTATCATACTCTTTCAATACCATAGCGACCCCGGTCAGGGTGTTGGCTCCCGCCGGTTTTAGGTTACTACTGTCGGTATCAAAAGTG
This sequence comes from Yersinia sp. Marseille-Q3913, assembly GCF_963892745.1. NCBI lineage: Bacteria > Pseudomonadati > Pseudomonadota > Gammaproteobacteria > Enterobacterales > Yersiniaceae > Yersinia > Yersinia sp. Marseille-Q3913. The sequence goes on along the minus strand of NZ_CAWQAF010000088.1, from coordinate 74,685 downwards.
ACATTATTGGGCATATTTAATACGATATTGTCGCCCTGACGGGTCACACTGACACCGGTGCCGTTCATTTTTTCGCGCAACTTGGCTTCCTGCACATCCATGTAGTAGCCCGCACCGCCACCCAGCGCGGCCCCTGCTGCGGCACCAATTAACGCACCTTTGCCACGATCATGTTTCGATGATGACAACATGCCGATCCCCGCCCCTAAAGCGGCCCCGATCCCTGCGCCATAGCCGGATTTCCCCGCTTGTGATTCACCGGTATAGGGGTTGGTGGTACAGGCGGAAAGGGTCAGCGCAACAGAGACGACAGCGACCCTGACCAATATGCGGTTTTTCATCAAATTTTCCTTAAATGGCACTCTATTTCGGCGAAAATCTAGCAATTTCGCCCAATAGCAGACTAAAAGTCATTAACCAGCCTTCATTTTATTGGCTGATGTTTCTATACCATCGTTATCCGACAAAAAATGGGGGAATACTAGTGAGAAAACTCTCATATTGTCCGCCGAAAGGTTCACTTGGTGGGTTTATCAACAAAATAGGGACAAAAAGGTCATTGATTGGCGTGTTGTTTTATGAGATCCCCCTATAGGTAGCCTAATAGGGGGCGCGGTGTTCGAATAGGGGTGAGGGCCTATAGCTCAGCCTCGGTTGGGGAAGGAAGTGTAGGGGAGAAGCGGTAAGCCTCCCATGGGTCAGGGATGAAAACAAAACCTATGCGTTTTTTAATCATTGCTGAGGGCGTCGAAATCACTTCGGCGTCAATCATAGAGACACCATTGGCTTTTAGCTGCTGGATCATGGCGTGCAGTGCGGCTGATCCCGCGCCTCTGATTGCGCCTTCCATTTGAGGTGTTAAGACGTAGGCTGGGTTGGTTAATGTTGCCCTGATTGTGCCGTGCTTAATTGTCGGATTGACACCATTAGAGTAGCTGCCTGCAATACTGGCACTGACAATTTGATGATTGAATCTCACAACAATAATGGTCTGATCCGGATGAGGATGCTGGGCATAATTTTTTATTAGCCGACTGGTTATTTGGCCTGCATATCGATTGGTCTCCATGTCGGTCGGGAATATGCCATGGTGGTTACAGTGAACGTTCTGTTCATTATATGTGTTTTCCCATGTTGCGACGGTTTCGAGTAAGTCATATAGGCTGTGACGGGTTTGCTCGTGAGTGCCCTGAATGACTTCAATATCGAATCTTTCTGGTGTTACCTGCCACTCGCCGTTATGCAGTATGCGGGGCAGTACGTCTTGATAAACATAGGAAGAGACTGGCATCTGATATGTTCCCAGCGGATATTGCTGAGCTTGCTGCGGTGATGCGATGTCACTGTCACTATCGCTGCTATCACTAAAGTTCTCACTGTCGTAGTCACTTTCACTATGACAACTGGCAGAGGACTCTGTGTTGCTGGCCCCCGGCGGGTTATTGGTCATTAAATATTGAATATAATTTTGTTCAGCGAGGGCGAAGGATTGTGTGATGCTATCAATTAACACGGATCGGCCTTGTTCCTCGGCGACATCATTAATGGTTTTGATCAAGCGATTACCCGCAGTTGGCTCACGAATAAAGGCATCTACAGCATCGTGGTCACTGTCAATGGCATTTCTGTCCAAAATACCATTCAGTGTCTGGATCAGGTACTCCGTTGACCAGGTGCGTAAACTGCTACCGAACAGCAGGGTAAAATCGGCTAATACCGATGACAGCCAGGTGGCACAGGAGTACCTGATTTGACGGGGAAAACGGGCACCGATAACATGCTCTAATGGTGTCTGGCAATAATGAGACACGGCGGGTAGGGTTAGCGACTGACCATGTAGCCCGGTATTTAGCTGGGATAATGTGAGGCTCAGGGGGGCTTTTTTCAGTGCGGCGGTCACCGCAACAGGTTTAGGTTTTAAAGGCTCACTCGTGCCGGCCACCACTCTGTTGGATGCATCCTTTCCGGCAAAAAATGTCTTAATATGTTGCCACGCCGACTCAACCTGATTACAACGCCCTTGGGTCACGACATTGTAGAGTGCCAGTGGGCCAGATATAAAGCATCCCGCGATCCCTGCCGCGCCGCGTTTGGTTCTCTGTGGCTCACTGTGTATTGCCATCATCACTTTTTGTAAAACCAGCGGTTGCCGAAAATTACTATTAAAAATAGCTACATCGAGGGGCTCTTGATTAATGAGATAACCAAGAGACATTGAAATTGTCGGGGATACATGGAGTAATTCATCTTGTGCCGTTTCTAAAAAACTGAGAGATAATTCATCTTTAAGCCAAGAGAACAGAAAAGAAATATGTGTTGCCTCTTTATGTAACGGGAAATCAATTCTCTGTGAGTCCGGTGACATAATTAAAACCATGCCATCATCAACAGTGACATCCATAAAATTATTAAAAGTAATATCAAAGGTGTTATTGGTTACTTCAAAGCTAAGTAATAGTGATCTTTCTTGATTTTGTGTATCTGAACTCTCCTGAGGGAAAATAGCAGAGAGCGGTAGGGTCATGGTATTGGTGATATGACAGTCTGTATCGCAATCAATTGTTTTTATATCTAAATTACTGTCTTTATCAATAGGGATCCATGTTTCATCTGTAATATTAGATGCATTCTGGCAGGGTATGTTGTTTTGAGTGTTGTATTTGTAATATAAGCAGTTTTGTATATTTTCTTTTGACGTATTATCGATGCCATATATTGTATTTTTTGTTTTGTTATCTGTGGCGAAAGCTATTCCAATAAATAGTTGATAGATTAATGTAAACAACAGGATTTTTTTGTTTTTTATATTAGCCATCTTTATTATCTCCATTGTGAATATATATTCATCAACAGAATAATGTGGTTATTCGCCGCTGGCATTATTAAAGTTTGTCAGGTGATAGGGGAAATAAAAAAGGGGATTAATTAAGTGGGCGCTGCCAGTGCATCGTCAGGATCGTACTTTGAGTTTCAATATTATAAGTTTGCCCAATGACTGTAAAACCCTGCCGATGATAGAAGCGGCAGGCGCGCTGGTTTTGTTGGTAAACTTCCAGTGTCAGTGTGTTATAGCATTGTTGAACGTAATCCATCAGCAGTTTGCCAATCCCTTTACCATGAAAAGATTGCTCAACAAACAAGGCCCCCACCAGTTGTTCTTCGAGAATACTGATAAATCCAACAATAGATTCCCCGCAGCCGGGAGCGGCTTCCTGTTGTAAATAGACCCAGGTTTTTGCCGCTGGCAGATAGGTATTACGCACCAACGGGCTGCTCTCGTGCCAGTACTGCTCGGCAACAAAAGGATGCGCGGCAATGGTACTGGTCAGCCATAATGGCATTAGAGCATCAAGATCGTCAGGTTGATAATCTCTAATCATTTCAGTGCGTTATCCGGATGGCAGAAGCAGCTTGCCAGATGATCATTCACCAGACCGCTTGCCTGCATAAATGCATAGCAAATAGTGGCGCCGATAAACTTAAAACCCCGTTTTTTCAGTGCCTTTGACATTGCTTCGGCGGTCGGTGTGGTGGCAGGGCACTCGGCCAGACACCACCAATGATTCACTTTGGGTTCGCCATCAACAAAATTCCAGATAAAACGCGAAAAATCCTCTCCGTTGGCCTCCATCGCGAGATAGGCTTGGGCATTGGTAATAATGGCTTGAATTTTCCCTCGATGGCGGATAATTCCACTGTCCTGCATCAGTGCCTCGACATCAGCTGGCCCCATTTTTGCCACACGGGCCGGATCAAAATTATGGAAGCACTGACGATAGCGCTCACGTTTTTTCAGCACGGTTATCCACGACAGCCCCGCTTGTTGGCCCTCCAGGCACAGCATTTCGAACAGCGCCTGACTTTCGGTGCGCGGGATCCCCCATTCAGTGTCGTGATAAGCGAGATAGAGCGGATCAGCTGTAACCCAGCCGCAGCGTTGTAAGCTCATATTTATTTGCCTTTTTTGTTGTCAGCTATCGTTGGGGATAATCGCTGTTCAGGCGGAGATAAGCAACCTATCGCTTTTTTGTATTAGCATATTCTTGATTATCAGGTTAACCGCACGATAATTAATCAGTAGGCAGAATTTAATATTGATTTTTTGCCATTAATTAGCCTGATAATGAGGTTTTACTATGAATAGCTATTTTATAAGACGACTGGTATTAGTTGCCCCGCTTATTTCCGTAATCGGTATTGGCCCGGTATTTGCCTCGACACCCTCTTTTCCCCCTCACATAAGTGACATCAGAGATGATGACTGCACGCTGGAACCCGGCACCTCTTATTGTGATCCCAACCCCGAATGGAAAGAGAGAAAAATAAAAAATATAGTAACGATAAAGGAGAATCAGCACTATTTTTTAGCCCCGCCCCCCATTACCTGGTAGCGGAGTGGCTGAATAGTTGAGGTTATTTTTCACATCAATTCGCATGTGTTACTGGATTCTGGCTGTATATCTTCCAGTCAACGGGTATACTGCCTTATTCTATTTTAATCCACTTGTATCGCGTGCGAATCCAACATGCAAAAGTTTGATACCAAGACCTTTCAGGGCCTGATCCTGACGTTACAGGACTATTGGGCGCGCCAAGGCTGCACCATTGTTCAACCACTGGACATGGAAGTCGGCGCGGGTACTTCCCACCCCATGACCTGCCTGCGTGCACTTGGCCCTGAGCCAATCGCTGCCGCTTATGTGCAACCTTCACGCCGCCCGACCGATGGTCGCTACGGTGAAAACCCGAACCGCCTGCAACACTATTACCAGTTCCAGGTGATCATTAAACCTTCGCCAGACAACATTCAGGAACTCTATTTAGGTTCGTTGAAAGAGCTGGGTCTGGACCCGACTATCCATGACATTCGCTTTGTCGAAGACAACTGGGAGAACCCAACTTTGGGGGCCTGGGGTCTGGGCTGGGAAGTGTGGCTTAATGGGATGGAAGTGACACAGTTCACTTACTTCCAGCAAGTCGGCGGTTTGGAATGTAAACCAGTCACCGGTGAAATCACCTATGGTCTGGAGCGCCTGGCGATGTACATTCAGGGCGTAGATAGCGTCTATGACCTGATTTGGTGTGACGGCCCGCTGGGCAAAACCACTTACGGTGATATTTATCATCAGAATGAAGTGGAGCAATCCACCTATAACTTCGAATATGCCGATGTGGATTTCCTGTTCTCCTGCTTTGAGCAGTATGAGAAAGAAGCTAAATCGCTACTGGCGCTGGAAACTCCACTGCCGCTGCCAGCTTACGAACGTATTCTGAAAGCAGGCCACACCTTTAACTTGCTGGACGCCCGCAAAGCCATCTCAGTGACTGAGCGTCAGCGTTATATCCTGCGTATCCGCACACTGACCAAAGCTGTCGCCGAGGCTTATTATGCCTCCCGCGAGGCGTTGGGCTTCCCTATGTGCAAAAAGAATCAGAACTAAGAGGCTGTCATGACTCAACAGACTTTCCTGGTGGAAATCGGCACGGAAGAGCTGCCGCCGAAGGCTCTTCGTTCTCTGGCCGAATCCTTTGCTGCCAATTTTACCGCCGAGCTGGATAGCGCCAATTTGCCTCATGGCGAGGTGATTTGGTATGCCGCACCGCGCCGTTTAGCACTAAAAGTAGTGAATTTAAGTGCCGCTCAGGCCGATCGCGAAGTCGAAAAACGTGGCCCGGCAATCGCTCAAGCATTTGATGCTGAAGGTAAACCTAGCAAAGCGGCTGAGGGTTGGGCACGCGGTTGTGGGATTAGCGTCGATCAAGCTGAGCGTCTGGTCACAGACAAAGGTGAATGGCTGCTGTATCGCGCTCATGTCAAAGGGGAATCGGCCCAATTACTGCTGGCGGGAATGGTTAATGCCGCACTGGCTAAGTTGCCGATCCCTAAACTGATGCGCTGGGGTGATAAAGAGACTCAATTCGTTCGCCCAGTCCATACTGTGACCATGTTGTTAGGCAGCGAATTAATTCCTGGCACCGTGTTGGGTATCGATTCAGACCGCATTATCCGTGGTCATCGCTTTATGGGTGAAGCGGAATTCGCGCTTGATAATGCCGAGCAATATCCGCAGGCCCTGCTGGAACGCGGCAAAGTGATCGCCGATTATGAATTGCGTAAAGCTATCATCAAGCGTGATGCAGAGCTGGCAGCACAGAAGATTGGCGGTGTCGCCGATCTGAGCGAAAGCTTGCTGGAAGAAGTGGCGTCACTGGTAGAGTGGCCGGTGGTATTGACCGCCAAATTTGAAGAGAAATTCCTGTCCGTCCCTGCGGAAGCGCTGGTGTACACCATGAAGGGCGATCAGAAGTATTTCCCGGTTTATGACACCACCGGTAATTTGATGCCAAACTTCATTTTCGTCACCAATATTGAATCTAAAGATCCTCAGCAGATTATATCCGGTAACGAGAAAGTGGTTCGCCCACGTCTGGCTGATGCAGAGTTCTTCTTTAATACCGACCGCAAAAAACGTCTGGAAGATAATTTACCACGTCTGGAAACCGTGCTGTTCCAACAGCAACTGGGCACCTTGCGCGATAAAACCGATCGTATTCAGGCGCTGGCAGGCTGGGTTGCCGCCCAAATTGGCGCGGATGTTAACCACGCAACGCGTGCCGGTTTGCTCTCCAAGTGTGACCTGATGACCAACATGGTTTTCGAATTCACCGACACTCAAGGTGTGATGGGGATGCACTATGCCCGCTACGACGGTGAAGCTGAAGACGTTGCGGTTGCACTGAATGAGCAGTATCAGCCACGTTTTGCGGGCGATGATTTGCCATCTAATCCCATTGCCTGTGCGCTGGCGATTGCCGATAAAATGGACACGCTGGCGGGTATCTTTGGTATCGGTCAACATCCGAAAGGCGATAAAGACCCGTTTGCACTGCGCCGTGCGGCATTGGGTGTGCTGCGTATTATCGTCGAGAAGAACTTGCCGCTGGATCTGCAAACCCTGACCGAAGAGGCGGTGCGCCTGTACGGCAGCAAGTTGACCAACACCAAAGTGGTCGATGAAGTGATTGAGTTCATGCTGGGCCGTTTCCGTGCCTGGTATCAGGATGAAGGTCATAGCGTTGATACCATTCAGGCGGTATTGGCGCGTCGTCCAACCAGACCGGCTGATTTTGATGCTCGGGTGAAAGCGGTAACCTATTTCCGTACACTCGATGCTGCCGCCACACTGGCTGCCGCGAACAAACGCGTGTCGAATATTCTGGCAAAATCGACTGATACCCTGAATGACCATGTCCGTGCTTCGGTACTAAAAGAGCCGGCAGAGCTGAAACTGGCGACTCACTTGGTGGTCTTGCGCGATAAGCTGGAACCCATCTTTGCTGCCGGTCAGTATAAAGAGGCATTGGTGGAACTGGCTGCGCTGCGGGAAACCGTCGATGAGTTCTTCGACAGCGTGATGGTGATGGCGGAAGATGATGCGGTTCGCGTTAACCGACTGACATTGCTGAGTAAATTACGCGAGCTATTCTTGCAGGTTGCTGATATTTCGCTGTTACAGTAAGTCTGGTATTTGGCTCGTCAGTAGGGGAGCGTTTATCGCTCCCCTTAGCTATCCTTAACACTGTCATTGGGTGATAAGAGTGGGATGTAGTGAAGATAAGTCCCTATTACAGGAGTAGTTTCACATGACTTTTGCATTGAATACGACCCGATATTCGCGTTGGTTTGCGCCATTCCTGGCGTTACTGGTAGTGTTTCAACTCACTGCTTGCGGTGATAAAGAGCCAGAACAACGTAAGGCTTTTATTGATTATCTGCAAAACACCGTAATGCGTAGCGGGATGAAGCTGCCAACACTGAGTGAAGATCAAAAGCAGAAGTTTGGCCCTTATGTCAGCGATTACGCGATTTTAGTCACTTTTTCGCAGCAACTAACGAAATCTGTGGATGCTAGCCTGACGCCTGCTATTGCACAGATCAATGAGATTCGTGTGGCGCAGGATTATCTCAATAAGCGCGATGCATTGCAGCAGTCAGCGGGTGCTTTGAACCTGTTGGCGCAGCAGATCCGCACTGCCAAAACCCAGGCCGATAGTGCTGTAGCCGCGTTGAAACAGCCTGATGATTTGAAAGCGGTATTCAGTAAAGCCTTTGATAATATTGTGACTCAGCCCGCCAATGTGTTGATCCCAGCCATTCCGGTAGTTTCTGCTTTTGTGCAAGATTTGGCCCAGGTAGGGGATTTCCTGCAACAGCAGGGTACGCAGGTCACCTTTAATAATGGCGGCGTTCAGTTCCAGACTCCACAGCAAGCGGCGTTGTATAACACTATGATGGCTAATTTAGTCGCCAAATATCCGGCGATGATGGCGGCACAAAAGAGTGTGATGAGTGTTATTCAGTGATGGTTTTTTTGGTTTGATTTAGTTTGGATTGGTGTTTGATTTAGTTTGGATTGATGAACAGCGCTGGTTGATATGACATCAGCGCTCACTTTGCCTCTGATATCTCAACCGAGCACGTGCGCTAGCGCAGGGGTTCCAAGGGGGTTACGCGCTTGTAACCCCTTTGGCGGTTGAGGCATCAGAGGTTAGGTGAGCACTAATCTCGTGTCAACCGAACCGATCATCACTTAACCAGAAATCAAAAATCAAACTACATACTTCTCAATTGCCACCGCCACACCATCTTCACTATTCGTCGTAGTAATAAACTGCGCAATCTCTTTTAGTTCAGGAATAGCATTCCCCATCGCCACACCCACGCCAGCGTAATTAACCATCGCGATATCATTACCCTGATCACCCAGCGCCATCACATTTTCCTGTGCAATGCCTAAATGGTCAGCCAGCATTTTCACCCCCGTCCCCTTATCAACTCGCTTACTCAAAATTTCCAGGTAGAAAGGTGCGCTTTTCATGATGGTGAAACGCTCGAAAGCCTCAGCGGGCATCATTGTTAATGCGCGGTCAAGAGCCTCTGGCTCATCGATCATCATCACTTTTGGAAAGCGTAATGTCGGGTCCATCTCCTCCACGGCACGATATTTCAATGGGATACCCGTCAATAGCACTTCATGTAGAGTGTATTTGCTGATGTCTTTGTTGGCGGTATATAAGGTATCAAAATCAAAAGCCTGGAAACTGACGCCCATTTTGCGCGATAATGTTTCGAAATAGAGATAATCTTCGAAACTGAGGGTTTCCTGCAAAATACATTCACCGGTGGCAGCTTTTTGGATCAATGCACCATTATTACTGATGCAATAATCGCCACTGTTTTCCATATTCAATTCGCGTAAATAGCGTTGGACCCCGATATAGGGCCGGCCCGTGGCCAATACCACGCAAACACCTTTTGCGCGAGCGGCGTCAATGGCCTGCTTTACTCGTGGTGTGATTTCATGCTGTGGATTCAGTAAGGTGCCGTCCATATCGATAGCGATCAATTCAATAGCCATAGGGTCCTCAAATTTATTTAACTAATACCTCATGCTAACGCGATTCAGCGCTCAAATGCTAGTAAGTCTGTGCGCCACATGATTGTTGCGACGATAAGGGCGGTTTTCAGACAAAAAAATCCAGAGACAGTCTCCTGCTCTGGATCTTTTATCGCTTATCTTACCCGCAGATTAGATATCGATATTGGCTGCGCGCAGCGCATTCTCTTCGATAAAGGCACGACGAGGTTCAACCGCGTCACCCATCAGGGTGGTGAATAACTGGTCTGCTGCAATGGCATCTTTCACCATAACTCGCAGCATACGACGGCTGGTTGGGTCCATCGTGGTTTCCCACAGTTGTTCTGGGTTCATTTCGCCTAGGCCTTTATAGCGCTGGATTGCCAGACCACGACGGGACTCTTTCACTAACCAATCCAGTGCGTCTTCGAAGCTTGAAACCGGTACACGGCGCTCGCCACGTTCAACAAAGGCGTCGTCTTCGATTAAGCCACGCAGTTTATCGCCCAACAGACAGATTTTGCGATATTCGCCACCATGGATGAAATCAAAGTCCAGCTCATAGTCAGTATCCACACCATGGGTGCGGATACGTAAAATTGGCTCGAACAACTGACGCTCACGGTTTTCGCGCACCACTGAACTGTAGCTGCTGCCGTGCTGCTCTTTCTCATTCAGCAACACCACCAGCGAATCAATCCACTGCGTCACAACCTCTTTATTGCTCAAATCTTCTTCTAGTAGAGTTGGCTGATAAATCAGGTTATTCAGCAGAGCACGCGGGAAGCGGCGTTCCATGCGGGCGATAGTTTTCTGAACACTGTAGTGCTCAGCAACCAATTTTTCTAATGGCTCACCAGCCAGTGCCGGTGCATGGGCATTGATGTGCAATGCTGCGCCATCCAGTGCCAGCGACATCTGGTACTGCTCCATCGCATCATCATCTTTGATGTACTGCTCTTGCTTGCCTTTCTTCACTTTGTACAGTGGCGGTTGAGCGATAAATACATGTCCACGCTCAATAATTTCCGGCATCTGACGGTAGAAGAAGGTCAACAATAACGTGCGGATGTGAGAGCCATCGACGTCGGCATCGGTCATGATAATGATATTGTGATAGCGCAATTTGTCCGGGTTATATTCATCCCGACCAATGCCACAACCCAGCGCAGTGATCAGCGTTGCCACTTCTTGCGAAGAGAGCATTTTGTCAAAACGCGCTTTCTCAACGTTCAGGATTTTACCTTTCAGCGGCAAAATGGCCTGATTTTTACGGTTACGGCCCTGTTTAGCTGAGCCGCCCGCAGAGTCCCCTTCCACTAAGTAGAGTTCGGACAACGCCGGGTCACGCTCCTGGCAGTCGGCCAGTTTGCCTGGCAGACCAGCTAAATCCAGCGCGCCTTTACGGCGGGTCATTTCACGGGCTTTACGCGCGGCTTCACGGGCGCGGGCTGCGTCAATGATTTTACCGACCACGATTTTGGCGTCAGTTGGGTTTTCCAGCAAATACTCAACCAGCTTCTCGTTCATCAGTGTTTCAACCGCCGTTTTCACCTCAGAAGAGACCAACTTATCTTTGGTCTGTGAGGAGAACTTAGGATCTGGCACTTTTACCGAAACCACGGCAATCAGACCTTCACGGGCGTCATCACCGGTGGCACTGATTTTCGCTTTTTTGCTGTAACCTTCTTTATCCATGTAGCTGTTCAGCGTGCGGGTCATCGCCGTACGGAAACCAACCAGATGAGTACCACCATCACGCTGTGGAATATTGTTGGTAAAGCAGTAAATGTTTTCCTGGAAACCATCATTCCACTGCAATGCCACTTCCACACCGATGTCATCTTTCACGGTAGAGAAGTAGAACACTTTCGGGTGGATCGGGTTTTTGTTCTTGCTCAGGTACTCAACAAACGCCTTGATACCGCCTTCGTAGTGGAAGTGGTCTTCTCTGTCGTTGCGTTTGTCTTTCAGCTTGATTGAAACACCTGAGTTCAGGAATGACAGCTCACGCAGTCGTTTAGCTAAAATTTCATACTGGAATTCGGTGTTATTGGTGAAGGTCTCGAAACTCGGCCAAAAACGCACGGTAGTCCCGGTCAGATCAGTTTCACCCACCACTTTCAGAGGTGCTTGCGGCACACCCATTTTGTAAGTCTGCTCGTGAACTTTACCTTCACGGCGAATGACCAGCTCCAGTTTCTCAGACAGGGCGTTAACAACTGACACACCCACGCCATGCAAACCGCCGGAAACTTTGTAAGAGTTATCATCAAACTTACCGCCCGCATGCAGCACGGTCATGATGACCTCAGCTGCCGATACCCCTTCCTCTTCATGCAAGCCGGTTGGGATACCACGGCCATCATCCTGTACAGAAACCGAGTTGTCGGAATGGATGGTGACGATAATTTCTTTACAGTGGCCAGCGAGGGCTTCGTCGATAGCGTTGTCCACAACCTCGAATACCATGTGGTGCAGACCGGTACCGTCATCAGTATCACCGATATACATGCCCGGACGCTTACGAACCGCATCCAGCCCTTTTAATACCTTGATACTTGAGGAGTCATAAGTATTCGACATCAACGTTTCTCGCTCATTTTTAATCCTGTGGTTGAACCTCTATTTTGCCATGTTCCACGCGGAACATCTTGCCCTTTTCGCCCACCATGTCGGCCACTTGCTCAGCGCTCACTGCGCTGACAAAAACCTGGGCCTGGGTAGCTTTCAAACGCTCGGCCAATAAACGACGACGGCCGGTGTCTAATTCGGAAGCAAAATCGTCAAGCAGATACAGGCAACGCCGCCCGCTCTGTCGGGTGAGAAACTCACCCTGCGCTAACCGCAGTGCGCACATCAGCAGTTTTAGCTGACCGCGCGATAGCAGATCTTCTACCGGCGTACCATCAGCCCGAATGCGGAAATCCGCTTTATGCGGCCCGATGGCGGTATAGGTTAGCGCGCGGTCACGCTCAAACTGGCGTTCCAGCAACTCACCGTAGTCGCTCTCCTTATCCCAGCCGCGCTGGAAAGAGAAACTCAGGGCGAACTCTGGCAGGAACAGGGCGCATGTGGCTGAAATATCTGCCGCAATTGCGTCACTGTATGCCGCCCGCCACTCGCTAATACGCTCGGCCAACGGGACTATCTCTTGATCCCATGGTCGAATTTGCGCATAGCGACTAACCTGGCGCAGCGCGGCATTACGCTGCTTAAGTAACCTTTTCAGATTGCTCCAGGCCGTAAAAAAACCAGGTTCGTTATGAAAGCAACCCCAGTCTAAAAAAGCGCGCCGAAATTTTGGCCCGCCATTCAATAACGTAAAACCCTCAGGGGTAATCAACTGCATCGGCAGCATTTGTGCCAATTCAGCCACTTTATGACCGTCAGTGCCATCAATGCGCACTTTGCTATCACCCTGTCGGCTTTTACTCAGGCCGACGGATGACTCACGTTCATTCACATCAACCCGACCATGCAGCACAAACTCGGCACAGTCGTGGCGAATCACTCGCCCGGCCTGCAAACTGCGAAAAGCGCGGCCATGACCCAAGGTATAAATCGCCTCCAACACACTGGTTTTGCCACTGCCGTTGGGGCCGACTAAAAAATTAAAACCCGACGCCAGCGCCAAGTCTGCCGATTCGATATTGCGAAAATCTTTAATCAGTAAACGCGTCAAAGCCATGCTGCAAATTTCTTCATTATCGAACCGTAAGAGCGAACAAACTATCAATGGCTAATGGCGCTATCGTTTTAACTCTGGTAGAGGGCGTAATTGTCGCAGGCAGATTGAGTGCGGCCAGCGCACAGTACCCGGAGCGTACATCAGTACGTGAGGAGTACGAGCACTGCCCAATCTCAAGCTGGCAAGTAAAATAGCCCGTCATAGTTCAAAGACGCATTGGCATGACAACGTAGGCCGCGGCCTGACTGGCACCATCTTCGATCTGCACACTCGAAACTGAATCAGTCAGTAACAGGCGCACATCTTCGCACTTCAGTGCGTTAAGCACATCAAGCACATAGCTGACATTGAAACCGATCTCCATTTCCGTCCCGTCGTAGCTGACATCAAGGATCTCTTCTGCTTCTTCCTGCTCAGGGTTATTGGCCGTGATCTTGAGCTGATTTTGGCTAACATAGAGCCGAACGCCACGAAACTTCTCATTAGATAAGATAGCCGCTCGGGCAAAAGCTTGTTTCAGCAAATCACAGCTCGCTTCCAGCGTTTTGTCCGGATTTTTCGGCAATACGCGGCGATAATCAGGGAAACGGCCATCGACCAGCTTAGAGGTGAAAATAAAATCACCGACATGGGCGCGGATGTTGTTACTGCCAATTTGCAGGCGCAGCGGTGTATCACCACCATCCAGTAACCTCACCAACTCCATCACGCCTTTACGTGGCACGATCACCGAATGTGACGGCAGTGTTTGGCCAATCGGCATTGAACATACCGCTAAACGGTGGCCATCGGTCGCGACCGTACGCAACTCTTCGCCTTCGGTCTCAAACAGCATACCATTCAAGTAATAGCGCACATCCTGATGGGCCATCGAGAACTGAGTGGACTCAATCAGACGCTTCAAGGTGGCTTGCGGTAAAGTGAATTCAACTTCACTCTGCCAGTCATCCAGATTAGGGAAGTCTACCGCCGGTAAGGTGGATAGCGAGAAGCGGCTACGGCCAGAGCGCACCAGCAGACGATCGCCATCTAATGCGACGGTAATTTCGGCCCCTTCCGGCAAACCGCGCCAGATATCAAAAAACTTCCGTGCGGGCACTGTGGTAGCACCCTGCTCATGGGGCTGGGATAGGGCAACACAGGCCACCATCTCCATCTCCAGATCGGTACCGGTCAGGCGCAAAGAACCTTCCGTCACTTGCAGCAACAAGTTACCCAGAATAGGCAACGTAGGGCGTCCACCCAGCGGGCTACTGACCTGTTGCAGCGGTTTTAGCAGATGCTCACGTTCAATGATAAATTTCATAGCGCTAGGAGGATAATGTTCTGATTAAGTTAGAGAAATCTTCTTTGATGTCGTGACTTTCTTCACGCAACTGCTCAATTTTCCGGCAAGCGTGCAACACCGTGGTATGGTCGCGGCCACCAAACGCATCGCCGATTTCAGGCAGGCTGTGGTTGGTTAGCTCTTTCGCCAACGCCATCGCCATTTGACGTGGGCGGGCTACCGAACGTGAACGCCGTTTGGAGAGCAGGTCAGCGACCTTAATTTTATAATATTCAGCAACAGTCTTTTGAATATTGTCGATAGTAACCAGCTTTTCCTGCAATGCCAGTAGGTCACGCAGCGCTTCGCGTACAAAATCAATGGTGATTGCCCGGCCCGTAAAATTGGCGTTGGCGATCACACGATTCAATGCCCCTTCCAGCTCACGCACGTTAGAACGCAGACGCTTGGCAATAAAGAACGCGACCTCACCCGGCAAGCGAATATCATTTTCATCCGCTTTCTTCATCAGAATCGCGACACGGGTTTCCAGTTCCGGTGGCTCGATCGCCACTGTCAGACCCCAACCAAACCGCGATTTCAGACGATCTTCTACGCCATTGATCTCTTTTGGATAGCGATCTGACGTCAGAATGATCTGCTGATTACCTTCCAGCAAAGCATTAAAGGTGTGGAAAAACTCTTCCTGCGAACGCTCTTTATTGGCAAAGAACTGAATATCATCGATTAATAGTGCATCAACCGAACGATAATAGCGCTTAAACTCTTCTATCGCGTTGTTCTGCAAGGCTTTAACCATATCTTGCACAAAACGCTCGGAATGCATGTAAACCACTTTGGCATTGGCTTTACGGGCCATAATGCCATTCCCCACGGCATGTAACAGGTGAGTTTTACCCAAGCCTGTACCGCCATAGAGGAATAACGGGTTGTACGCACCACCCGGATTATCAGCCACCTGACGTGCTGCTGCCCGGGCCAGTTGGTTCGATTTACCCTCAACGAAGTTATCAAATGTGTGCTTCGGGTTAACATTCGAACGGTAAGAGTGTTCAGGCTGAGCGGGCGAACTATCCCAACTCGGGCGCACAGGTGCGCTGCGAGTAACCGGAGCGACAGGCGCGCTAACGCTGGCTGTAACTGGATGACTGTGTGCCGCTCTTACCGCCGGTTTACTTCCCACTTCGAAACGCAGTAAGGGAACCTCACTACCACAGAAGTCATTAAGTAAACCATTGATATTGTTTAAGTACTTATCACGGACCCAGTCCAGCACAAAACGATTAGGGGCGTAAAGCGCCAGAGTATTGTCACTCAGTTCCGCCTGTAGGGGGCGTATCCACATACTAAATTCTGTGGCAGGTAACTCATCCTGCAATCGGGCAAGACACTGCTGCCAAAGCGAAAGTGACACGGCGGACTCCACTCGAACAAGATCAATAAAAGAAAGAAATCAGGATTTTTGCAACTCATCGTTTTTGACACACGCCAATAGGCCTGTAGCAAGCCAAGGTGACATGCGAACCGTTTTTCGGTTGTTTTTACGACTAACATCTCCCCACGATCCCGGAGTAGTGATCCCAGAGTAGTAGATGCGATCGGAATGGCGGATCATAGCGCAAAAGGAGCAATAGATCCTCCCCTTCCTCACAGATTAGATCCTTTTTATCCACAGGGCATAACTTCTGCTGGGAGTGTAACCCAGCGCACAGCTTTTCGTGCCCCTCATCGTCAACGATCCCGAAATATTTCAGATTATACTGGTACTACCTTCCCCTTTTCCGGTAACTGATCCTCATTATTCCACAAAGGATCTCACGGCGATCCTTGCGCTTTATTCGGGAGTCCGTATAATCTTCAGCCCTACGTGTGATGACTGTTATCTTGATGGCTCAGGTCAAAAAGAGACCAGCAGTAAACACGGACAGGCTCTTGGTAAACTCCCGATACAGAAAACTTCTGTGCGGGCGTGCGCAATGTCAATTGACTCAGGACTGTACAATTATTACAATCCCGCTTCTTTATATGTTGCGATTGAGGCGTCGGTGTCTTCACTCCGAGCAGCCAAACGCGTTTACTGAATCAGTAATTATTTTAAGTTTAGGTAGAAATCGCTATGAAACGCACTTTCCAACCGTCCGTATTGAAGCGCAACCGTAGCCACGGTTTCCGTGCTCGTATGGCCACCAAAAATGGTCGTCTAGTTCTGGCTCGCCGTCGTGCGAAAAGCCGTTCTCGTCTGACTGTTTCTAAGTAATAAAAGCTAACCATCTCAGTGGTTAAGCTAGCATTTCCTAGGGAGTTACGTTTGTTAACTCCCAGTCATTTCACTTTCGTCTTCCAGCAGCCACTACGGGCTGGCACGCCGCAAATCACCATCCTCGGCCGCCTGAACGAGCTGGGGCATCCCCGCATCGGTCTTACCGTCGCCAAAAAACATGTCAAACGTGCTCACGAACGTAATCGGATAAAGCGCCTAACCCGCGAAAGCTTCCGTTTGCATCAACACACGTTGCCGTCTATGGATTTTGTCGTTTTGGTAAAAAAAGGTGTGGCTGACCTCGATAACCGTGCGTTGACGGAAGCTTTGGAAAAATTATGGCGTCGCCACTGTCGCCAGGCTCCCGCATCCTGATCGGGCTAATCAGGGGCTATCAGCTCGTGATAAGTCCGCTGTTGGGGCCGCGTTGTCGTTTCCATCCGACCTGCTCTCATTACGGAATTGAGGCATTGCGCCGGTTTGGCATGATAAAAGGCAGTTGGTTAACACTGAAACGCGTATTAAAATGCCACCCTTTGAACCCAGGTGGCGATGATCCCGTGCCGCCGAAACCCGACGATAACAGAGAACACTAACGATGGATTCGCAACGCAATCTTCTACTCATCGCTCTGCTGTTCGTGTCTTTCATGATCTGGCAAGCCTGGCAAGTGGATAACAATCCACAACCTGCGGCCCAGACCACGCAACAGACTGCGAATACTGCTACCGGTGATAAAGCAAGTCAGGCCGTGCCAGCCAGTGGTCAGGGTCAACTGATTACTGTAAAAACTGATGTGCTGTCTCTGACCATTAATACCCGTGGCGGTGACATCGAGCAGGCTAACCTGCTGGCTTACCCGGATGCTCTGGGTTCAGACAAAACTTTCGAATTACTGGAAACCACACCAGCTTTCGTTTATCAGGCGCAAAGCGGCCTGACAGGCAAAAGCGGCCCGGATAATCCAGCTAACGGTGAGCGCCCGCTATTTGAAGCGCCACAGACCAGCTTTGTATTAGCTGACGGTCAGGACGAACTGCGCATTCCATTGACTTTCACCGGCAAAGACGGCTCCGTTTTCACCAAGACTTTTGTGCTAAAACGTAACGATTACGCCATTGGCGTGGATTATCACGTTAAAAATGCCTCAGATGCCCCATTGGAACTGACGCTGTTTGGCCAATTGAAGCAGAGCATTAACTTGCCTAAACACCGTGATACTGGCAGCAATAACTTTGCGCTGCATACTTATCGTGGTGCCGCTTACTCTTCTGATGACACTAAATATAAAAAATATAGCTTTAGTGATATCGAAGACAAAAGTTTAGACATCTCCACCAAAGGTGGCTGGGTTGCGATGTTGCAGCAATATTTCGCTACTGCGTGGATCCCAGCGGCTAACGAAACCAACACCTTCTACTCCGCTGACTTGGGTAACGGTCTGGCTGCTATCGGCTTCAAAGGTATGCCAGTCGTGATTCAACCAGGTGAACAGAAACAACTGGGCGCCACCTTGTGGGTTGGCCCGGAAATTCAGGACAAAATGGCGGCCATCGCGCCACATCTGGACCTGACGGTTGATTATGGTTGGTTATGGTTTATTTCTCAGCCACTGTTCAAACTGCTGAAATTCATTCACAGCTTTGTCGGTAACTGGGGCTTCTCCATCATTGTCATCACCTTTATCGTGCGCGGTATCATGTACCCGCTGACGAAGGCGCAATACACCTCGATGGCGAAAATGCGTTTGCTACAGCCTAAACTGGCTGCCATGCGTGAGCGTATCGGCGACGATAAGCAGCGCATGAGTCAGGAGATGATGGCGCTGTACAAAGCTGAGAAGGTTAACCCGCTGGGTGGCTGCTTACCGCTGGTCATTCAGATGCCTATCTTCCTGGCGTTGTACTACATGTTGATGAGCTCGGTTGAATTGCGCCACGCGCCATTCATCTTGTGGATCCATGACCTGTCAGCACAAGACCCGTACTACATCTTGCCAATTCTGATGGGTATCACCATGTACTTCATTCAGAAGATGTCACCGACCACCGTGACTGACCCGATGCAGCAGAAGATCATGACTTTCATGCCAGTCATCTTCACGGTGTTCTTCCTGTGGTTCCCGGCTGGTCTGGTACTGTACTATATCGTCAGTAACCTGGTGACCATCCTGCAGCAACAGTTGATTTATCGTGGTCTGGAAAAACGTGGCTTACACAGCCGCGATAAGAAAAAACAGTCGTAATAGATAGATACCCAAATTAATTGGCGTTGCAGAGGCCCAAGGATGGGCCAAGTAGATAAACAGCTAACAAAACGCTGTAACCTCAAGTAAGCAGGGTATCAAGGCGGTCAATATGACCGCCTTATTCTTTTTACAGAAGCCTGATTTTCGTGATTCAGGCTTGTGCAAAAACAATAAGTTAAAGAGAGAAATGACCATGAGCGCCACTGATACTATCGTCGCACAAGCAACGCCGCCAGGCCGTGGTGGCGTGGGTATTTTACGTGTTTCAGGTCGTGCTGCCGCCGCCGTCGCGCAGGCGGTTTTGGGTAAATTGCCCAAACCACGTTATGCCGATTATCTGCCGTTTAAAGATGTCGATGGCAGTACGCTGGATCAAGGTATTGCTCTCTACTTCCCCGGCCCGAACTCCTTCACTGGCGAGGACGTACTGGAACTACAAGGTCACGGCGGCCCGGTGATACTGGATCTGCTGTTAAAACGCATTCTGGCCCTGCCAGAGCTGCGCATTGCCCGTCCGGGTGAGTTCTCTGAGCGCGCATTCCTCAACGACAAGCTGGATTTGGCACAAGCAGAGGCGATTGCCGACTTAATTGATGCCAGTTCAGAGCAAGCCGCGCGCTCGGCGGTGAACTCATTGCAGGGGGCGTTTTCAGTTCGCATCCATCAATTGGTGGAAGCACTTACTCACCTGCGAATCTACGTCGAGGCTGCCATTGACTTCCCGGATGAGGAAATTGACTTCCTTTCCGATGGCAAAATTGAAGGTCAACTGAACGGCGTCATGGCAGACCTGGAACAGGTACGCACTGAAGCCCGCCAAGGCAGTCTGCTGCGCGAAGGGATGAAAGTGGTGATTGCAGGCCGCCCTAATGCCGGTAAATCTAGCTTACTCAATGCGTTAGCAGGCCGTGAAGCCGCGATTGTCACCGATATTGCAGGAACCACTCGTGATGTATTGCGGGAACATATTCATATCGATGGGATGCCACTGCATATCATCGACACCGCCGGTTTACGCGAAGCCAGTGACGAAGTTGAGCGCATTGGTATCGAACGGGCGTGGAATGAGATAGAACAAGCCGACCGAGTGCTGTTTATGGTTGATGGCACCACCACGGATGCCACTGAGCCCGCCGCGATTTGGCCGGAATTTATGGCGCGCTTGCCCTCGACACTCCCCATCACTGTGGTGCGCAATAAAGCGGACATCACCGGTGAGACGCTGGGACTAACAGAAGTGAATGGTCACTCACTAATTCGCTTATCCGCCCGAACAGGCGAAGGCATTGACCTGCTGCGTAACCACTTGAAGCAGAGTATGGGCTTTACCAGCAATACCGAAGGCGGTTTTCTGGCTCGCCGCCGCCATTTACAGGCACTGGAAACAGCCGCCCAGCATTTGCTGCAGGGCCATGAACAGTTAGTAAGCGCTTACGCCGGTGAACTACTGGCTGAAGAGTTACGGTTAGCACAACAGTCATTGAGTGAAATTACCGGTGAATTTAGCTCGGATGACTTACTGGGGCGCATTTTCTCCAGTTTTTGTATCGGAAAATGAGTGTGATGTGCTAGCGCGGGAGCAGATTATCGCTAATTTTGATAATCTTGCTCTATGTGTCTGAACTGTGCAGCGGCTTGAGCGAGCAAAATCAGCACTGCCAGTGGCTCGAACACTTAACTATATCCCTAAATTTGAGGTATCCATGATTATAAAACCACGTGTACGCGGCTTTATCTGTGTGACTGCTCACCCGGTGGGCTGTGAAGCCAACGTCAAAAAGCAAATCGACTATGTCACCGCAGCAGGCCCAATCGCTAACGGTCCAAAACGAGTATTAGTGATTGGCGCGTCAACAGGATACGGGTTGGCAGCCCGCATCACAGCAGCATTTGGTTGTGGTGCCGATACCTTGGGTGTTTTCTTCGAACGTCCTGGCGAAGAGAGCAAACCCGCGACCTCTGGTTGGTACAATAGCGCGGCATTCCATAAGTTTGCCGAGCAAAAAGGTCTGTACGCGAAGAGCATCAATGGTGATGCTTTCTCCGATCAGATTAAACAACTGACCATTGACGCTATCAAACAAGATTTAGGTCAAGTTGATCAGGTGATCTACAGCCTGGCCTCGCCACGCCGTACTCACCCGAAAACCGGTGAAGTGTTCAACTCCACACTGAAACCTATCGGCCATGAAGTTAAATTCCGTGGTCTTGATACCGACAAAGAAGTGATCAAAGAGGCCGTGTTGCAACCGGCAACCCAGGAAGAGATCGACAACACAGTTGCGGTCATGGGTGGCGAAGACTGGCAGATGTGGATTGATGCACTGTTGGAAGCAGGCGTGCTGGCTGAAGGTGCGCAAACCACCGCCTTCACCTACCTGGGCGAGAAGATCACCCATGATATCTACTGGAACGGCTCCATTGGCGCAGCCAAAAAGGATCTGGACCAAAAGGTACTGGCTATCCGCGATAGCCTGGCAGCCCACGGCGGCGGCGATGCCCGAGTGTCAGTGCTAAAAGCGGTTGTTACTCAAGCCAGCTCTGCCATTCCAATGATGCCACTCTATTTGTCACTGTTATTCAAAGTGATGAAAGAGAAAGGCACTCACGAAGGTTGTATCGAGCAGGTCTACTCTCTGTATAAAGATAGCCTGTGTGGCAACGCGCCACATATGGATCAAGAGGGCCGTCTGCGCGCGGACTACAAAGAGCTGGCTCCTGAAGTGCAAAGCCAGGTGCAGCAGTTGTGGGATCAAGTTACCAATGACAACATCTATCAACTGACTGATTTTGTTGGCTATAAAACCGAGTTCCTCAATCTGTTCGGTTTCTCGATCGACGGTGTGGACTATGACGCCGATGTTAATCCTGATGTGAAAATCCCGAATCTGATCCAGGGCTAAACTCAGGTTTATTGCACTAAAACCCGCTGCGGCAACATCAGCACGCAGCGGGTTGATAATCTTCTTATAACTCCCCCTCCCTTATACTCTCTTTGATATCGCTATAGCTTTATAATGGATAAGTTAAGTCTATATTCTTCGTTTACGGATAACGCAATCGCCTGCAACCTTGTGAATAAATTCTCCTTTAGATACTGAATTAATATTTATTCCACAGGGAAATGATGATGAAAATAGCTTCACTGACAGTACCACTCCTTAGCTTAATTATTTTAACTTCACTGAATGCTCACAGTGAGGAGCAGAAATTGATTAAGTTAGGGTTTAATCCCGGACCCTATAAAGAACAATTCGAAAAGGGTGTGGCCCCCTATCTGATAAAAAAAGGCTACAGTATCGAATATAAAGATTTCAATGATGGCATTCAGGTCAATAATGCTGTCAGCACTGGTGAGATTGATGGCAATATCATGCAGCATCCGATTTATCTGCAAGCAATAAATGACCGGCTGCGCATAGATAATACAGGTATTGTTCAGGTGCCAACGCCACCCATGGGGCTGTATTCCAATAAGCACCAAAAAGAAGATAAGCCCAAAGATGGCGCATGGATTTCAGTTCCGAACCAACCCTCAAATGAGTACCGTGCGGCACTCTTGCTGCAATCTATTGGCTGGATAAAGCTGAAAGAGAGAATTGATCCTGCGACCTTCTCGCAGAAAGATATTGCGGAAAATCCGTATCACCTGGTGATCAAAGAGATGGATAATGCCCAGCAAGTCAGGGCGCTGCCTGATGTCGACTTTGGTGCTATTCAGGGTAATTTTGCTGTCTCTAACGGAATAAAACTCACCTCAGCTCTGCAACTTGAAAAACCCACCACACAATTTGTTAATGTGGTTACCGTTGCCGGTAAGAATAAAGACGCTGAGTTTGCCAAAGATATTATTTCCGGATATCACTCGCCTGAATTCAAAAAATATATTCTGGAAAACGAAAAGTACACAGGTTATATGCTTCCTGATTATCTGAACTAATGGAATAACCTGATGATTGAACTTCAGTATGTTTCTAAAACTTTTGAGCGCAAAGGTATCAAGCTACAGGCATTGAATAATGTCAGCTTAACCGTCGAAGATGGCGATATATTTGGCATCATCGGTTATAGCGGTGCAGGGAAAAGCACCTTATTACGGATGGTCAACTCGCTGGAGAGCCCGACATCAGGAAATGTAATTATTGATGGTAAAAATCTGCATGACTTTAGTCATGAGCAGCTCCGGCTGCTGAAAAAAAATATTGGTATGATATTCCAAAACTTCAATTTACTGGAATCAAAAACGGTTTTTAAAAATGTCGCTATGCCGCTAATTCTATTGGGAAAAAACAAAAAATTCATTCAGGAGAGAGTTGCTGAACTGTTAGATTTTGTTGGCTTAGGCGATAAAAGCCACAGCTTTCCTAACGAATTATCGGGTGGCCAGAAGCAACGGGTAGGTATTGCGCGCGCACTGGCAACCAATCCGTCGATCCTATTATGTGATGAGGCCACGTCCTCACTGGATCCACAAACAACCGCCCAGATTTTATTATTGCTGAAGAAAATCAACCAGCAATACAACATTACGGTTTTGCTGATTACTCATGAAATGTCAGTGATTCAAAAAATATGCAATAAGGTGGCAGTGATGGAGAACGGCCAAATTATTGAGCAAGGATCAGTATTAACGGTGTTTGGTCACCCGACTCATCCCACCACTCTTAATTTCGTCCGCACCGTAATAAAAGATAGTTTACCCGATAGTGTGAAAAAGCTGTTGGATAATAGCCATGCCGGTCGCCAATTCCAATTAGCCTTTATGGGGTCAATAGCCACTCAGCCGGTGATCAATCAGCTTATCAAGCAGTATGACATTGGCGTTAATATTCTGTTTGCCAACATGTCAGAGATACAGGACATCACTCTCGGCCACATGGTGCTGTTATTAACAGGCGAGGATCACACCATTGATGATGCCGTCAATTATCTGACGGAAACCGGTATTGATATACAGGAAATAAGTTGATGATCGAAACCGCCATTACACTAGACCAATTTATTCAAGCGCTGCACGACACACTGGTGATGGTCAGTATCTCATTGGTGATCGGTTCTCTTATTGGCATACCTCTGGGAATTTTACTGGTGGTGACGCGGCCGGGCGGATTAATTAAGAATCGTACCTTTTATAATATTCTCAATCCCGTGATCAATATCATCCGATCACTGCCCTTTATTATTCTGATGGTGGCGATTATTCCGCTAACACGCCTGATTGTGAATACCACTATTGGGACACCGGGAGCGATTGTGCCGCTGATTATTTTTATCGCGCCCTATATTGGTCGACTGGTAGAGAACTCATTACTGGATGTGAACCCCGGTATTCTGGAGGCCGCAAAATCAATGGGCGCGACCCCTTTGCAGGCGATTTGGTATTTTCTGTTACCCGAAGCCTTGTCATCGTTAATATTGGCCCTAACCACCGCCACCATTGGCTTAATTGGTGCAACGGCAATGGCGGGAACTGTGGGCGGCGGCGGGATCGGGGATTTAGCTATTACTTATGGTTATCAGCGTTTTGATACTTTTGTGACGGTCACTACCGCCATTGTATTAATTATTACTGTGCAGTTAATCCAATCACTGGGCAATTTATTTGCCAGTAAAATTCGCCGTGAGTAAGCCAAAGAGAGTTAGAGTTAGAGTTAGAGTTAGAGTTAGATTTATACGTAAGGTGCCTGCGGCGGAGAGAATAGGTAGATCGTAAAGACGCCGTACTTCTTTTTTAAAAACACGCCTCCCTGATGGCTCGAGCCGCGCCATCCCTGGCGCGGACGCTTTACTCCTCTACCTATCCTCACCACTTAAGATCGAGTCACTAAGAATTTCAGCAAAAATACCGTACTTAATTAAACCTTAAAGCCGCTAATCACACTTTCTAACTGTAAGGTTTGATCCTGCATGGCTTGAGCCGCTGCCGCTACTTGCTCCACCAGCGCCGCATTTTGCTGAGTCGCGTTATCTAACTGATTAATCGCCAAATTAACCTGCTCGATACCCAAACTCTGCTCCTGGCTGGATGACATAATCTCATTCATCAATGCCGCCACATTGGAAACACCGCTCATCAAATCATCCATGGTGGTGCCCGCATCAGCCACTAGACCTGTACCAATCGCAATATCAGACACCGAATCTTCAATCAGCTTTTTAATCTCGCGGGCGGAAGTTGCCGAACGCTGCGCCAAATTACGCACCTCCGATGCCACTACCGCAAAACCACGCCCCTGCTCACCCGCTCTGGCGGCCTCCACTGCCGCATTCAGCGCCAGGATATTGGTTTGGAAGGCAATGCTGTCAATCACACTGATGATATCGACAATTTTCTTCGATGAATGATTGATGGAACCCATGGTATCCACCACTTTTTTCACTACCGTACTGCCTTTCACCGCCACGGCTGAAGCATCCATCGCCAATTGATTAGCATGGCTGGCGTTATCTGCATTTTGCTTCACGGTACTGGTCAACTGATCCATCGAGGCCGCCGTCTCTTCAATTGAACTGGCCTGATCTTCGGTACGGGCAGACAAGTCCAGATTACCGCTGGCGATCTCGCGCGATGCCGACGCAATAGCCAAACTGCTCTCTCCGACCTGACGCATCATTTGCTGCAAATAGTCGATAAATGCATTGAAACTCTGGTTAATGGCATTGAACTCCGGACTGCTGCTTTCCGGCAAACGCTGGGTTAAATCGGCCCCGCCCGCAGACAATGCGGTGATGTTTTCTTTCAAATTCGCTAAGCGCTTCATAAACACGCGGATAGAGAACACCAAGAAAATCAGTAATAACAGCATGATAGGGATCTGGACTAGCCCCAGATGCATCAGGATACTGTGACTCTGTTTGACCAATAAGCTGGTTGGCAGGTCAGTGACCAAATACCATGGGCTATTGGCGATCGGACGAATAAACAGGGTGTGTGAGGTGCCATCGACATCGAATTCGCTTTCCAGCGATTTTTGCTCTCTCATTTTTGGCAACAACTGCTGGGTTTCGGCCGCCATCGGCAAACTAGCGGCAAAATCAGAGAGATTTTTTAGCTCTGCTTTGCCGTCAGCCAAGGCGCTGCTACCCACAATCTTACCATCCGCTTCGACAATCAGAATGGTGCCGTTCACTTTCTGCTCCATCTCTTTAACCAGGCGGTTAAAGAAGCCTAAAGTGACGTCAATGGTTGAAACACCATATGCCTCGTTGCCTTTATAGATCGCCATCGCACAGTTGGTTCTCGGCTGCGGGCTGGCGTCATCCTGATAGGCTTTAGCCCAGGCGCAGAAGCCTTTCGGTGCTTTTAAGCCATCTTTGTACCACGACTGCTCAAAATAATTTTGCGACTCTGGGGAGTTCCAATGGGTGTTAACCGTTAACTTATTTTCCCCATTACGGGCAAAAAAGGTGCTGAATTTCGCCACCCCTTGCTCACGTTTATTGGGCAGAGGCCAAATACCGCCGCCGAATACATTGCTGTCGCCATATTGATCCACCAAGCCCGGTAATAGTGAGTCGATGGTGCTACTGTCCATAATGGCAACCGCCTGAGTAATACTGCGGGCCTGGGCTTCCACTTTATTCATTTGCGCGGTGATGGCCGTCGCAATTTGGTCAACGCTATTGCCAACAATAGTGCTTTCAGATTGTTTGAGTTGTGGTGTGATAAAAAGCTGAATCACCACCAGAGTGATGACTAGCAAAAGAATGAAAAACACACTAACGAGTAAGGTGAATCGGGCTTGAGTGGTTTTTAGCATTATCGTGTCGCTCAATGTCAGAGAGCTGGATAGCTCCAGATCTATTAACGGCACTCCGTGCGCAGACTTGATAACGGATTGAAACGATTTTTCCATTTCTATCCGCCGATCACAATTTCAGTGTAATTAATCCGCGGATGACAAAGAGTTAAGTGAAATTTTCAACCGGGGAGCGGCAGATAGTCATTGTTATATCGCGCAAGTTTGTCCTACTCTGGTGGTGAACCAGTGTTACTCATTTACTGAATGGGAGTATGTCATGTCACAGCAACCCCTTAAAATCGTTACCCTGCTGGGTAGCCTGCGCAGTGGTTCTTACAATGCGATGGTCGCCCGCGCGCTGCCTAAATTAGCGCCCGCGGGTGTCACCATTGAAGCTCTGCCGTCTATTCGCGACATTCCGCTTTATGATGCTGATGTACAACAGGAAGATGGCTTCCCAACCACAGTTCAGGCCATTGCGGACCAAATTCGTCAGGCGGATGGCGTGATTATCGTGACACCTGAGTATAACTACTCCGTCCCCGGCGGCTTGAAGAATGCGATCGACTGGCTATCCCGTTTACCGAATCAGCCGCTGGCGGGCAAACCGGTGGCGATTCAAACCAGCTCTATGGGGCCGATTGGCGGTGCACGTTGCCAATATCATCTGCGCCAGATTTTGGTCTTCCTCGATGCAATGGTGATGAATAAGCCTGAATTTATGGGCGGGGTGATTCAAACCAAAGTAGATGAACAAACCAAAGAGCTTTCCGAGCAAGGGACACTGGATTTCCTGACAAAACAGCTTGCTGCTTTTGCTACTTACATTGATCGTGTGCGCGAGAAGTAAGCCCTTACCCCACAATTCCAAAGCTCCCCACAAACCTGCGGGCATTGGGGAGCCACTCTGTACCCACACCTGCCACTCTCTTTTGCGGATGCTGCTGACCGATGGCCATTAAAATCACTGTCTGGTTGACCCTGACCCTGATATCCACACTTTGGCTGGGTTGGTACGGGCTAAACACCCAACAAGCTGAACGTGAGGCGGATTTTCGCACCACTCACCGAGAACTGAGCCAACAACTGGCCCAGCAGCAGGCGATTCTGTTTTTAGCGCTGGAGCCGAGCCAACTGACGCAGCTACAGCGCCACTTACCGCAACTGGCGGCCATCAGCCAAACAGCGGCAGACAGATCAAAAGCCGGCCAGCTCAGCCTGCAAATTCTGGGTGGGGATTACCGCTTATCTAACTCATACAACGGCAGTAGCTTGCAGGTTAACGGCCAGCGACTGCTGCAAGTGGTGGGTTTGCCCGCTCACTTTGACAGCCTGGTATTGCGCTATCAGCAGCATCAACTCGCGCTACTGGGCCATTCAGCGCCTGAAAGTTTCTGGCAGTGGCAAAAGCCGTTGGGAGAGGGGGTGCAATCATTCACCTTAATCGGCCATGCCACCCCCGTTTGGCGTAATTTGCCTTGGTTAACCGCCCTGCTGCTTTCGCTGATCACCGCCGCCGCCCTGTATGGTTGGCACCGCTGGCAACAGTTGGCGCAGCACCGCTTGCACGCCGAACAGCGGGCTAAATTCGCCGATCAGGCCAGACTCAATGCTATGGGGGAGATTGCGACCGGTATCGCCCATGAGTTGAATCAGCCACTCACCGCCACCCTGAGCTATAACCAGACCGCGCTGCGACTGTTACCACCGCATGACGAAAAAGTCGCGCCATTGTTAGTGGCCTCGGTTGAGCAGATCAAGCGCATCGCCGCGCTGCTTGACCGCCTACGCACACTACTCAGTCGTGGGCAGGTCAACTTACAACCGGTGATTGTGGCCGATGTCTGGCAGCGGGTTAACGGGCTGTTAAAACAAGAGATTAGCGCCGTCAATCTGACAGTGCACAGCGACATCCCGGCCCATTTACCGCCACTCCAGAGTGATCCGCTCTGGCTGGAGCAGGTTTTTCATAATTTGCTTAGCAATGCAATTCACGCTCTGCAAGATACCCCCGCGCCGACACTCTATTTCCGGGTTAACCACCAGCCAAAACAGTGGGTTATCCAAATCAAAGATAATGGCCCAGGACTGAGCCAACAGCAGTTGGACAACCTGTTTACCCCCTTCTACACCACCCGCGAGAGTGGATTGGGATTGGGGCTGACTCTGTGCGAAACATTGGTGCAGCGAATGGGGGGCGACATAAAAGCAGGAAATAGCGAACAGGGGGGCGCCTGTTTTATCCTGACTTTCCCCATAACCACATTTTCCCATAACGACAGGCGGGAAGCATGACCAAACAGATTTATCTTATTGATGACGACGCAGGGGTTCGCGCCGCACTCGCCGCGCTACTTGCCACCATGAGCTGGGAGGTCATAGCATTCAGCGACGGCCAGACCTTCCTCGACACTTTGGTGGTCACTCACCCCAGTTGTGTACTGGTTGACATCAGAATGCCCGGTAAAAGTGGGATGGCGGTATTGGAAGCCATTCAGTCTCGTGATAGCTCACTACCGGTCATCATAATGACGGGGCACGGTAACATTGAATTGTGCCGCCGCGCCTTTAAGGGCGGCGCATTGGAGTTCCTGACCAAACCTATTGATGCCGACGTACTGATTGAAACCGTCAGCCAGGCGCTAGAGCAACATGAGCAGGCGCTGGCAACTTATCGCCAGTTAGCAGGCTATCAACAGTTGCTCAGCCAACTCTCGCCCCGCGAGCGAGAAGTGGCCGCCCTGATTATTCAGGGGGAGACCAGTAAACAAATTGCACATATTTTGTCTCTTTCACCGCGAACCGTGGAGGCTCATCGCGCAAATATCTTTGCAAAACTGGAGGTTAGCTCGCTGGCACTACTGATTCAGTATTACGCGCCATTGATGGACAGCCATCCCCCAAAGAAGAATACGTAAAAGTACGTAGCAAAACGGGTAGTTAGCCGAATATTTTTTCATCACTTATCACCGTAGGATGATGGCACTGTGATGAAATCACGTCGCTAACAATAAGGATTTTATATGATCAAGCCTATTGCCCTCACCTCTGCCTTATTCATTGGCCTAATAGCACAAGCCTCTGCGGCGGGTCTCAACACTGAACGCAATATCTCTCTGGCGCTGGCGACTGATTTGGCGAGCCGTACCCTTGCGGTTTGTCAGGCTGATGGCTATAACGTCGCGGTCACGGTGGTAGATCGTGCCGGTATCATCAAAACCGTGCTGCGCGCAGATAATGCAGGGCCACATACGGTTAAAGCCAGTGAACAGAAAGCCTTTACTGCGCTCTCGACTAAAACGCCAAGCCGGCAAGTGATGGAGAACAGCCAAAAAACGCCGGCGGCCAATAATCTGAAAGATATTCCGGGCTTCTTGCTGTTAGGTGGCGGTGTGCCAGTGAAAGCGGGTGATGAAGTGGTGGGTGCGGTGGGTGTTGCCGGTGCGCCGGGTGGGCATCTGGATGCGCAATGTGCCACCAAGGCACTGGAGCAAATTAGCGCTCAGTTGAAAGCATAAGATTATCAATAAGACGCCCCCTCCCTCGTGTCGAAAGGGGGGCGTTTTTAAGATCAGAGGTCAATCACTGGCGATCAGTGGTCAACAAAAGCAATTTTCAGCACAAACAGCAGCGCAACAACTACAACGCATGGGCTGATTTCACGCCAGCGGCCAGTACCTAACTTCATCAGGCAATAAGAGATAAAGCCCAGCGCGATACCTTCGGTAATTGAGAAGCTGAATGGCATCATCACGGCAGTGACAAACGCCGGAACCGCCTCGGTCAGATCATCCCACTTCACGCGGGATAAGCTGGAGGTCATCAGTACGCCCACATAAATCAGTGCCCCGGCAGCAGCATAGGCGGGCACCATACCCGCCAGTGGCGAAACAAACATCACCAGCAGGAACAAGATCCCCACCACCACGGCAGTTAGGCCGGTACGGCCACCGACAGAAACCCCGGAGGAGCTTTCGATATAGGCCGTCACTGACGAAGTACCGATAAAAGCACCGGCAACAGAGCTGATACTATCGACGTACAGCGCTTGTTTCATGCGCGGAAACTTGCCTTTATCGTCAGTTAAGCCCGCTTTATCCGTCACGCCAATCAATGTGCCGGATGAATCAAATAGGTTAACCAGCATGAAGGAGAAAATGATCCCCGCCATACCAATATTCAGCGCCCCAGCCAGATCAACCTGCCCGACTACCGAGGTCACACTTGGCGGCATGGAGAAAATACCTGAGTAGTGCACATCACCCAGCGCCCAGCCAATCAGGGTAGTTACCACGATAGAAACCAGCACCGCAGCATGGATATTGCGTGATGCCAGTATCGCGATAATAAAGAAGCCCAGCGCCCCCAGCAGCACGCTGTGAGAGGTCAGGTTACCCACGGTTACCAATGTATCCGGGTTGGCGACCACGATACCGGCATTTTTCAGCCCCATCATGGCAATAAACAGGCCGATACCGCTGGTGATCCCCACGCGCAGGCTCAGCGGGATGTTGGCAATCATCCAATAGCGAATGCGGAAAATAGTCAGCAAAAGGAAACCGATTGCGCCCCAGAAAATAGCCCCCATGCCAACCTGCCATGAAATGCCCATCGCGCCAACCACCACAAAAGCGAAGAAAGCGTTCAGCCCCATCGCCGGTGCCAGTGCTACGGGTAAGTTCGCCAATAAGCCCATAAAAATGCTGCCAAAAGCGGCGATCAAGCAGGTAGTGACGAATACTGCCTGCACATCCATCCCCGCAACCCCTAAAATCTGCGGGTTAACGAACACGATATAGACCATGGTCAGGAAGGTGGTGATACCGGCAATCAATTCAGTACGTGCCGTGGTGCCATGTTGCTTCAGTTTAAAAACACGTTCGAGCAGCCCCTGCTCAGTATCAAGGTTTGGTTGACTCATAAGGCGTTCCACAAGAAGGGAGTGATAGTTGGGAACATCCTATAACAAAAAACCAATCTTAAGAGCGGGATCACACTCTTTTTTGTCTGTTTTTTATCGCCTCTGTTGCGCAACATCGGCATGGTGCTAATCCTCGTCATTCAACGTATTGAATTTTATTCGTTTAGTATTCGTTATATTGCTAGCAGGGTAATTATGTATCGCATTCTGAGTCAGGATGATTAAAGTAAGAAGGGGGTAAGTCTCGATTAATAGATACGAAAATAAGGGAATTGAGTGAACCAGATAGATTGCGTTATGTTCGATTGCGATGGCACCCTGGTGGATAGCGAAGTGCTGTGCTGCCAGGCTTATGTGGTGATGTTTGCCCATTACGACATTCACTTATCACTGGAGCAGGTGATTAAGCGCTTTAAAGGCGTGAAACTGAATGAGATCGTCGCGTTGGTGAGCAAAGAGAACGGCCTGAACCAACAGATTGAAACGCTGGAAAAACTCTATCGCGCAGAAGTCGCCCGCTTATTTGATGCCCAATTGCAACCGATCGCCGGTGCAAAGGCGCTGCTAGAGCAAATTACGCTGCCGGTTTGTGTGGTATCCAACGGGCCGGTGAGCAAAATGCAGCACTCCCTTGGCCTGACGGGCTTGCGCCCCTTCTTTGAAGATAGGCTCTATAGCGGCTACGACATTCAAAGCTGGAAGCCCGATCCGGCGCTGATTTACCATGCGGCAGAAGAGATGCAGGTCGCGGCTGAGCGCTGCATTCTGGTGGAAGACTCCGCTGCCGGAACACATGCCGGGATCGCGGCAGGCATTCCTGTCTTTTACTACTGCGCCGATCCGCACAATCAGCCGATCCACCACCCGCTGGTCACCATGTTCGATGATATGCAGCAACTGCCTGATCTATGGCGTGAAAAAGGCTGGCGTATCACCCGCGACTAGTTGACGGCAGTGCCACTTTATTTCGCCACCAGCGCCATGAACCTTTAATGGCGCTTTGCTGCTTAATAACATGCTGTGGGCTGAAGCGGCGGTTAAGGCCATTCGCCAGCAGATCCAGCGCCAGACAGAGAACAAAGTAGACCAGCGCCACAAACAGAAACACTTCCATCGGGTAAACCATGCTGCGATTATTGACCTGAGTCGCCAAAAACGTCAGCTCATTCACCCCGACGATATAAGCCAGCGAGGTATCTTTAATCAATGAGATCCATTGATTAATAAATGATGGCACCATCATGCGCAGTGCTTGCGGCAACACCACAAACCCTAAAACCTGCCAGCGGTTAAAGCCGAGCGACAGACCCGCCTGCCATTGACCCGCACCTATCGCCACAATTCCGGCTTTCACCGCATGAGCCAGATAGGCGGATGCAATCAACGCCAGCGCACACACCACGGTGGTGATTTCGGGAATATCCACGCCAAACACTATCGGTAGCAGGAAATAGGTCCAAAAAATCAGCATAATCACGGGAATAGCGCGGAAAAAACCTAAAACAGCCGCTAATATGCCCGCCCAGACACCGCGAGACATCGCCAGCGCCACCCCCAATATAGTGCCTAAAATAGCGGAAGCGACCCCCGCCATAATACTGATCAGCACGGTTAATGCCGCCCCGCCCAGCGGACCATCCGGGTAGGTGCCCCACAGCAGATAACTCCAGTTATCGGCAATAATTGTAAAATCCATCTTAATGCCCTCTGATGGCAGTTCGTTGTTGACGCCACATGCCCCACGCTTCGATCAGCGCAATAATGGCGATATACAGCACCGTTGCCACGCCAAATGCCTGAAATGTCCGCAATGTCTCGGTTTCCACCTGACGGGATGCATAGGAGAGTTCAGCAACACCAATCGCCATCGCCAAAGAGGAGTTTTTAATAATATTCATATATTGGCCCAGCAATGGCGGCATCGCGATTTTCAACGCCTGCGGCAACACCACATGGCGCATCGATTGCCAACCCGTTAATCCCAGCGCATGTGCAGCATATTTTTGCCCTTTCGCTACGCCGCTGATACCGGCTCGCAGCTCCTCCGCAATAAACGCCGTGGAGTAGAGGGTCAGCCCGATAAAACCGGCTAAAAACTCAAAAGAGGGCCAGTTCAGGGTTAACCCGAGCAGGGTGATTTCATGGGGAGAGTTCAGCCAAGGGATCCAAGCGGCGGGCAGGAGTTGGCTGGCAGCAAAGTACCAAAAGAACAGCTGGATCAGCAGTGGCGTATTGCGAAATAGGGTGCTGTAGCCCATGGCAAACCACTGTAGCGCTCTATTTTCGCTATCTCTGGCCGCTGCCAATAAAAAGCCCAATAGCGTCGAGGCCACCACCGTGCAGGCGGAGATCCACAAGGTGAGCAGAAAACCGCTCCACAGCCAGCCGAGATATTGCGGGGCCAGCAGCCAGTCAGTGAGATGATGTAGATTCATATGTCCCTATACCCGCTGTAATGCAAACAGCCCCGCATCATAATGATGCAGGGCTTGGGTGTTTCACGCGTTAAATCAGGCCTTAGGCTGTTGATCTAAAGGTGCAAATTTAAACTCGCCCCGTGGCTGAGCGGCATTGGTTGCCGGCCCGAACCAGCGGTCATAAATTTTTGCCGCTTCGCCCTCTTTTTCCAGCTTAACCAATGTTTCGTTCACTGTGGCTGTTAGGCGCTCCTCACCCTTAGGAATACCCACGCCCTGGTACTCTTTGGTGATACTGAAGGGTGAAATCTCAAAATCCGCTTTTTGCGCTGCGGGCAGGTTACCCAACAGACCCACTAATTTTGCATCATCCTGAGTGATGGCTTGAACGTTACCATTACGCAGGGCAGTAAATGCCAGTGGCGTATCATCATAAGAGATCACTTTTGCCGTTGGGTAGTGCTCACGCAGAGTTATCTCCTGTACCGTGCCTTTATCAGCCCCGATACGTAATTTGCGGATATCTTCCGGCGTTTTCAGCACCCCTTTATGGGCGATAAATTTCTGACCGGTGGCAAAATAGGGCAGGCTGAAGTTAACTTCCTTGGCGCGCTCATCAGTGATGGTAAAGTTGGCCGCAATCAGATCGACTTTCTTCGACGTCAGCAGTGGAATACGGTTAGCCGGGTTAGTTGCCCGCAGTTCCACTTTTACCCCTAAATCTTTGGCAATCGCGTTCGCCACATCCACATCATAGCCCACCAGTTTTTTAGTCTGCGGATCGATATAGCCAAAAGGGGGGTTGCTATCAAAAACGGCAATCCGCACCACACCCGCTTGCTTGATGTCATCCAGCTTATCGGCGTGAGCTGTAGCAGAAAGTGTCGCCAGGCCGGCTAGCAAGGTTAATGCCAGAGCGCTTTTTTTGGTGGTCAGAGATTGCTTCATTGAAAGCTCCTAAGATGATTGAGATGTTGCGATATGCATAAGCTAGCAACTCATCGTTAGGTCAGGAAATAATATAAAACGATATGTTTATAACTAATTAATCTCAGTGAATGAGCCTAATTATATTGAGAAAGAAAGTGGGATATATGGTAAGTGAAACGCCGGAGGATGGGGTCTCCATAAAACCTCCACTTCAATTTATCCATATAAAAACAGTGAATATTCATTCTGCTCTCATAGGCTAATAACACGATTGTAGCCGCACATTTCGACCCAATCGTGTCATTAGTATATGTTTCAAAAATGTCATCAGGCAGAATTATTTACTGTCATCGAGGGTATCGGGTCTTGCCACTGCTGCTTTGGGCTTTTCCTGAGTCTCCATGATTGCAGATTTGACTTTCCTAGGCAGACTAACTGGTTCTTCCGTAATCTCTGATTGACCAATAAAGATGCCGCCTTTTTTGATGGAGAAATTACTGCCTTTCACAATGCCGTTTAAGCGGCCATTCTCTAAAATTTCCAGATGATCGGAAATACAAACACCATCAATGCGCCCATCAACCGTCATGTTGGGGGCCGTTAAATTGCCTTCAATCTGACCACTACGCATCAACCTTATCGTGCCTTCATTTACCGTAATATTCCCGTTCACCATACCGTAGATTTGAATATCACCATCAAGATTAATATCTCCTTTTATTTTTGTTCCCGCCGCGATAATAGTGTTGGTCTTCACGGAGTCTGATGGTGAGTTAGATAGTGGCGTATTGGATTGTAGAGAAGAGTTGACCATTGTAGACACCGTGTTATGACTGTTTTCTTTCTTTTTAAACATAATAGTTATCAGAATAAAAATGAGGAATAAAGTAGGCGCAAGAAGAAGATAAAAAAATAAATTGTAGACCATATAACCTACTAAAGCGGCACCCCATAGCACCCAAAACAGGCTAAGGGCTACATTTTTTGGTATATACAGACGCATGTTCACTTATCCCGCCCAGTGTAAAAACGTATTAATAGTGATATGAATTCATGTGATCTGAAATTGAGTTGAGCTTTAGCCTTAACCAGGAAAATAATCCCCCCTGCAGCGGAAATTATATTTCCACAAAGTAATCACTCAAAAAAAATAACACCCACATAAATAAACATAAGACTATGGCATTATGTCAATCAATTGATGGCGGAATATAAACAGATACAAAACAATATGGAATTAACGTTTTTTGGATAATAGCCTAGAGGATAATGCAAGGGTGGGGGCGATATTCACTGAAGTGTTCTGGTCTAGTAAAAGTCATCCCCCAATCAAGCATCAATACACAGCCTGATTGGGGGATATATTATTTTTCACTCTTATTGGAGAGCAGTTTCTCTAAGTCATCACCACCCAGGTGGCGGAAATCATGCCCTTTGACAAAGTAGAAAATAAATTCACAAATATTTTGGCAGCGGTCGCCGATGCGCTCAATCGAGCGGGCACAGAATAGCGCGGTTAGCACACTGGGGATGGTGCGCGGATCTTCCATCATATAGGTCATCAATTGGCGCACGATGCCTTCATACTCCTGATCGACCTTCCTATCTTCGCGATAAATTCGGATAGCTTCATCCAAATCCATGCGCGCGAAAGCATCCAGCACATCATGCAACATCTGCACCGTGTGGCGACCTAGCGACTCGAGGCTCACTAACAAAGGTTGGTGCTGATGGGAGAATTTTTCCAATGCGGTGCGGCAGATTTTATCCGCCACATCACCGATACGTTCCAGCTCAGAAATAGTCTTGATGATAGCCATCACTAACCGCAAATCACTGGCGGTTGGCTGACGTTTGGCAATGATGCGCACACAGGCTTCATCAATGGCCACTTCCATCATGTTGACCTTTTTATCGCCAGCAATGACCTGCTTGGCTAACTCACCGTCCTGATTATGCATGGCGGTGATGGCGTCAGATAATTGTTGTTCCACCAGCCCACCCATAGTTAAAACCTGGGTGCGGATATGCTCAAGTTCTGCGTTGAACTGGCCGGAAATATGTTTATTGAGATTCAAGTTATCCATAATACTTCCCGTACATATAAATAATAGAAATTGATGTATACCCTAAATAATTCGAGTTGCAGGAAGGCGGCAATTGAGCGAATCCCCAGGAGCTTACTCAAGTAAGTGACTGGGGTGAACGAAAGCAGCCAACGCACATGCAGCTTGAAGTATGACGGGGATAGGCCGATCAGCCATAGCGACCTGTAATATAATCTTCCGTCTGTTTCTGCTGTGGCGCGGTAAACAGGGTATCGGTATCACTGAATTCAATTAACTCGCCCAGATACATAAATGCCGTGTGATCTGAACAACGAGCCGCTTGTTGCATGTTGTGCGTCACAATCACCACCGTGTAATCAGACTTCAATTCACTGATCAGCTCTTCAATTCGGCCAGTGGAGATTGGATCAAGCGCCGAGCAAGGCTCATCAAGCAGCAAAACATCCGGGCGGATTGCGATACCGCGCGCAATACAGAGGCGCTGCTGCTGTCCACCCGACAAGCTATAACCGCTCTGGTGCAGCTTATCTTTGGTTTCATTCCACAGTGCCGCTTTGGTTAGCGCCCATTGCACCCGCTCATCCATATCCGCACGAGACAGGTTTTCAAACAGTTTTACGCCAAAAGCGATGTTATCGTAAATCGACATGGGGAATGGCGTCGGTTTTTGGAAAACCATGCCCACTTTCGCCCGCAATAACGCAATATCTTGTTTATCGGTCAGGATATTCTGGCCATCCAGCAAGATGTCACCTTCAGCACGCTGATCCGGATAGAGCTGATACATTTTGTTGAAGGTACGCAGCAGTGTCGACTTGCCGCAACCTGATGGGCCGATGAATGCTGTGACCTGGTTTTTGGCAATATCCAGCGAAATATTCTTCAGCGCATGGAATTTGCCGTAGTAGAAGTTCAGATCGCGAACCTGAATTTTGCTGTTGTTGGTGTCAGTAGCCATACTCATCAAGACTTCTCTCTTTTAGCCAATGCCGCCGGAGCCGCATTTTGGAATTTATTGGCGAATCGGTATTTTCTATTGCTAATAGCTGATGTTCTCTCAGCCAATTAATACTTTTTCTTAGCGAAAACAACGCGAGCCAGAATATTCAGTAACAGTACACACAGGGTAATCAACAGCACCCCGGCCCAGGCCAGTTGTTGCCATTCGGCAAACGGGCTCATGGCAAACTTAAAGATGGTGACCGGCAAGTTAGCAATTGGCCGAGTCAAATCGGTACTCCAGAACTGGTTGGAGAGCGAGGTGAACAACAAGGGTGCAGTTTCACCGGCAATACGCGCCACGGCCAATAAGATACCGGTCAAAATACCGGAGATAGAGGCTTTTAGCGTAATGGCCGAAATCATGCGCCACTTCGGTGTTCCCAGTGCATACGCGGCTTCACGCAGGCTGTCAGGTACCAGCTTCAACATATTCTCGGTGGTACGGATAACAATCGGCACTTGTAATAGCGCCAGTGCAATCACCCCCGCCCAACCGGAGAAGTGCTCCATCTTGGCGACCACGATGGTGTAGACAAACAGGCCGACCACGATAGAGGGGGCTGATAACAAAATGTCATTGATAAAGCGGGTGATCTCCGCCAGCCAGGATTTACGCCCATATTCGGCCAGATAGATCCCCGCCATGATACCCAGTGGCGTACCAATCACTGTCGCCCATAGAATTAACAACCCACTACCGGCAATCGCATTCGCCAAACCGCCGCCAGCAGTATTCGGTGGCGGTGTCATTTCGGTAAACAGCGCCAGCGACATGCCATCAATACCTTTGGTGACCGTCGAGAACAAAATCCACACTAACCAAAACAGGCCAAACGCCATCGTCGCCATTGAAAGCAATAAGGCGATTCGGTTCTTTTGACGACGCCATGCCTGCTTTTTACGGCGGGTTTCCATCAGCGTCGCATCACTTTGCATATCCATCGTCGCCATCTTAACGCCCCTCTTTCTTAGCCAGACGCAGGATCATTAGCTTAGATAAAGCCAGCACGATAAAGGTAATGACGAACAAGATCAGGCCCAACTCCATCAATGCTGCGGTGTGCAGACCAGATTCAGCTTCGGCAAACTCATTCGCCAACGCCGAGGTAATACTATTGCCTGGCATAAACAGCGAGAAGCTGTCGAGCTGATAGGTGTTGCCGATAATAAAGGTCACCGCCATGGTTTCCCCTAATGCACGGCCCAGCCCCAACATCACGCCACCAATAACCCCGTTTTTGGTATAAGGCAGCACAATGCGCCAGATAACTTCCCAGGTGGTGCAGCCAATGCCGTAAGCGGACTCTTTCATCATCACCGGCGTTTGTTCAAACACATCGCGCATGACTGCGGCAATGTAAGGAATAATCATGATAGCTAAGATGACACCCGCGGCCAGAATGCCGATGCCGAATGCCGGACCAGAGAACAGTACACCCACAATCGGGATGCCGGACATTACGTTGCCGACTGGTTCCTGGAAATAGCGGGCAAAGAGGGGTGCGAAGACAAACAGGCCCCACATGCCGTAAACAATACTGGGGATCGCCGCTAACAGTTCGATTGCGATACCTAGCGGGCGTTTTAACCAGTTCGGAGCCAGTTCAGTTAAGAACAAGGCGATACCAAAACTGACCGGAACTGCAATGATCAGGGCAATCACCGAGGTGACGACAGTGCCATAAATTGGCACTAAGGCACCAAACTGCTCCGCCGGGGCATCCCACTCTTTGGTCCACAGGAAGGCCCAACCAAATTTCTCGATACTAGGCCAGGAGGCAACAATCAGTGAAATGATGATGCCGCCCAGCAGAAATAGGGTAATCAGCGCAGCCAGTTTAACCAGTGCACTGAAAATGATGTCACCGTATCGACTCGGTGCTTTGATAGTCGGCTTATTCGCAGCCATAGACTCTCTTCTCATCCTACCCGTCGTACTTGAAGCTGCAGGGGTGTTGGCTTGCCACCTACCTGCAACTCCAATTACTTTGGGCTTAAGGTATTTTATAAATCAATTTGCAGGTAAAACTGGCTTCAATCAGAAGATTGGCTTACCGCTGCTATCTTTAATCTGAGTCTTCCAGGCAGCACGGACTTGCTCAACAACTTCGGCTGGTAATGTAGCGTAATCCAGCGC
Organism: Yersinia sp. Marseille-Q3913; assembly: GCF_963892745.1. Taxonomy (NCBI): domain Bacteria; kingdom Pseudomonadati; phylum Pseudomonadota; class Gammaproteobacteria; order Enterobacterales; family Yersiniaceae; genus Yersinia; species Yersinia sp. Marseille-Q3913. The sequence continues at coordinate 34,561 of NZ_CAWQAF010000088.1, read as the reverse complement.
GTTAGCTTGTTTAGCACCGTGCGTGTAACCCCAATCAAAGAACTTCAGAACTTCAGTGCCGTTAGCCGCATTTTTCTGCTCTTTGTGCACCAAAATGAAGGTTGTTGAGGTAATTGGCCAGACATTATCACCTTTCTGATTGGTTAAATCTTGAGCGAATGTTTTGCTCCAGTCTACGCCTTTAGCCGCTGCACTAAAGCTCTGCTCAGTCGGGCTAACCGGTTTTCCATCAGCAGAAACCAGTTTGGTGTAAGCCAGGTTATTCTGTTTGGCGTAAGCGTATTCAACATAACCAATGGCACCTGGAAGGCGCTGAACAAATGCGGCGATGCCGTCGTTACCTTTGCCACCCAAACCGGTTGGCCAGTTAACTGTAGAGCCTGCACCCACTTTCTCTTTCCAATCTGCATTCACTTTCGCCAGATAGCTGGTGAAAACGAATGAGGTGCCAGAACCGTCAGCACGACGCACCACAGCGATATTTTGATCAGGTAATTTAACACCTGGGTTCAATTTAACGATTGCCGGGTCATTCCATTTTTTAACATTGCCCAGATAAATATCACCCAGTGTTTTACCGTCTAATGTCAGTTCACCGGATTTAATGCCAGGGATATTCACGGCCAGTACCACACCGCCAATCACTGTTGGGAATTGGAACAAACCTTCAGCAGCCAGTTTATCGTCTGTTAATGGCGCATCAGAGGCACCGAAATCAACCGTGTTGGCGATAATCTGTTTCACGCCACCTGAAGAGCCGATCCCCTGATAGTTAACTTTGTTACCTGTTTCTTTCTGATAAGAATCTGCCCACTTGGCATACACCGGCGCGGGGAATGTCGCACCTGCACCTGTCAGGCTTGCAGCAGCGAACGCGGACAGGGTTGTCATAGATAAAGTCGCTGCCACAATGCTGGCTACGGTGGTACGCATCAGTTTCATAATCCCTCCTAATGGGATATTAGAATTAACTCTAAATTGTTTTCATCAGATTAAGTATGGTGCAGGAGGGAAAATAGGACAGTTTAATGACAGAAAAATGTACGAAATATTACAGTTATATGACAATCAGCAGTGGTATAACTAACTATTTGATTAAAATCTATTTTTATACCAGCTCAACTTAAATATCTAACACGATAATTACCTTATTCAATGAAAGATAGTATGGCCGTCACACGGATAGCAGCAATGAAACGAAATACGAGTATTATGCGTATTTTGCTATTTTATGGATCACAGTCGCAAATGGTGTGACAGCTATGGCGACCTGTCTGGGTTTTAACTGCTGATAACTTCTGCCAATGCTCGGTGAGATTTACCTGATAAATAATGACAAGAGACTGAAAAACCATGAGTAACAATAACAACCTCACTAGCGCTGAAGAGTCGGGCGATACGTTGCGCGTAGTGCAGGTGTTGAAATCACCCAAATTAATGACACGTGAGTGCCTGGCCGGGATTGTGACAGCGCTCGCACTCATTCCTGAAGTGATCTCATTCTCTGTCATTGCCGGTGTCGATCCGAAAGTGAGTCTGATCGCGTCGATTGTATTATGTCTGACACTCTCTATTTTGGGTGGCCGCCCTGCAATGGTCACCGCCGCCGCCGGTTCAGTCGCACTGGTCATCGGCCCAATGGTCCATGCGCATGGCGTCGAATACATTCTGCCTGCTGTCGTGATCGGAGGTGTCATTCAAATCCTGTTCGGTATCACGGGACTGTCTCGCATGATGCGCTATATCCCACGCTCGGTGATGATTGGTTTTGTGAATGCGCTGGGTATCCTGATATTTTTTGCTCAGGTGCCGCACGTCTGGGGGCAATCAGGGATGGTGTGGGGGATGCTTATTATTACTCTACTCATTGTTTTGCTACTCCCGCGCATTCTCAAAACTGTACCTTCGCCACTTATCGCTATTATGGTCGTCACTGCTGTTGCTTTGCTGATGGGTTACCGACTACCTAATGTGGGTGATGAGGGGCCAATGACTCCCGGTTTACCCGGACTCACCCAACTTTTGGTTCCGCTGAACTGGCAAACACTGCAAATCATATGGCCAACAGCCTTAAGTATCGCTTTTGTCGGGCTGATGGAGTCACTGTTAACGGCGAAACTGGTCGATGACATCACTGATACGCCATCAAGTAAGCGTCGAGAGTCTTGGGGTCTCGGGATCGGTAATATTCTTGCTGGTTTTTATGGTGGTATTGCCGGCTGTGCGATGATTGGTCAAACCATTGTCAATGTTGAATTGGGCAAAGCCCGGAGTCGCGTTTCAACTGTCGCAGCAGCTATCGTCTTACTGCTGCTCGTCACTGGCCTGAGCAATCTGCTGGCACAGATCCCGATGGTGGTGCTCGCCGGTATCATGATGGTGGTCGCGGTGAAAACCGTTAACTGGCACAGCCTGCAACCGGTGACTCTAAAACGGATGCCCTGGTCAGAAACATGGGTGATGGTGCTCACTGTGGTGGTGACAGTATGGACCAGTAACCTCGCGCTGGGGGTATTTGCTGGGGTTATCGTTGCGATAATGCTATTTGCCCGCCGTATCGCCCATGTGATCCACGCCGAGCGGACAATAAGTGATGATGGCGAAAGTGTGCGCTATACCGTGCGCGGCCCACTATTTTTTGCCAGTAGCAATGACCTGTTCGAGCATTTCGATTATGCCCATGATCCTAAAAAAGTCATCATTGATCTTACACATGCGCAGATTTGGGATGCTTCTACTGTTGCCGCTTTAGATGGCATTGAGTATCGCTATCAACGTTATGGGGCCAGGGTAACTATTGAAGGGCTGGATATGCGCAGCAGCGATTTTCATCGGCGGTTGACAGGCAATTTAAATTAACCATAAAAACCCGGTCTGTTTTTTAACCAACAGACCGGGTTTTAAGATCGATAACTCTTTTGTTATCCCACAAAACCTGTGGAATAGTTATCGCGAATTATTCAACCGTGACTGATTTTGCCAGGTTACGTGGCTGATCCACATCAGTGCCTTTAATTAAGGCGACGTGATAGGACAATAGCTGTAGCGGCACAGTGTAGAAGATAGGGGCAATAATCTCTTCCACGTGAGGCAACTGAATGATTTTCATCCCTTCGCTATCAGTGAAACCGGCATCTTGATCAGCAAACACATACAGCAGGCCACCACGTGCGCGCACTTCCTCAATGTTGGATTTCAGTTTTTCCAACAATTCATTGTTTGGTGCGACCACAATGACCGGCATATCAGCATCAATCAATGCCAATGGCCCATGTTTCAATTCACCGGCCGCATAAGCTTCCGCATGAATATAGGAGATCTCTTTCAGTTTCAATGCACCTTCCATCGCGATCGGGTATTGATCACCACGGCCAAGGAACAATGCATTGTGCTTATCGGAGAAACCTTCAGCCAGCGCTTCAATGGTTTTATCCAGAGACAGCATTTGCTCAATACGGGCAGGCAGTGCCTGTAGCGCATGAACAATATTCTGTTCCAGGCTGGCATCAGCGCCTTTCAGCTTACCAATACGACCCACCAGCATCAGTAAAACTGTCAATTGAGTGGTGAAGGCTTTGGTTGAAGCTACGCCAATCTCAGTGCCCGCTTTAGTCATTAACGCTAAATCTGATTCACGCACCAGTGAGGAGCCGGCTACGTTACAAATTGCCAATGAACCTAAATACCCCAACTCTTTTGATAAGCGCAGAGCAGCCAATGTATCGGCGGTTTCACCCGATTGAGACAGAGTGATCAACAGGCTGTTAGGGCGCACAGCTGATTTGCGGTAACGGAATTCCGACGCGATTTCCACGTCGCAAGGCACACCAGCCAATGACTCGAACCAATAACGCGAAACCATGCCGGAGTTGTAAGACGTCCCACAGGCAATGATTTGAATATGCTGCACATTAGCCAGCAGAGCATCAGCTTTTGGACCAAGCTCAGAGAGATCAATCGCACCATGATTTAAGCGGCCTTCCAGCGTATTTTTAATCGCCATTGGCTGCTCATAAATCTCTTTCTGCATGTAGTGGCGGTACACACCTTTATCACCGGCATCGTATTGCACTTGAGATTCGATTTCAGGGCGCTCAATCGCATTGCCCTGCTTATCAAAAATCTCGATGCTGCGACGAGTGACCTCAACGACATCCCCCTCTTCCAGGAAGATAAAGCGGCGAGTTACTGGCAGCAGGGCCAACTGGTCTGAGGCGATAAAGTTTTCGCCAACGCCACAACCGATCACCAATGGGCTACCTGAGCGAGCAGCGACCAGCCGGCTTGGATCACGACTATCCATCACCACAGCGCCGTAAGCGCCACGCAATTGCGGGATGACGCGCTTAACCACTTCCAGCAACGAACCACCCTGTTTTTGCTCCCAATGCACCAAGTGAGCAATAACTTCAGTATCAGTTTCAGAACTGAAACGATAACCACGGCCAATCAATAATTCACGTAAAGGTTCGTGGTTTTCAATAATGCCGTTGTGAACCACGGAGATATAGTCAGAAACATGAGGGTGCGCATTCGCCTCTGATGGCTCACCATGGGTAGCCCAGCGGGTATGTGCAATCCCAGTACCACCATGCAGCTCCTGATTCTCGGCCGCGTCAGACAGTGCCTGAACTTTACCCACCCGACGTAAACGGGTCATGTGACCTTCAGCATCAACCACGGCTAAACCCGCAGAGTCATAGCCACGGTATTCAAGACGACGTAAACCTTCGATCAGAATCTCAGCGATATCACGTTGCGCTACTGCGCCAACTATTCCACACATCTGTTTTCTTCCTATGTAAGGTTCTGTTAGAACCTTGTCGATGTCAGTGACCTGATTTTCCGGATTTTCCGGGTTCCCCGAGCCTGTAGAGTTGGGGATTATTATGTTTTGTTCTGTATTCTCAGCTTGAATACATTGGCCAAAAATACAGGGCAAAACACCCCTTCAAAGCAGAAGACTTCACCTTAAAGGGGCTGTTTTAAATAGTTATTTTTTCTTCACCGGACGTTGCCAGCCCTGAACATGCACCTGCTTAACACGGCTGAGGACTAGCTCATTTTCAGCGATATCACGGGTCACGGTCGTCCCCGCAGCGATGGTGACACCATTAGCGACAGTAACGGGAGCCACCAGCTGAGTATCAGAGCCAACAAAGACATTATCGCCAATAATCGTTTTAAACTTATTAGCTCCATCATAGTTGCAAGTTATGGTCCCTGCGCCGATATTTACGCCAGAACCAATTTCAGCATCACCTAAATAGGAGAGATGACCCGCTTTCGAGCCTTTGCCCAGGCGGGTTTTCTTGATTTCAACAAAGTTACCGACGTGTGCGCCTTCCGCTAACTCAGCCCCTGGGCGCAAGCGGGCAAATGGGCCAACAGTACAGCCGGCATCCAGACGAGAGTCCTCCAAAACCGTGTAAGGGCTGATTTCTGAATCATCGCCAATAACACAATTTTTCAGCACACATCCAGTACCAATACGAACCCGATCACCTAAAGTCACATGACCTTCAATGATGACATTGGTGTCGATAGTGATATCGCGCCCATGTGTTAATTCTCCGCGCAAATCAAAGCGCGCAGGGTCCAGTAACATAACCCCCGCTAACAACAGTTTTTCTGCTTGTTCGCACTGGAATACCCGCTCAAGAGTCGCCAATTGCAGGCGGTTATTGACACCTTCAACCTCACTCAGGCGAGTAGGATGGACGGTAGCAATCTTCTGTCCATCAGCATGGGCCATAGCAATAATATCGGTGATATAAAACTCACCCTGAGCATTGTTATTATCTAACCGCGATAGCCAACGTTTTAAGTCACGTCCGTTCGCCACCAGTATTCCGGTGTTGATTTCACTTATCTCGCGCTGCGCATCGCTGGCATCTTTATGCTCAACGATCCCCACCACATCACCATTTTCACGCACAATGCGGCCATAGCCACTTGGGTCATCCAGCTTCACCGTCAACAAGCCAATGCCACCTTGCGGCTTAGCGGCCAACAGGCGTTGCAGGGTATCAACAGAGATCAACGGCACATCGCCGTATAGCATCAACACATCTTCATCATCAGAAAAATGTGGTGCGGCTTGCTGCATTGCATGCCCTGTACCAAGCTGTTCCGCCTGCAATACCCAGTTCAATGAGGGATCAGACAGCCTCTTTTTCAGCAACTCGCCACCGTGTCCGTATACCAAATGGACATTTTGTGCGCCCAGCTTCATGGCCGCATCAATAACATGCTGAACCATCGGCTTACCTGCCAATGGGTGTAACACCTTAGGAAGGTCGGAATACATGCGAGTTCCCTTACCTGCGGCAAGGATGACTACACTCATTGAGCTGTTAGACATAAGCAACCTGATAACTCCAATTTAATAGACGGAAGTAAACCTGTTTGGCGAAATAATTACTACATATTTCTCAGCGAAAAATGGACTCAACCCGCATGGTTAAAGGGTTGTAGCGACTGACCATGTAACGAAAAAATGTAGCGAAAAGTGTCTGCGATCAGCGACGTTTTCTGCCATCTTTTTATCAAAATACATTCACTCATTCAGGCTATTAACCACTTATTTTACGTCAAGAAACAAGAGTTTTCAGAAAGAAACTCTTTTAGTTTAGCTTAGGATTAATTAAGCACAGAATAGGCAATTGGGAGGGGAGCTTCAAATTATAGGTTGGGGGATTCGTCGCGGCGATGCAAAGTGGGGATGAAAAAAATGCCAATCAGCTTACTGACTGGCATTCTATAGACAATAATTTATAAATCAGTGCGTTGCCAATCAGATATCCATAAGGGAAAATCTAAAAAGCCACATGATATAAAATTACATCGCTTTCCTGGTCAATTCGATTACGCGTAATTTCGCAATCGCTTTCGCCAATTCAGCGGATGCCTGAGCATAGTCGACATCACCATGGGAGTTATTGATATGGGCTTCTGCTTTGCGCTTAGATTCCAGCGCCTTAGCTTCGTCCAGATCCTGCCCACGAATAGCAGTGTCAGCCAATACGATCACAACACTCGGTTGCACCTCAAGGATGCCGCCAGAAAGATAGATAAACTCTTCCTCACCGAACTGCTTAACGATACGTATCATGCCAGGCTTAATGGCAGTGAGCAGTGGGGCATGGCCAGGGAAAATCCCCAGTTCACCTTCACTACCCGTCACCTGAATCTTTTGCACCACGCCAGAGAACATCTTTTTCTCTGCGCTCACAACATCCAGATGGTAAGTCATTGCAGCCATGTCACCCTCCAGTCAACAGCGTTACAGTTTCTTGGCTTTTTCCACTGCTTCTTCAATGGTGCCAACCATGTAGAACGCCTGTTCCGGCAGGTGGTCGTAGTCGCCGTTCATGATGCCTTTGAAACCACGAATGGTATCTTTCAGCGACACGAACTTGCCCGGAGAACCGGTAAAGACTTCTGCCACGAAGAACGGTTGAGACAGGAAGCGCTGGATTTTACGCGCACGGGATACAACCAGTTTGTCATCTTCTGACAACTCGTCCATACCCAAGATAGCGATGATATCTTTCAGCTCCTGGTAACGTTGCAGAATAGACTGCACGCCACGCGCTACATCGTAGTGCTCCTGACCAACAACCAGCGGATCGAGCTGACGGCTGGTGGAGTCAAGTGGGTCAACCGCTGGGTAAATACCCAAAGAGGCGATTTGACGACTCAGAACGACGGTTGCATCCAAGTGAGCAAAGGTGGTTGCTGGTGATGGGTCAGTCAAGTCATCCGCAGGTACGTAAACGGCCTGTACGGAGGTGATTGAACCCGTCTTGGTGGAAGTAATACGTTCCTGCAACACACCCATCTCTTCTGCCAGCGTTGGCTGATAGCCTACCGCTGATGGCATACGACCCAGCAGTGCAGATACCTCTGTACCGGCCAGGGTATAACGATAGATGTTATCGATGAATAACAGTACGTCACGACCTTCATCACGGAATTTCTCCGCCATGGTCAAGCCGGTCAGTGCAACGCGCAGACGGTTACCTGGTGGCTCATTCATCTGGCCATAAACCAAGGATACTTTGTCCAGAACGTTGGAGTCAGTCATCTCGTGGTAGAAGTCGTTACCCTCACGAGTACGCTCGCCCACACCGGCAAATACAGAATAACCTGAGTGCTCAATCGCAATGTTACGAATCAGCTCCATCATGTTGACTGTTTTACCCACACCCGCACCACCGAACAGACCGACTTTACCGCCCTTAGCGAACGGACAAATCAGATCCATTACCTTAATGCCGGTTTCTAACAGATCTTGCGAGCTGGCAAGCTCTTCGTAAGAAGGCGCTTCGCGGTGGATTGCCCAACGCTCTTCTTCACCGATAGGACCTTTCATGTCGATTGGGTCACCCAATACGTTCATGATACGGCCCAGAGTTGATTTACCCACTGGCACTTCAATTGGGTGTTCCAGGTTGATGACTTTCAACCCGCGGCTCAGACCATCAGAAGAGCCCATTGCGATACAACGAACAACACCACCGCCCAGCTGTTGCTGAACTTCCAGCACCAGCTTCTGAGCTGCGCCTTCAACCTCAAGGGCGTTGTACACTTTTGGTACAGCGTCTTGGGGGAATTCGACGTCCACTACGGCGCCGATTACCTGGATAATCTTTCCAGTAGCCATCTTGAATCCTCTACGTAATACGTTTACCCGCCATATTTCAAGTTGCTGATGCAATGGCTGCCTTCCTGCAATCTGAACTATTTAGGGTAATAACCTGGTTAAACCGCGGAGGCTCCCCCGACGATCTCGGTGAGTTCCTGAGTGATGCTGGCCTGACGAGCCTTGTTGTAAACCAACTGCAGCTCTTTGATCAGACTACCGCCGTTATCGGTGGCGGCTTTCATCGCTACCATTCGCGCGGCCTGTTCGCTGGCCAGGTTTTCAACGACGCCCTGATAAACTTGCGATTCCACATAGCGGCGCAGGAGGGTATCCAGCAGTGCTTTAGGATCGGGTTCATACAGGTAATCCCAGGATTTCTTCTTCAGCTCACCGTCTTCCGCTGGCGGAAGAGGGAGTAGCTGCATGATCCGTGGTTCCTGAGACATCGTATTGATAAACTTGTTATTCACGATATACAGTTTATCCAGACGACCTTCATCATAGGCTTGCAGCATGACTTTAACCGGCCCGATAAGTTCTGACAGAGAAGGGTTATCCCCCATGCCAGTTACCTGAGCAACAATCTTGCCGCCCACGGAACCAAAGAAAGAAGCCGCTTTTGACCCGATCAGCGCTAAATCACATTCAACGCCTTTTTCAGACCAACCTTTCATCTCAGACAACAGTTTTTTGAACAGGTTAATGTTCAAACCACCGCACAAGCCACGGTCTGTAGAAACCACCAGATACCCGACACGCTTAACGTCGCGCTCTTCCAGGTACGGATGCTTATATTCCAGATTACCTAACGCGAGGTGACCAATCACACTACGCATTGTTTCTGCATAAGGACGGCTAGCCGCCATGCGTTCTTGCGATTTACGCATTTTGGAGGCGGCGACCATCTCCATGGCTTTGGTGATCTTTTGCGTGTTTTGCACGCTAGCGATCTTGGAACGTATCTCTTTTGCGCCGGCCATTTCTGCTTCTCCTCATTGCCAGACGGCCTGCTTTCCTAATGAAAAGCAGGGCCGCATAGCGTTACCAGGACTGGGTTGCCTTAAATGTATCAAGGATGCCTTTCAGCTTGGCCTCGATCTCATCGTTATACGCGCCAGTTTGGTTGATTTGTTGCAGAAGTTCGGCGTGCTCACGGTCAGCAAACGCCAACAGCGCAGCTTCGAAGCTACCTACCTTCGCCAACTCGATATCGCCCAGATAACCACGTTCAGCTGCGAACAGAACCAGAGACTGTTGCGCAACCGACATCGGCGCATACTGTTTCTGTTTCAGAAGCTCGGTCACTTTCTGACCATGGCTCAGCTGTTTACGTGTTGCATCATCCAAATCGGATGCGAACTGGGAGAACGCAGCAAGTTCACGATACTGTGCCAGCGCGGTACGGATACCACCGGACAGTTTTTTCATGATCTTGGTTTGCGCTGCACCACCCACACGGGATACGGAGATACCTGGGTTAACCGCAGGACGAATACCGGCGTTAAACAGGCTGGATTCCAGGAAGATCTGACCATCGGTAATCGAAATTACGTTAGTCGGAACGAACGCGGAAACATCCCCTGCTTGAGTTTCGATGATTGGCAGAGCGGTCAAAGAACCAGTCTTACCTTTCACTTCACCCTTGGTAAAGGCTTCAACGTAGTCAGCGTTAACACGCGCAGCACGTTCCAGCAAACGGGAGTGAAGGTAGAATACGTCGCCAGGATAAGCTTCACGACCTGGTGGACGACGAAGCAGCAAGGAGATTTGACGATATGCAACAGCCTGTTTGGACAGGTCATCATAAATAATCAGCGCATCTTCACCGCGGTCGCGGAAATATTCACCCATGGCACAACCGGAGTACGGTGCCAGGTATTGTAATGCTGCAGATTCTGAGGCAGTAGCGACAACCACAATGGTGTTAGCCAATGCGCCATGCTCTTCCAGTTTACGCACTACGTTAGAAACAGTAGAGGCTTTCTGGCCGATAGCAACATACACACACTTGATGCCGGAATCGCGCTGGTTGATGATCGCATCAATCGCCAAGGCAGTTTTACCTGTCTGACGGTCACCGATGATCAATTCACGCTGACCACGACCGATTGGGATCATGGCATCGACTGACTTATAGCCAGTCTGAACAGGTTCATCAACGGATTGACGTTCGATAACGCCAGGTGCGATAGCTTCAACAGCTGAGAAGCCGTCGTTTTCTACCGGACCTTTACCATCGATAGGTTCACCCAGAGTATTGACGACGCGACCCAACAGACCACGACCGACTGGAACTTCCAGGATACGGCCAGTACATTTAACCTTCATGCCTTCGGCAAGATCGGCGTACGGACCCATAACTACAGCACCTACGGAGTCGCGCTCCAAGTTCAGTGCGATTGCGTAACGGTTGCCTGGCAGTGCGATCATCTCGCCCTGCATGACATCGGCCAGACCGTGTACACGGATGATCCCGTCACTGACGGAAACAATAGTACCTTCATTGTGAGCTTCGCTCACTACATTGAACTGAGCAATGCGCTGCTTGATCAGTTCGCTGATTTCGGTGGAATTCAGTTGCATATGCTCCAGTCCCCTTAAGACTGCAAGACGTCCGCCAGGCGTTCTAGACGACCGCGAACGCTGCCATCTATCACCATATCGCCCGCACGTATTACTACGCCGGCCATTACAGACTTATCGATTTTGCAATTCAGCTTAACTTTGCGTGACAGACGTTTTTCCATCGCAGCGGCAATTTTAGCCAGCTGTTCGTCATTCAGTGGACTCGCTGAGCTCACTTCGACGTCGACGGTTGACTCCAGTGAGGCACGCAGTTGAATAAACTGCTCCAACACCTCAGGAAGAACCAGTAAACGGCCATTCTCCGCCATAACTCGAATGAAGTTCTGTGCGGGTTCATCGAGCTGATCACCACAGACTGCAATAAACGTCTTAGACATTGTTTCTGGTGCGACTGCACCGGAAAGCAATTCAGCGATTTGTTCATTGCGAGTCACTTGGGCAGTAAACGCTAGCATATTCTGCCAACGCTCAACCGCCTGGTGCTCAACAGCAAAGTCAAAAGCTGCTTTGGCGTAGGGGCGAGCTACAGTTACAAATTCAGACATCAGCCCCTCCCTCCTTACAGTTCAGCGACCAGTTTATCAACGATGTCGCTGTTAGCAGCTTCATCCACGGAACGTTCGATGATCTTCTCGGCGCCAGCTATAGCCAACATCGCGACTTGCTTACGCAACTCTTCACGAGCGCGCTTACGTTCGGCGTCGATCTCTGCCTGCGCTTGCGCCACGATTTTGTTACGTTCCTGTTCAGCTTCAGCTTTAGCTTCATCAAGGATCTGAGCTTTGCGTTTACTTGCCTGCTCAATGATCACCTGTGCTTCTGCTTTAGCTTTCTTCAGTTGGTCGGTCGCATTGGCTTGCGCTAAGTCCAAATCTTTTTTGGCACGCTCTGCAGAAGAGAGACCGTCAGCAATTTCTTTTTGACGCTTCTCGATGGCAGCCATAATTGGCGGCCATATATACTTCATACAAAACAGGACAAACAGGACAAACGCGATGGCCTGGCCGAGGATTGTTGCGTTAAGATTCACAGCACAATGCCTCTTTCAAAGTTAATAGTTTGGTGTAGTTTCACAGTAGAGAAAACTCTACTTACGCGACAGCAAACATCACGTACAGACCCAGACCAACAGCGATCATAGGGATGGCGTCAACCAGACCCATGACGATAAAGAACTGTGTACGCAGCAGAGGAATCAGGTCAGGCTGACGTGCAGCGCCTTCCAAAAATTTACCACCCAGGATGCCGATACCGATCGCAGCACCGATTGCCGCTAAACCCATCATTATAGCGGCAGCCATGTACAGCAGATCCATATTCAGGTTTTCCATGACAGTCTCCAGTTATTTCAGTTAAAACGCAGTAATGTTATAAGAAAATCAGTGCTCTTCGGACGCCATCGACAGATAGACAATCGTCAGAACCATGAAGATAAAGGCTTGTAACGTAATAATCAGTATGTGGAAGATAGCCCAAGGTAAACTGAGCATCCACTGTGACCACCACGGCAACAGGCCAGCAATCAGGATGAAGATCAACTCACCCGCATACATGTTGCCGAACAGTCGCAGACCCAGTGAAACCGGTTTGGACAGCAGGCTGACACCTTCCAGAATTAAGTTAACTGGAATAAATATCGGGTGATTGAACGGCTGCATCGTTAATTCTTTTACGAAGCCGCCTACACCTTTCATTTTAATGCTATAGAACAGGATCAGGATGAATACACCTAATGCCATGGACAAGGTAATGCTCACGTCAGCAGTAGGAACCACACGAAGTGCTGGTAATCCAAAAACATGCTCGCCGATGTAAGGCAGTAAATCGATTGGCAGTAAGTCCATCATGTTCATCAATAAAACCCAAACAAACACGGTCAGGGCTAATGGTGCGATGACTTTACTTTTGCCGTGGTACATATCCCGAACGCTGTTATCAACAAAACCGATAATTAGCTCAACAGCTGTCTGCAATTTGCCAGGCACGCCACTGGTGGCACCCGCCGCAACTTTGCGGAATACAAACAGAAAAGCTAACCCCAGCACGACAGAGAAGAACAAAGAGTCAATGTTCAACGTCCAGAACGTTGCAGGGCCAGGTGAGTGGGGATTGACCAACTCAAAGGTACGTAGGTCCAACTGAAGGTTATTCAGGTGGTGTCCTATGTAGTCCCTTGGAGTAGAGATTTCTCCTGATGCAGACATGATGCCTCTTACCCTTTTGTAGTTAAATGCGATAACCGCTAAATACGATAACTGTTAAGTACGGTAGCCGCTAATCACGGCCGGTGCCAATATCTGCACAATTAGCACCGCTAAATAGGTTAAGCCAAGTGGGGCAAATGCGGCTTTAAACAGCCCTAACGCCACAATCAGCAAAATTATCGTCACGATAACTTTTAACCCTTCGCCAATGGCAAACGACCACGCAACACGACCCGGAGCAGCGGTGTCTGCTTGATGGCGACAAGCAAACAACATAAACATGGCGCTGGGCAACCAGGCTGCCAGCCCTCCTGCCAGAGCAGAAGCACTCCATTCCAGGCTTTTAAAGCCAAAAGCAGCACTGAGAACAACAAAAGTCATTAACTGCAATAACAGCAACTTTCGTGCAATTTTCCCACTGTAAAGGGACACAGGCATGACGTTTGTTCTCTCTGAACCACACTAAGGGTATGCTGAGTGAGGTATAAAACTGCTTTTTACCCCACTGAGTCAAGCAGCAAAAAACGAGCAAATTATACGGGCCACTCAAACGAATTCAATCGATAAGTAGCGAAAAGGTGAACAATTATTTAAATTTTATTCTTTACGGCTATTTTGACAAGAAAAGCCTCGGAATAAATCTCTCATTAATTTGTCTGACGATTCCAATCATTATCAATAAAGCGTGTAACGGATCACATAACTTAAAACAAACTGAGTTATATCGCATAACGCTTTACTTTGTCTTTAACGAAAAGAGCCATTAAAAACTTTATAAATCATAATGTTAAAATTAAAACATTATCGTACAACTTATCTACTTAGTAAAAACTACCCATTGACATTTAAGATTATATTCTTGTAACAGTTCGGATACATAAAAAGAGCCATATTGTGAGAAAAGTAATGACTAACGTTATTATTCGACCGCTTTTAATATAGTCATGACACATGTTACTGCTTATTTTGTAAACAAAACGTGAAATATAATCGATTCAAACGAGAGTAAGAGAATAAATACTCATCAACATTGAAAACAATAAATCAGATAATTTTACGGTAGCCCACTAAGGATTTATTACATTTTTTTGATAAATAGCAAAGTTAGTTTGACTTAAGAATGACCAGATGGCGCTCACCTTCCAATTCAGGCACCTGCAACCGCACAACCGACTCAAGGGTTATTCCTGCGGGCAGTGTCGCTAATTCATCATCGGGCCTTACCCCTTTAAGCGCATAAAAACGCCCCTCAGGTTTGGCTGGCAGATGGTGGCACCAAGACAGCATATCTTGTAGCGATGCAAATGCACGGCTTATTACACCATCAAATGGTGGTTTTGCGGTGAACTCCTCAACCCGGCTTTGTACCGGCTCAATATTACTTAACCCTAATTCGTGTTGTACCTGCCGGAGAAAGCGCACGCGCTTACCCAGACTATCGAGCAGCGTAAAGTGTGCATCAGGACGCACAATGGCCAGTGGTATGCCTGGAAGCCCAGGACCGGTGCCAACATCTATAAATCGGCTGCCTTGCAAGTGTGGATTAACCACGATGCTGTCTAGAATATGGCGGACCAGCATTTGCTGTGGGTCACGAACAGAAGTCAGATTATAGGCTTTGTTCCACTTATGCAGCAGCTCGACATAGCCTATAAGCTGTAATTTTTGCTGATCGGGTAACTCAATGTCTGCGGCGTTGAGCAGATAATTTAATTTTATTAACACAACAATTTCCCCTGACCAAAAAATGTTTAGTCAGTATGTAAAGGGCCGATACAAGGGATGATAATCTAGCTTAGCAGCTGTTTGAATCGTTAGTTGTGGTCTGAAAATAGAGCATAACTTGGCTGTACCGCTAACTATTCGCTATACAGCCAAATATTGATTGTTATGCACTACGGCGTAACAACCCCTGTTTTTTCAGCCAAACTAACAAAATAGAGATAGCCGCTGGGGTAATCCCTGAAATGCGTGAAGCTTGCCCGATCGAGTTAGGTTTATGATCATTCAGCTTAGCAATGACTTCATTTGATAAGCCAGATACTTGTTGATAATCAAGATCCGCTGGCAATAGCGTGTTCTCATTGCGTAGCTGTTTTTCAATTTCTTCCTGCTGACGGGCAATATAACCTTCATATTTGACCTGAATTTCAACTTGATCCGCAGCTTGCGGATCCGTTAATGCCGGGCCAAAAGAGGGCAATGTCATCAACAGGCGGTAGTCAATTTCAGGGCGGCGCAGCAACTCTTCACCATTAGCTTCTTTTGACAAGGGTGCTTTCAGTAACGTATTGATCTCAGATACGTTCTCGGAGAGAGGATGTACCCAGATATCACGCAGACGCTGGCGTTCTTTTTCGATTTTCTCAATTTTTTTGCTGAAATGTGCCCAACGTTCATCATCAACCAGCCCTAATTTGCGGCCCATCTCAGTCAGGCGTAAATCAGCGTTATCTTCACGTAGCATCAAGCGATACTCAGCCCGTGAGGTAAACATACGATAGGGTTCTTTTGTTCCCAGGGTGCTTAAATCGTCCACCAGCACGCCAAGGTAAGCTTCATCGCGACGAGGTGACCATCCATCTTCATCATTAGCGAAACGGCCCGCATTAAGCCCCGCAAGCAGCCCTTGAGCCGCTGCTTCTTCATAGCCGGTAGTCCCATTGATTTGCCCAGCAAAGAATAGACCATGGATATATTTGCTTTCCAGTGTCGGTTTCAAATCTCGTGGATCGAAGAAATCATACTCAATGGCATAGCCAGGTCGAACAATACGCGCATTTTCCAGCCCTTTCATCGAGCGGACTATTTGCATCTGAACATCGAAAGGCAAACTGGTCGAAATACCGTTCGGGTAGATCTCGTTACTGGTCAAACCTTCTGGTTCAAGGAAGATTTGATGTGAATTACGATCGGCAAAACGCATCACTTTATCTTCGATCGATGGGCAGTAACGTGGCCCGATCCCTTCAATGATCCCGGCATACATTGGGCTACGATCCAGATTGTTGCGGATCACTTCATGCGTTTTTTCATTGGTGTAGGTGATGTGACACGCCATCTGTTCAGGATGCTGCTCAGCATTGCCAAGGAAGGAAAATACCGGAATTGGCGTATCACCCAACTGAGGGGCTAACTGGCTAAAATCGATTGTTCGTGCATCAATACGCGGTGGTGTACCGGTCTTCAAGCGATTGACCCGTAAAGGTAATTCTCGCAGACGCTGTGACAATGAGATTGACGGCGGATCACCCGCTCGACCACCGCTGTAATTTTCCAGCCCAATATGAATTTTGCCATCAAGGAAAGTACCGACGGTGAGTACCACCGCTTTAGCACGAAATTTCAGGCCCATTTTAGTGACCGCACCGACAACGCGATCATTTTCAACAATCAGATCTTCTACCGGTTGTTGGAAGATCATCAAGTTAGGCTGATTTTCAAGTGCAGTACGCACCGCCTGGCGATACAGAACGCGGTCAGCCTGAGCACGAGTTGCTCTTACCGCGGGGCCTTTGCTGGCGTTTAGTATCCTAAACTGAATCCCGGCGAGGTCGGTTGCTTTCGCCATCAGGCCGCCCAGAGCATCGATCTCTTTGACCAAATGTCCCTTACCGATACCGCCAATCGCTGGGTTACAAGACATCTGCCCCAGTGTGTCGATGTTATGCGTCAGCAATAAGGTCTGACGTCCCATGCGTGCCGCTGCCATTGCAGCTTCCGTGCCGGCATGGCCACCACCAATGATGATGACGTCAAATTGATCTGGATAAAACATGGTACTGCACCTCGCCATTATGCGAATTTCTGTGTTTGCCCTGGGGTGGGGGATTCTACTCAAGTTTAGACGATCGACCAAGCAGCTTAGGATCGCCCTTAATTAAAAGAAGATCTTTTTATTTAAAGATCTCTTTATTAGATCTCTTATTAGGATCGTGATCCTCTGTGGATAAGTGATTATTCACATGATAGATCATAGGATTAAGGACGATCGATTGCTGTGAATGATCGGTGATCCTATTGCGTATAAGCTGGGATCTAAATGGCATGTTATGCACAGGCACTTGGAGGTCACAAGGTTGCTATGTGGATATGTACTGGTTTTACCCTGCTTTTAAGCATACTTATACACATTCGATCGCGTGATCTTTAAGCAAGTTAGAGTAAATTAATCCAATTTTTAACCCAAACCTCTGCTGGATCCTCCGGAATTTCATGTTGAATGACGTCAATTTCTAAAATGTCACCCAACCTTTTTGCTCCCTGAACGATCAACTGTTGATCTAACCGTCTTACGGCACCGCAAAAAGTGTCATATTCAGAACTACCCAAACCAACTGCGCCAAAGCGTACCTGAGAGAGATCCGGCTTCTGTTCTTCGATCTGTTCTAATAATGGTTGAAGGTTATCCGGGAGATCGCCTGCGCCATGGGTCGATGTGACGATTAACCACATGCCATCAAGCGTTAGTTCGTCTAATTCAGGACCATGAAGCGTTTCTGTGGTGAAACCCGCTTCTTCTAATTTTTCAGCTAAATGTTCAGCAACGTATTCAGCACTGCCGAGCGTACTGCCACTGATCAAGGTAATGTCAGCCATAAAGAACCCAACCGAAGTAATGAACTGGTATTGTACGCTGTGAATCAGCTGGGATCTACCTGTGGATAATGTGGGTATAGTTATTTAAGGTTTAAGGCACAATGGTACGCATGATGGGGTTTTGCAGGGAGATTAGTGTCTCGGTTGATTGGATCTCATCGATAGTCTGGATCTTGTTGATAAGTACTTGTTGGAGCGCATCTATCGATTTACACATCACCTTAATAAAGATGCTGTAATGGCCTGTCGTGTAATAGGCTTCGACAACTTCTTCTAAACCTTCCAATTTTTTCAGCGCTGACGGGTAGTCCTTTGCACTTTTCAAGATAATGCCGATAAAGCAGCACACGTCATAACCCAGCTGTTTTGGATTAACGTGAACACAAGCCGCAGTGATGATTCCTGCCTGACGCATTTTCTCCACCCGCACATGTATGGTGCCTGGGCTGACACCAAAGTTTTTCGCCAATTCAGCGTAAGGTGTGCGCGCATTTTCCATTAATGCGTTTAGGATGCCGCGATCGAGATTATCGATTTGATAAATTTCACCCATATTAGCTCCCTTTTTTTGTCAATTATCTAATTAAAGCACCATAAAAATGAATGATTAAAAGTGAAAAGGCAATATTTGTTATTGGATATTGAGTTTAGTGCTCATTCTGTTGCTTAATCGATGACAAGCCAAACGGCACAACCTAATTAGCATAATAAACAATTACGAATAGAGATAACGGCAATGAAAAAACAGTTTATCCAAAAACAACAACAAATTAGCTTCGTAAAATCCTTCTTTTCTCGCCAGTTGGAACAACAACTGGGTCTGATTGAGGTTCAGGCACCGATTCTGAGCCGCGTGGGTGATGGCACCCAAGATAACCTTTCTGGTTCAGAAAAAGCGGTTCAGGTAAAAGTGAAAACCTTGTCAGATGCAACTTTTGAAGTTGTACATTCATTGGCTAAATGGAAACGTAAAACCTTGGGTCGCTTTGATTTTGGCGCTGACCAAGGTCTGTACACCCATATGAAAGCATTACGTCCTGACGAAGATCGGCTGAGTGCTATTCACTCTGTATATGTTGATCAGTGGGACTGGGAGCGCGTGATGGGCGATGGCGAACGTAATCTGGCTTACCTGAAGTCCACGGTTAACAAAATTTACGCCGCCATAAAAGAGACGGAAGCCGCTGTTAGCGCTGAATTTGGCATCAAACCTTTCTTGCCAGAACAGATCCACTTTGTGCATAGCGAAGCCCTGCGTTCTCGCTTCCCTGATTTGGATGCCAAAGGCCGCGAAAGTGCTATCGCCAAAGAGTTGGGTGCAGTATTCCTGATTGGTATCGGTGGTAAATTGGCTGATGGTCAATCTCACGATGTACGTGCTCCGGATTATGATGACTGGACGTCGCCATGCGCGGAAGGTTTTACTGGGCTGAATGGCGACATTATTGTCTGGAACCCGGTACTGGAAGACGCTTTTGAGATTTCATCCATGGGAATTCGTGTCGATGCTGAGGCGCTGAAACGTCAGTTGGCTCTGACTGCTGATGAAGATCGTCTGAAACTGGAGTGGCACCAATCACTGCTGAATGGCGAAATGCCGCAAACTATCGGGGGCGGTATCGGCCAATCTCGCTTAGTGATGTTACTGCTGCAACAGCAACATATTGGTCAGGTTCAATGTGGTGTGTGGGGGCCTGAGATTAGCGAGAGAGTGGCTGGCTTACTCTAATACTTCTGCAACGCCTATTATTTTGGGTAGATATATTATCCTCAGCCCGCTATTGCTGCATAAGCCATAGCGGGTTTTTAACGTAAGCCCACTTTTACTCTATGCTGTAGGTGGCATAATGATATGCCTCATATAATGGTTTCTTTTATATCACTACATGCAAGGTCGCTAACGTTATGCCTCTAATTCATCCTATTAGACACTATTTGCATGCCCGCCCAAGACTATTGTTCTCCGTTAGTGCGGGGATTGTCACTTATTTCCTGCTGCCAACTCATTACACCTTATTACTGCGTCTGATGGTGAGCTGGAATGTCTCAGCCTGGCTCTATTTACTCTTTTTATGGCTGCAACTTCTACGGACTAATCCAGCGAAAATCAGCAAGATAGCCAAGGTGCAGGATGAAAGTGCTAGTATGGTGCTGAGTATTGTCAGTATGGCGTGTCTGGCCAGTATTCTGGTGATTTTATTTGAATTGAGCACTGCAAATCAGTTGTCAGGTTCAGCCAAGGCGTTTCACTTAATACTGACGGGGATGACGCTGTTAGTGTCGTGGCTATTATTACCGACCGCTTTTACCATGCATTATGCCCATTTATTTTATCTGCCTCGGGATAAGTCGGAGACTATCCTCCCCCTGCTTTTCCCCAAAGAGATCACAACGCCTTCCTATTGGGATTTTCTTTATTTCTCATTCACCATTGGTGTGGCTTCGCAAACAGCTGATGTTTCCACCGGTACGTCAGATATCCGCCGCGTTGTATTATTACAATCCGTATTATCCTTCGTTTTTAATATGACGATCTTGGGATTGTCGATTAACGTTGGTGCTGGTTTGCTGAATTAGCGCTTCCAGCGGCGCATTAAGCGGCTCTTTAAGCCGGTATCAAAACGCCATATATGATCAAAAATACGCATGATACCGGGCTTGCCATAGGCTGACATCGCCACTGCATGGAAGCGATGCTGGTGGGCTTGTTGCTGAATTTTTATCTTGCGGATCAATTCGTCAGGCAGGCGTTGGGCAATGAAATCTGAAATGATCACCGCATCAGCGTCATACCACTCTCGCTCCTCCATTTTACTGAGGGTGCTGGCTAAGCAAGCGGCCAGATCAGTACCGCCACTAAAATGTTGGCTAAGAAAACGAATTGCCTGTTCGATACCACTGGCTGACGATAACTCGTAGTGAATGATTTCTGTGGCAAATAGCATGATGTAGCAGCGGCGGTTATCCGCCAGCGCAATACGCAGTAGTGCCAGACAAAATGCCTTGGCGCACTGCTCGTTAAATCCCCCCATGGAACCTGAGGTATCAACGCAAATGATAAATGGGCCACGGGGTTGTTCGTCGTTGTTTTTAAGGCTGACGGGCCGCTGTAAGGTTTTTTCCTGCCAGTTGTCCCCCTGCAAGCGGTAGGTGAGCAAGCGCCGTTCCAGTAAGCGGCGATAAAACTCAAATTCCAATTCACTCATCCCCAACATCACCAGCTCAGTGGGCAGCAATCGCAAAATATCATTGCTCTGATGAATACCACTGACCTCTTCTGGCACGGTGTCGGGCTGGCGCACCATCACGGTGTAAGGCTCGTAGCGGGCATCTGGTGTGGGTTGTGCTTTGGCGCTGCGGCTGCGGCCCAACTGATCCGCTAATTGCTGCAATTCTGGCTGTTGTTGCAGAAAATCGCCGTATTGCAGCAACAATTGATAATCACCGCGCTGTAAATGGCTATGACTCATATCCCAAAGCCGCCCAGCAGCTCCATCATTGGTTGCCAATATGGGTTCCAATGCACCACTGAGCGCCAATCGCTGCTGTAACTCAGCCAGCAGTTGCTCCCGCTCTTGCTCCAGCAATTGGTGGTGAATGGTGATGGTTTGTAGGGTCAGACTGACACGCCAGCGCTGTAAAAATAGGGTTTGCAGGCTATCGCCAGTTTGGGGATTTCGCGTTAAATCAGCGCTTTGTAGCAATGTGTCCGCTTGTGCCGCAAAGGGCGAATGCATCTGCTGTAGCTGTGCCACGATATCCGGCAAGTGGACATAAAATAGCGGGCTACTCTCCAACTGGTTCTGCTGGTATAAAGCAAATTCATTCGCCAGACTTGGGGGCGCTTTTGCCTCACGGATACGCTGCTGCAAGTTTTGCTTCCAACCGGGGATATCCTTCATTAATGCCCGCTTAATGCGCGGGAATTTCTCAAAGAATAGCGCCAGTTGCGGTGATGCCAGTAATCCCACCACCATCTCTTCAATAAGCTCGCCTTCACTTATTGATAGCAGCAGATCCAGTGTTGCCAGGCTGAGCATCGATCAATGCCCGCGCAGTTTTTGTTGTTGCAGCTTCAGTTGCTCCGCAACCTGCAACAGGCTGGCTTCTATTTTGGCCAGCCAGGCGGATGGCGTGAACAAGCAGGGCTGATGCTGACTGAATAACCGCCGTTGCTCGGTCAGGCTATTTTCCAGTTCTGTTAACGCCACCAGCAATTCTGGCGGCACACTGGCGGTCGCCGAACCGGGCTGTGACAGTATCGATGACTGGCGACTGACATCCAGCACCGTGATATGCAGCTGCTCATCAATTTCTGCATCAATAGATTGGGCATAACCAACCCCATTTAATTTCGCCCGCAATATGCCCCCTTTGCTTAACCATTGGGCGAGAGCATCTTTATCTATTTGCAGATGATTGACCTGAATGTCATGCAAATTAAGGGGCTTTTGCAGCAAAAGTGTCAATGTGTTATCGGTTAGCGAATCGGGCAGCACATATTGTGGTTTACGGCTGAACATGCCGCTTTGTTTCGTCACGGTTAGCGCCTGATGATCACTTTGTTGCTGCTGGTACTGTAACCATTGGCCTTGAATATGTTGTAGTTTCATTGATAGGTTTTGCTGCTGATATCCCTGCTCAGTTAACAGCTGCTCAAGCTGTTGTTGTAGCAGCTTCAGGGAGCTGAGGTCATGCCACAGGCAATCTTTCAGTAAAATTAAGTCAATGGGGGTCACTTCATTTCGACCACTGAAAAAGGCGCTGGCTTGCAGCAGGCGCAGTGCCTTTTTCCACCGACGATCAGAGACATAAGGCGCTTGCTCTTGTGCACTGAGCCGTTGCCGTAGCTGAAAAATAAGCTCAAAACAGTGATCTGGTAAGGCGATTTTATCAATTAATGGCTGCCACTGATAAAACTCGTCATCACTGATGCTAAGATTTTCGGCCACTGGATTATGATTTTCATCCTGACGGCTGAGCAGCAGTGAGCGAAAGTTTTGCTTCTCTTGCACGCGATCCAGCCAGAGGCGGATCAGCATACGGTCATACAGTGCTTCCAGGCTGCTATCCGCATCCGGTAGCTCATTGGAGGCGGTCACTAGCAAGCGCATCGGGATGCTGTCTTCCCGATCACCATTGCGAAAACGCCGTTCATTAATGGCGGTCAGCAAGGTATTCAGGATGGCGGGGCCGGCTTTCCAGATCTCATCAAGAAAGACGATTTCAGCTTCAGGCAGGTAACCGGCAGTCATGCGCTGGTAGCGCCCCTCCTCTTTCAATGCTTGAATGGAGAGCGGGCCAAACACCTCTTCTGGCGTGGAAAAACGGGTCATCAGGTACTCAAATGCTCTGGCATTACGGAAGGCAAATTTCAAGCGGCGAGCAATCAAGCTTTTAGCAATACCCGGCGGGCCGAGCAGGAATACACTCTCACCACTGAGCGCAGCCAGCAAACACAAGCGGATAGCTTCCTGTCTTTCATACAGACCACTTTCAAGGGCACTGCTCAAGCGGGAGATTCTTTCTGCTAATTGCGATGATTGCGCCATAATTGCTCTACATGTTCCGTTAGTTGATTGATTTTTACCTGATAAGAGGGAATAAATCCTCTTTTTCTTAGTGGGATAGCTTGTTTTTCTTAATGAGATAGATCGTTGATTAGTAGAATTTTTATATCATCAGTGATTTGTGGCCGGCCCTTTTGGGTTATTTTAGTCGCCTTATTTAAGAGTAGGCAATCCATTGAAATCGTGCATACTGTGCGCCTTTTGATGGGCATATAAAGAATACAGAGTCGGCTAATGCAGTTATTTAACCCCCGCATCAGCTTATGGATGTTCTAGCAAAAAGAAATCAATTATGAGCACAGAACATAAACAGTCTTTATCGGCGGTAACCCTGGCAGCAATAGGGGTGGTTTACGGTGATATTGGTACCAGCCCGCTCTATACCTTGAGAGAGTGCTTTTCTGGTCATTATGGTTTTGATGTCCGCCCGGATGTGGTGTTTGGCTTTTTATCGCTGATTTTCTGGATGCTCATCCTGATAGTCTCGGTTAAATATCTGACCTATGTCATGCGCGCGGATAACGCCGGTGAAGGGGGCATTTTAACCTTAATGTCTTTGGCCGGGCGCAATACCTCCTCCCGAGCCACCTCAATACTGGTCATCCTTGGTTTGATTGGCGGCAGCTTCTTTTATGGCGAGGTGGTCATCACCCCGGCAATATCAGTTATGTCAGCCATCGAAGGGCTGGAAATCGCAGCACCTGCGCTTGATCCCTATATCGTCCCCTGCTCTATTGCGGTGCTAACCCTGCTGTTTGTTATTCAAAAACACGGCACCGGCAGTGTCGGTAAATTATTCGCCCCAGTGATGCTGGTGTGGTTTCTAACCATCGCCCTGCTGGGTCTACGCAGCATTATTGCAAATCCAGAAGTTCTGTCTGCGCTGAATCCCAAATGGGCTATCGGCTTCTTTGCAGAATATAAAGCGGTATCGTTTTATGCCCTTGGCGCGGTGGTGCTGGCGATAACTGGGGTGGAAGCGCTGTATGCTGATATGGGTCATTTTGGTAAATTCCCTATCCGGCTGGCGTGGTTTACCGTGGTGTTACCTTCATTGGTGCTGAACTATTTTGGCCAGGGCGCACTACTGCTGAAAAACCCTGAAGCCATCAAAAACCCCTTCTTCTTGTTAGCCCCTGACTGGGCGCTGATTCCACTGCTAATTTTGGCGACATTGGCGACAGTGATTGCCTCGCAGGCGGTTATTTCTGGCGTCTTCTCACTGACTCGACAAGCGGTGCGGTTAGGTTACTTGCCGCCGATGCGCATCATCCACACCTCTGAAATGGAGTCCGGCCAGATCTATATTCCGGTTATTAACTGGACACTCTATCTGGCGGTGGTTTTGGTGATTGTCGGCTTTGAGCGCTCCAGTAATCTGGCGGCCGCTTATGGCATCGCGGTGACCGGAACCATGGTGATAACCAGCATTCTGTTCTGCACTGTGGCACTGAAAAACTGGCACTGGAACCGCCTCTTTGTGGGGTGCCTGCTGGTGGTGTTACTGATAATCGATATTCCGATGTTTTCAGCTAACGCATTGAAATTGTTCTCTGGCGGTTGGTTGCCTATCTCGCTGGGTCTGGTGATGTTTATCATCATGACCACCTGGAAAAGCGAGCGTTTCGGTCTGTTGCGCCGTATGCATGAACACGGTAATTCCCTGGAAGCGATGATTGCGTCATTGGAGAAATCACCGCCAGTGCGGGTCACTGGGACGGCGGTGTATATGTCGCGGGCCATGAATGTGATCCCGTTCGCGCTACTGCATAACCTCAAACATAACAAAGTGCTACATGAGCGTGTGGTGTTACTGACATTGCGAACTGAGGACGCCCCTTATGTCCACAACGTGAAGCGGGTGACCATCGAGCAGCTCTCGCCGACCTTCTGGCGGGTGGTGGCGAGTTATGGTTGGCGCGAAACGCCGAATGTGGAGGAGATCTTCCACCGCTGTGGTCTGGAAGGTTTGCCGTGCCAGATGATGGAAACCTCATTCTTTATGTCCCACGAGTCGCTCATCCTAACAAGGCGGCCATGGTATCTGTTCCTGCGCGGCAAACTGTTTATTGCCCTCAGCCGTAATGCGCTACGCGCCGCGGATCAGTTTGAGATCCCCCCTAATCGGGTCATTGAGCTAGGAACGCAGGTAGAGATTTAACCTGAAAGGCTGTTAATCATAACGGCCTGAGGTTATTGACAAAGTAGCCTGAGCGGAGAGAACAGGCAGATCGTAAAGACGCCGTAAAATCATCCCTGATGGCTCGAGCCGCGCCTTCCCTGGCGCGGACGCTTTACTCTTCTGCCTACCCTCTCCGTTATCGATTGAGTCGTCGGGGTTTGTCAGCAGTCTGAGGCCGTTAATCATAACCTCCCTTTTTCACCGCTATAATTGCCACTTTTCTTTTGTTCAGCGAAACGTTTCGATGGTGATCACAATTTCATCAAATTGGGTTTGCCTTCTGCGCTTATTTTTCTAAACTCAGTATCAGCGAAACGTTTCGCTGTTGGAGTAGAAAATGAAAAAAGGCGCATTACTGAATTCTGATATTTCCGCTGTTATCTCCCGCCTGGGTCATACTGATCAGGTTGTGATAGGTGATGCGGGGCTGCCAATACCGGCAACCACCACACGTATCGATCTGGCACTGACACGAGGCGTCCCTGGTTTCCTCCAGGTTCTTGAGGTGGTCACGCAAGAGATGCAGGTTGAGAGTGCGTACCTTGCGGAGGAGATAGTTAAAAATAATCCGCAACTCCATGAAGCGTTACTCGCCCAGTTAACACAACTTGAGCAACACCAGGGAAACCAAATTGTTTTGCGCTATATCAGCCACGAAGCTTTTAAAGAGCAAACCAAACAAAGCCGGGCAGTGATTCGTAGCGGGGAGTGTTCCCCCTTTGCTAACATCATTCTCTGCTCCGGCGTAACCTTCTGAGGCATTTATGCAACCTTTGCTGCAACTGAAAGGGATTGATAAAGCCTTTCCCGGCGTCAAAGCACTCTCCGGTGCGGCGCTCAGTGTCTATCCTGGTAGGGTGATGGCACTGGTTGGCGAAAATGGGGCCGGAAAATCGACCATGATGAAAGTGCTGACCGGCATCTACAGTAAGGATGCCGGCAGTCAGCATTTCATGGGGCAAGAAGTGGTGTTTAATGGCCCCAAAGCGTCGCAGGAAGCGGGCATAGGCATTATTCATCAGGAACTTAACCTGATCCCGCAGTTAACCATCGCAGAAAATATCTTTTTAGGTCGTGAGTTTGTTAATCGTTTTGGCGGCATCGACTGGAAAAAGATGTATGCCGAAGCGGATTTGCTGCTGGCGCGCCTGAATATTCATTACAGCAGCCACCGGTTGGTGGGTGAGCTTTCCATTGGTGATCAGCAGATGGTAGAAATCGCCAAAGTGCTGAGCTTTGAATCCAAAGTCATCATCATGGATGAGCCAACCGACGCCCTGACCGATACTGAAACCGCCTCTTTATTTAACGTTATTAACGAGTTGAAAGCGGAAGGTCGCGGCATCGTTTATATCTCTCATCGGCTAAAAGAGATTTTTGAGATTTGCGACGACGTCACCGTCTTCCGTGATGGGCAGTTTATCGCGGAAAAACCGGTGAGCGAGCTGACGGAAAACTCACTGATTGAGATGATGGTTGGCCGCAAGCTAGAAGAGCAATATCCGCGTCTGAATTTGCCCCGTGGCGAAAAACGCTTACAGGTCAAACAGCTATGCGGACCTGGGGTGAAGAGTGTCAGCTTTACTCTGTTTCGCGGCGAGATCCTCGGCGTGGCGGGTTTGATGGGCGCAGGCCGCACTGAGCTGATGAAAATCATCTACGGTGCGCTGCCGCGTAAGTCTGGTTTTATTATGCTGGATGGTCGCGAAGTGGTGACCCATTCACCGCAGGATGGTTTGGCAAATGGCATCGTCTATATTTCTGAAGATCGTAAACGAGATGGCTTAGTGCTGGGCATGTCAGTGAAAGAGAATATGTCTTTGACGGCATTACGTTATTTCAGCCGTGCGGGCGGTTCGCTCAAGCACGCAGATGAACAACTGGCGGTCGCGGATTTCATTCGCTTATTTAATATCAAAACGCCTTCGATGGAGCAGCCGATTGGTTTGTTATCCGGCGGCAATCAACAGAAAGTGGCGATTGCGCGCGGCTTGATGACCCGTCCGAAAGTGCTGATCCTTGATGAACCCACTCGTGGGGTAGATGTTGGGGCTAAAAAAGAGATTTACCAGCTAATCAACCAATTCAAGCAAGAAGGGCTGAGCATCATTCTGGTCTCATCAGAAATGCCGGAAGTGCTCGGCATGAGTGACCGAATTCTCGTGATGCATGAAGGCCAACTAAGCGGCGAGTTCTCGATTGAACAGGCGACCCAAGAAGTGTTGATGGCAGCTGCCGTCGGCAAGCAATCTTTTGATAAGCAAAAGCTTAGTGAGCAGGAGTAATCAGATATGAGTTCCCAGACGATCCAGACAAAACGCTGGTTCAGTAAAGAGTGGCTATTAGAACAAAAATCACTGATTGCGCTGCTGGTGCTGATTGCTGTGGTTTCGTCACTAAGCCCAAACTTTTTTACCCTTAATAATCTGTTCAACATTCTTCAGCAGACCTCCGTCAATGCCATTATGGCGGTAGGGATGACACTGGTTATCCTGACTTCCGGCATTGATCTGTCGGTGGGATCATTACTGGCGCTGACTGGCGCGGTGGCGGCCTCAATTGTGGGGTTAGAAGTGAATGCCATGGTGGCGGTGGCTGCGGCATTGGCATTGGGGGCGTTTATTGGCGGCATCACCGGGGTGATTGTCGCCAAAGGTAAAGTGCAGGCGTTTATCGCCACTCTGGTCATGATGCTGTTATTGCGCGGTGTGACCATGGTTTACACCAATGGTAGCCCAGTTAATACCGGTTTTACTGATGTGGCAGACACCTTTGGTTGGTTCGGTATTGGTCGTCCCTTAGGTATACCCACTCCTATCTGGTTGATGGCTATCGTCTTTATTGCCGCCTGGTATATGTTGCACCACACCCGTTTGGGCCGCTATATCTATGCCTTGGGCGGTAATGAGTCAGCCACACGGCTCTCTGGTATCAGCGTCGATAAAGTTAAAATTATTGTTTATTCACTATGTGGATTGTTAGCGGCACTGGCGGGGATTATCGAAGTGGCCCGCTTGTCATCAGCACAACCCACTGCTGGTACTGGCTATGAGCTGGACGCAATAGCCGCGGTGGTTCTGGGCGGAACCAGTCTTGCCGGGGGGAAAGGGCGGATCGTCGGCACCCTGATCGGCGCGTTAATCCTCGGCTTCTTAAATAACGGTTTGAATTTATTGGGTGTCTCCTCTTACTACCAGATGATCGTGAAAGCAGTGGTTATCCTGCTTGCGGTGCTGGTAGATAACAAAAGCAGCAAATAACCTCTCTCCCTACAGGAATTGTGACCATGAAAATGAAGAAACTGGCTACCTTGATCTCTGTTGTTGCATTGAGCGCGACTGTGAGTGCTAACGCGCTGGCAAAAGACACTATCGCCTTGGTCGTTTCCACGCTGAATAACCCGTTCTTTGTTTCAATGAAAGAGGGCGCGCAAAAAGAAGCTGATAAGCTGGGTTACAACCTGGTGGTATTGGATTCACAAAACAACCCGGCTAAAGAGCTGGCGAACGTGCAGGACTTAACGGTTCGTGGCACGAAATTGCTGCTGATTAACCCAACTGACTCTGATGCGGTGGGTAATGCGGTGAAAATGGCTAATCAGGCGAAGATCCCGGTCATCACCCTTGACCGTCTGGCTAACGCCGGCACCGTGGTTAGCCACGTGGCATCTGATAACCGTTTCGGCGGCAAAATGGCCGGTGACTTCATTGCCAAAAAATTGGGTAGCGATGCCAAAGTTATTCAGCTGGAAGGGATTGCGGGAGCTTCTGCGGCTCGTGAACGTGGCGAAGGCTTTAAACAGTCGATGGAAAAAAACAAATTCCAGTTGCTGGCCAGCCAGCCTGCTGACTTTGACCGCACCAAGGGCTTGAACGTCATGCAGAACTTGCTGACCGCTCATCCAACGGTGCAGGCGGTGTTTGCTCAGAACGATGAAATGGCGCTTGGTGCGCTGCGCGCCTTGCAAACTGCGGGCAAAACAGATGTGCTAGTGGTCGGTTTTGATGGCACTGACGATGGTATCAAAGCGGTTGAAAGTGGCAAATTGGGCGCAACCATCGCTCAACGTCCGGACCAAATTGGTGTCATTGGCATCCAAACTGCAGATAAGGTATTGAAAGGCGAAAAAGTGCCGGCTGTTATCCCCGTTGACTTGAAATTAGTCACCAAATAATAAAAGAAGAAAAGCAGGGCATTACGTCACCGTCGCGGTAATCTGGGCGGTGGCGTCATTCACAAAGGAATAAATACGATGGGTAAGCTGGTGGTTTTGGGAAGCATCAATGCCGACCATATTCTGAATATTGAGCAGTTTCCGCGTCCGGGTGAAACGGTGATCGGGAAGCAGTATAATGTTGCTTTCGGTGGCAAAGGCGCAAATCAGGCTGTTGCCGCTGGCCGTAGTGGGGCGAATATCGCGTTTATTGCCTGTGTGGGTGAAGATGATATTGGTGAACGGGTGCGTCGGCAGTTAGCCAGCGATAATATTGATACTGCCCCTATTGAGGCTGTTGCGGGAACGACCACCGGTGTAGCGCTGATTTTCGTCAATGGTGAGGGCGAAAACGTCATTGGTATCAATGCTGGGGCCAACTCGGCGGTGACACCTGAATATCTTAGCCGCTATCAGCAGCAGGTTATTGATGCTGATGCACTACTTATGCAACTGGAATCTCCGCTCGATACCGTGATTGCCGCCGCTAAACTGGCAAAACAGCATCAAACTCAGGTTATTCTCAATCCAGCACCTGCCCGTGGACTCCCCGACGAGCTGTTAGCGCTGGTGGATATGATCACCCCGAATGAGACTGAAGCTGAGCGCTTAACGGGCATTCATATTGAGCAGGATGATGACGCGGCGAAAGCAGCACAAATTCTGCATGATAAAGGTATCGCTACCGTGATCATTACCTTGGGCAGCCGTGGTGTCTGGCTCAGCGAACAGGGAGACGGTAAATTGGTCGCTGGGTTCAAAGTTGATGCGGTGGATACTATTGCTGCTGGTGATACATTCAATGGCGCATTACTGACAGCGCTATTGGAAGGTCAATCAATGGGCTTAGCCGTGCGCTTTGCTCATGCCGCAGCCGCAATTGCCGTGACTCGCCCTGGCGCACAACCATCCATTCCATGGCGTGCCGAGATCGATAGCTTCTTACAAGGCCAGGTATAACTTTGGCCACCATGAAAGATGTCGCCCGTTTAGCGGGCGTATCAACCTCAACTGTCTCGCATGTAATTAATAAAAATCGCTTTGTTAGCGACCCCATCCGCGAAAAGGTGCAGTCTGCAATCAAGCAGCTCAACTACGCCCCTTCTGCGCTGGCCCGCAGCTTGAAACTCAAACAAACCCGCACCATTGGTATGCTGGTCACCGCCAGTAGCAACCCGTTCTATGCCGAAGTAGTCCGTGGCGTGGAGCGCAGTTGTTATGAGCGCGGTTATAGTTTGATTCTGTGTAATACCGAAGGCGATACTGATCGCATGAGTCGTAGCATTGAAACCCTGATGCAAAAACGTGTCGATGGTTTGCTGCTGATGTGCACCGAAAGCCACCGCCCCTCCCAAGATATTCTGCGTTGTTACCCCTCATTGCCGATCATTATGATGGACTGGGCCCCGTTTGAAGGGGTGAACGATGTGATTCAGGATAACTCGTTATTTGGTGGTGAAATGGCAACTTCATATTTGATTGCCAGGGGATATACCCGAATCGCCTGCATTGCGGGTCCGCAAGACAAAACTCCGGCTAAAGAACGTTTGGAAGGATACCGTCAGGCTATGAGCCGCGCGGATTTGCCGGTACTTGCCGGTTATGAAGTCGCCAGTGATTTTGAATTTGGTGGCGGGTTGACGGCGATGAAGCAGTTACTTGCCCTGCCGGAACCACCCGATGCTGTTTTTACCAGCAATGATGCCATGGCGGTGGGGGTTTATCAGGCGTTACATCAGGCTGGATTATCGATCCCGCAAGATATGGCGGTAATTGGTTACGATGATATTGAAATTGCACAATATATGACTCCGCCACTGACGACCATCCATCAGCCAAAAGATGACCTTGGCGAACTGGCAATTGATACGCTGATTCATCGGTTGAATCACCCGGAAGCGGAACCACAAGTGCTGGTCCTCACTCCCGAGCTAATCGAACGTGGGTCGGTCGCTATCCGTTAAACTTCACTCTCTGCCGGGCGTGAGACTTTTTTCACATTGCGGCCTTGAATTAAATTGTCGCCATCTTTGGGTTTGAGTAATAGGAATACCATTGATGAAAGTAGTGTCACTACGCCCATGGTAATAAAGGTGTAGTGGAAGTGATCGACAGCGCCACCAAATGACAACCCATCATAAAACCGCAATACCACCGCGCTAATCGCCACCCCAAAGCTGATCGCCAGCTGTTGGGTGACCGCCAGAACACTGTTACCCGAGCTGGCATTGTTATCGGTCAAGTCCGCCAAGGTGATGGTATTCATCGCGGTGAACTGAGTTGACATCGCCATACCTAATACAAAGAGTGGCAAGATCATCAGCCAGGGTGACATCCCCGGTGATTGCAGTGCAAACAAGGCTATCAGCACGCCGATAATGGCGGTAATGCCCACTAACACTGTGCGATAACCCAATGAACGTAATACCTGCGTCACTGCGGATTTTGCCATCATCGAACCAATGGCAGTCGGCGCCATCATGCAACCGGCAATAATGGCGGAATAACCAAAACCAACCTGCAACATCAATGGCATTAAGAATGGTACACAGCCGGTGCCTAACCGTGAGGCCACGTTACCGGCGATCCCAACAGAGAATGTGCGGGTTTTAAATAGCGGCAAACCAATTAATGGATTTGGATGGCCTTTGGCGTGGAATATATAGAAGAGCAACATCAATAAGCCACCAACCAGTGTCGCGGCGGGCAGATAATTGGCAATGTCTGGCCGCCCCATGATTTCCAAACTCACGGATATCAAAACTAAACTGCTACCAAATAGCAGGAAACCGATAAAATCAAAGGCGCGTTTGGGCATGGTGAAGTCGGGCATATATTTACGTGCGTAGATAATGCCCAATATGCCGATAGGTATATTAAGGATAAAAATCCAGTGCCAGGTGGCGTAGGTCACCAGCAGTCCGCCCAAGAGTGGCCCCATGACAGGGCCAATTAATCCGGGAATGGTGACAAAATTTAATACTGGCAACAATTCACTGCGCGGATAAGCTCGAATAAGCGCCAGTCTGGCGACGGGCATCATCATCGCCCCGCCGACACCTTGGATCACGCGGGAGGCGACCAGAAATGGCAGTGAACCTGAAAGTGCACACAGTAATGACCCCAGCGTAAAGAGAGATACCGCCAAAATGAAAACTCTTCGGGTGCCAAAACGGTCTGCTAGCCAACCACTTACCGGGATCAGCATGGCGACTGTCAGGGTATAGCTGATAATCGCGGATTGCATGGTCAGCGGCGACCGATGAAGGCTTTCGGCGATTGATGGCAGTGCCGTATTCAGTATGGTGGCATCCAAAGCCTGCATAAAGAAAGCCATGGCGGCTATCCAAGGAAGACCCGCCATGCTGCGCGCAGATTTTATCATTGTCCGTCCTGATTAAATTGAGTGGGTGTGAGTACCCTCTATCTTTCTACATATAGATAAATAACATCTCGCTGCTACTCTTTCCTGTCTAATAACACCTGACAGGCCAATAAAGCGCCTTGGCTATCATTTGCCAAAATCGCATCGACAATATCCTGATGTTGTTGCAGCTTAATCACTTCATCATCGGTAATGGCGCGAAAATAACTGTGATAAACCGAGCTAAATAAGTTGGCGAACGAAGTTAAAAATGGATTACCGCTGGCTTCATAGATTAATTGATGAAACTGGGCATCCACCCCAATCCATTGTTCACGATTAAAGTGAGCATGCAGTGCGCGCATCTCTGCGATTAATGAGACTAACAGCGCCCGCTGCTTATCATTGGCATTCACCGCCGCCAGTGCACAAGCTTGAGGCTCGAGTGATGTCCTTAATATAAGGAAGTGCTGCATCACTTGATCAAAGTTTTCTCGATTCATCCACCATGTCAGTAACTCCTGATCAAGGTAGTTCCAATTTGCTTGCGGCATAACTCGAGTGCCAATACGTGGGCGCGGTAATAACATCCCTTTTGCTGCGAGCATTTTCACTGCCTCACGAACGGCAGTACGACTAACACCAAATTGCTCACCCAACTCTATCTCGCCAGGTAGTATGCTACCGGCGACATATTCACCTGCGAGAATGCGCTGACCAATTTTTTCGGCCAATAGATATGAAAGATTGCGTTGGGCGGCCTGTTGTTGGGTATTTAGTTGCATGGTGATTTGTCCTATCTATCTTCTTATCTTTCTATTTTACTCTACAGATTCACTCTGGGATTGAATGTTTAGCTTAATAATTGTTTAAAAACCCGGCTATTACCCCATATTTGCTGAAAAAAAACACGGTTGAAAAGTTTTTTCACATTAGGGGTTGCAGCCTGTCAGGAACTCCCTATAATGCGCCTCCACTGACCGGGAACAACGAAACAAACTTCGCCGGGTCAGGAAGAGAAAAGAACGCGTTTGAGTTCGAAAGAAATCAAATAACACCTTGACTCTTCAGCGGGAAAGCGTATTATCTGCCTCCCGCGTTACCGTAAGATTCGCCGAAAGGCAAACAGGTAACGAACGCTCTTTAACAATTTATCAGACAATCTGTGTGGGCACTCGCAAGACGATATCGAA